>CALGNO010000017.1 GCA_937958625.1 uncultured Neomegalonema sp.
GCCTTCGGGTCCAGCACAGCGGCATAGCGCCGGATCGTGCCGCTTTCTTCCAGCATTTTGATCCGGCGATGCACGGCGGAAAGCGACAGGTTCACCCGCTCGCCAATCTCCGCCGCAGATGCGCGGCCATTGCGCTGAAGCTCGGTAAGGATTCGCGTGTCAGTCGCATCCATTCGACAATTTTCCCGAAATATTGCTCATTGAATGACAATTTATCAGCAATTCATTGAAATGTCCGGGAAGAATCGAAGGAAATCCTCCGACGCAAGCGTTAGACGCACGCTACAATCGCAATCGGGAGGGACTGTAATGCTGATCGGCGTACCAAAGGAAATCAAGAACCACGAATACCGGGTCGGGATGACGCCCGAAAGCGTCGCCGAGGCCGTTCATCACGGGCATCAGGTTGTGGTTGAAAAGACCGCCGGTGATGGCATTGGCGAGGTCGATGAAACCTATATCGCCGCTGGTGCCGAGATGGTCGACACCGCCGAAGAAATCTTTGCCCGTGCCGATATGATCATCAAGGTCAAGGAGCCTCAGCCCGGCGAGCGCAAGATGCTGCGCGAGGGCCAGTTGCTCTACACCTACCTGCACCTTGCTCCCGACCCTGAACAGACCAAAGACCTGATCGCCTCGGGCGCAACCTGCATCGCCTATGAGACCGTGACCGATAACATCGGTGGCCTACCGCTGCTGAAACCCATGAGCCAAGTTGCGGGACGCATGTCCGTTCAGGCCGGTGCTCATTGTCTGGAGAAGGCCCAAGGCGGACGCGGCACCCTGCTTGGCGGGGTGCCGGGTGTCATGCCCGGTAAGGTCGCTGTCATCGGTGGCGGTGTGGTTGGCTTTAACGCGGCGCAGATGGCTGTGGGCCTCGGGGCCGATGTGACGATCCTCGACCGCAGTCCCGAAGTGCTCGAAAAACTCGCGATGCACTTCGAATCGAGCGCCAAGACCCGCTTTTCGAACAAGGCGAACCTCGAGGAAAGCGTGATGGAGGCCGACCTGATCATCGGTGCTGTCCTGATCCCCGGCGCGGCGGCCCCTAAGCTGGTGACCCGCGAGATGCTGGGAAGCATGAAGAAAGGCTCGGTCCTCGTGGACGTCGCCATCGACCAAGGCGGCTGTTTCGAGACCTCGAAAGCGACGACTCATGCGGAGCCGACCTATATGGTCGATGAGATCGTGCATTACTGTGTGGCGAACATGCCCGGCGGGGTTGCCCGGACCTCGACCTATGCGCTGAACAACGTGACGTTGCCTCACGCGCTGGCGCTGGCCGACAAGGGTTGGAAACAGGCGCTGGCCGATAACGCTCACCTCGCCAACGGCCTGAATGTGTGGAACGGCAAGGTGACGTACAAGGCCGTCGCGGATGATCTGGGGTACGACTATACGCCCGCTGCGGATGCGATTGCGGGGTGATACATTACGCTTGCGAGCGGCAGCGCAGCCCTCACTCGCACGCTCAAGCGACGACCGCGGGCGGTGCGGAACGCGCCGCCCGGGGGGGCGGTCGTCGCGTGTCGGTGCGATCCACCTCCCATTTGATGCTTGTCGCTCCGCGAAAGCAGAGCGATGATCTTCAATGGTCGGAATCGCCGATTATCGCGAAAAATATGAAATAATTAACGGTAGAATATTTTTCTATTGCTCGCATTTAAATAATAGCGAATAGTTTCTGCTACAAGGCAGGAGCTTTTCATGAATATACCCTTTTGTGATCCGTCCCCAGAAATTTCCATAGATGGTTATGATTTCAATTTTACAGGCCCAACGAGACATCACTCTCTATCAACTTACACGTCATTAATCGAATGCTTGGGCGGGAATGTTGTTGACGCACTTGGCGAAAGACAAGGTTTCCTTGTAATCGGAGAAGGTGAGACTTCACCAAATCATTGTATCTCAAAGCGAGCCGTAGCTCATGCGGTTCGTCTTAGAGATGAAGAAAATTTACCGATACATATTATTCATGAGCGAAATTTGTTTGCGCTTCTTGACAGCTTTGATCCCGACCCTGACGTCGATGATACGGAAGATGTCGTACAGACTCAAAACCCGGTACGCTTTCGTCGAAGTGAACTCACCGACCGTCAGACTGCCGAACTAATAGGTCTGGCTCGTGGGATGTTATCCGACGGCTTCCTAGCGGATGCCGAGGTTGAATACCTTCAAAAGTGGCTTGTCGCTAGCGAAGGCGTCGTAGGTAATCCGTTGGTCATGATGTTAGCGCGCCGCGTCGAGGAGATCATGGCTGACGGCATTGTGGACGAGGACGAACGCGCTGACCTTTTGCAGACCCTAACCCAATTTACAGGCTCAGACTTTGAAGTCGGTGAGGCTTTGAAAGCGAGCACGTTGCCGCTCTGCGTCCCAACTCCTGAGATTAACTTCAGCGGTCGGCGTTTTTGTTTCACAGGTACGTTCGGTTTTGGAAAGCGGAAGGTCTGCGAAGCGGCAGTTATCGAACGCGGCGGCGTCGCGGGTTCGCTGACCCTGTCCACCGACTTCCTAGTTATTGGTGAATACGCAACCGATAGCTGGGCGCAATCTTCATATGGTCGCAAGATCGAGAAAGCAGTCGCAACTCGAACCGACAGCGGCTGTCCTGCAATTGTCTCAGAGGCACACTGGCGGGCGGCGCTATAGTTTGTTAGTTGCCGCCCGTATCACCCGTCCCGGTCCAGCAGTCGTGCCAACCTGCGCTGTTCTTCTTCGGACAGGGGCGATGGGGCGCTGTCGGTGACGACGAGGTCGCGCTGGCGGGTCATTCGCCAGAAGGCGAGGCCGCCGAGGATCAGCAGCAGCGGGCCGCCCAGATAGAGCAGGGCATTTCCCGCCGTGAATGGCGGCTTGAGCAGCACGTATTCGCCATAACGATCCACGACGAAGTCAAGCACCTCGCTGTTGCTGTCCCCGGCCACCAGCCGCTCGCGGACAACAACGCGCAAGTCCTTGGCCAGTTCAGCATCGGAGTCGTCAATGCTCTGGTTGCGGCAGACGACGCAGCGCAGGCCCTTTGACAACTCCCGCGCGCGTTCTTCGAGGATGGGGTCTTCGAGGATTTCGTCGGGCTGGACCGCAGCGGCAGGGGTGGCGAGCAGGGCAGCGGTCATGGCGAGTGACGCCATGACCCGCGAGATGCGGAGAAAGCTCCCGTAGCGCCGCCCGGGGTAGGAGCAGTTTTCTCTCATTCCGCGGCCACCACTTTTGCCTTGGCCTTTGCCCGCGTCGGGGCACCGACCCGGTGGCGGCGATCGCTTAGGCTGAGCAATCCGCCGAGGGCCATGACTAGGGCACCCAGCCAAATCCAGTTCGCGTAGGGCTTGATATAGCTGCGCACGGCCCATGATCCGTCATCCTGTTTGTCGCCGAGGGACACATAGACATCCTCGACCAGACTGGCGCGGATGCCGGCCTCGGTCGTGCGGTCGCGCTGGACGGGGTAGAAGCGTTTTTCGGAGGCGATTTCGCCGACGACTTCGCCATCCTCCATGATCGTGAACCGGCCAATATCAGCCTCGAAGTTCGGGCCTTGCTCTCGCGTGACGCCCTCGAACACGATCTCATAGCTGGCCATCGGGATCACATCACCCGCGCGCGCCGTGCGAATGTCTTCCGACGCCCAGGCCGTAATGGCGGCCACGCCAAACGCTGTCATGCCAAAGCCGGTATGGGCCACCGCTTGTCCCCACACAGAACGCGGCAGGTTCGCGAGGCGGCGCAGGCTTTCGCGGAGGGGAGCCTTGCCCAGCTTTACGCGCTCGCCGAGGTCGGCCAGCACGCCGAAAATCGCCCAGAACGACAGGGCAATGGCAAAGGGCGCGAGGATCGGCCCTCCCCAACGCAAAGACGCGAAGACCATGCCGCCGCAGAAGGCGAGCAGCACGGCGGGCCAGATGCGCGTCATCGCCTTCGGCAAATCGCCCCGCTTCCACGGCAGGGCCGCGCCGATGGGCATGACGATCAGCACCAGCACCATCAGCGGCGCAAAGGCGAGATCGAAGAACGGTGCGCCGACGCTGATCTTGCTCTCGCCGCCGGTCACCAACTCGACCGCCAGCGGATAGAGCGTGCCGATGAAGACCACCGCCGCCGCGACGCTCATCAGCAGGTTATTCAGGACCAGTGCGCTTTCCCGGCTCATGGTCGCAAACACCGCATCGCTGCGCAGTTGCGGTGCGCGCCATGTGTAGAGGATCAGCGATCCACCCACGGCAATGCCCAGCATCCCCAAAATAAACACCCCGCGCTCGGGGTCAGTGGCGAAGGCGTGGACACTTGTAATGATGCCCGAGCGGACAATGAAGGTGCCGAGAATACTCAGCGAAAAGGCGATGATGGCGAGCAGGACGGTCCAGCTTTGCAGGGTGCCGCGCTTTTCCACCACGATTACCGAATGGAGCAGGGCGGTGGCAATCAGCCAAGGCATGAAGCTGGCATTTTCCACCGGATCCCAGAACCACCAGCCCCCCCAGCCAAGCTCGTAATAGGCCCAATAGCTGCCCAGTGCGATGCCGATGGTCAGACCGGCCCAGGCCAGCAAAACCCAGGGCCGCACCCAGCGCGCCCAGCCCGCATCCACGCGCCCTTCGATCAGGGCGGCAACAGCGAAGCTGAACGGCATCGAAAGCCCGACATAGCCGACATAAAGGAACGGCGGGTGGAAGGCCAAGCCGGGGTCTTGCAGCAGGGGGTTGAGGCCGCTGCCATCCTCGGGCGCGATCGGCAGGCGATCAAAAGGGTTCGAGGTGAAGAGGATGAACGCCAGAAACGCGACGCCGATCATTCCCTGAACCGACAGTGTCCGCGCCTTTAGCTCGGGCGGAATATTCTTGCCCAACGCCGCGACCAGACCCCCGAACAGGGTCAGGATCAGCACCCAGAGCAGCATCGAGCCCTCGTGGTTCCCCCACACGCCGGAAATCTTGTAGAGGAACGGCTTTAGGCTGTGGGAGTTCGCCGCGACGATCCGGAGCGAGAAATCCGAGTTGATGAAGGCATGGGTCAGCGCCGCGAACGACAGCCCGACGAGCAAGAACGCCGTGATGGCCGCACTCTGGGCGAAGCGCATCGGTTCAGCCTGACCCTTATAGGCCCCCCACATCGGGATGATCGACTGCGCGATGCTGACGGCAAAGGCGAGCACCAGCGCGAAATGTCCGAGTTCATTTATCATGGCCGCAAGGTGCCTCACCGCCGCTGGTTTCGCAACGCTGCGGATTGGCGCAGTCCGCGCCGTTTTCGCCCTCATTGATCATATTTGCGTGGGTATCGCGGGCGAAGGCCGAGTCGACCGATGGCGCGGGTGGCGTTACAGTGGGCGATAAAGGCGCTGAGGCGCGTTATCCGAGGCTGAACGATGCTGCCGATCCGTGATCACAACCCGTCCAATATCACGCCCTATGTCAGTTATGCGCTGATGGCGGTCAATATTCTCGCCTGGCTCAGCTATGGCTTGCAGCCGCAGGCGGAGATCTGGCCGGTCTATGATGATTGGGCGCTGGTGCCAGCCGAGGCGATGGCGGGGGAAGACCTGTTCACCTTCATCACCGCGATGTTCATGCATGGCGATTTCATGCATTTGGCCGGTAACATGCTGTTTTTATTTATTTTCGGCGATAATCTTGAGGACTATCTCGGCCATGTCGGCTTGCTGGCGTTTTATCTGCTCTCCGGTATTGCGGCGAGTCTGGCGCAGATTGCGCTCGATCCCGGTTCCCAAGTTTACAATCTCGGTGCGTCGGGGGCGATTGCCGGGTTGATGGGCGGTTATCTCATTCTGTTTCCGAAGGCGAAGGTCGATGTGTTCGCGTTTTTCCTCGTGTTCAGCCTGCCCGCCTTCGTCGTGCTCGGCGTCTGGATCGGGCTTCAGGTTTTCGACGGGTTCGGCGCGATTGGCAGCGATGGCGGCGGTATTGCTTATTGGGCGCATATCGGTGGATT
The DNA here is from genome assembly GCA_937958625.1 of uncultured Neomegalonema sp. GTDB lineage: Bacteria > Pseudomonadota > Alphaproteobacteria > Rhodobacterales > Rhodobacteraceae > JAHDDY01. The sequence continues at coordinate 5,953 of CALGNO010000017.1, forward strand.
CGTGGCCGGTATCGTGGGGATTGGCCTGATCATGGCCCTGCGTGGACGCCCGAAAAACTGGCCCGAGATGCCCCACCCCGAGGCACCGCCGATGAACCCGTGGGCACGCCCGACACGCGGAGGCTGAACTTTTGCCATTTTCCGATGATCCTTATGCGGAACAGGGGAATCGCAAGGGAGGATGCCATGGTCAGATATATCGCGCGGGTTTCGGCCTCGATCGTCGGGGGAATTGCGCTGGTGACGGGTGTTGCCGGCCACGCCCAGACATTCGCAACCCATGACGAGCCCCAGGGGGTCGCTCCGATTGCCATCGGCGAGCGGGTGGAGCGTAGTTACTTACCGGTTACTGAACAGGGTCCGGCACCGATGCCCGAGCAGGCGTATTCGGTTCCGGTCTATGATTCTTACGAGCCCACCGCCTTCGATGATAGTGGCTATCGTGCCGCGAGAGAGACCGCGTCGCCCGCGCTCGTGCCGGTTTATCAGGCCCCGGTCTATGACCCGGTTACCTATCCAGCCGCGATACCAACCCCGGCACAGCCCCTCGATTTTGCGCCGCCGCTCCAATATCTGCCGACCGCGCCGGTTGAGAGTGTGGCTGAGCCCTCGGCCCGTCCCTACGGCCAGCCCGTCGATGTGACCCCGAGAGGGCCGGTTCTGACCCCGCCGCCGGCGAGTGTGTCCGCTGGTCTTGGCGATATTGGATTCAAGTCGGAGACCGAGACCAGCCGACAGCTCTTGGCGCTGGACGATGCCCATGCGGCGCGGCTGTCCGCTATGGAACAAGCCCATCTTCAGCGCCGCCGTGCCCTGCTGGATAGCTTTGCGCAGGAGGCAGACGATCCGGCAAAGGTCATCGGCCTTGCCGACCGGATGCGCGCTGGAGTCGATGCTCTGGATGCCGCGCATCGTGCGATGATCGCCGAGGAAGAAGCGAACCACCGCCGCGCGACCCTGCGTATTCTCGATGCGTCGCCCTCGCGGATACAATAGCGCCGCGGGCCGCGGTTGCGCCCCTCAATGACGCGGTGACCGCGAGGCCATGGGGGTGGCCTCGCCGTCCGCTCGTCTCAGACAAAGACGAAATCATCGGCGTCGATCTGGTTTTCGGCGATGTCGCGCAGTCGGATCACCGTGTCCTCGAACCGGATCATCGTATTGCCGCCTGCCTCGTAAATCGAGAGATCGTCGATGCTGGAGGCCGATGCGCTGTCGATCACCAGCCGGTCGATGCCATCTTCGAAATCGGCGACCAGATCAAGGTCCGACGCGTCGTCGAAGACGAACCGGTCCGCGCCGTCGTCGCCGCGCAGGACGTCGCGACCAAGCCCGCCGAAAAGAGTATCGTCGCCGTGATCGCCGCGCAGGACATTGCGGTCCGCATCGCCGGTGAGGGTATCGTCATGATCGGAGCCGCGCAGGCGCTCGATCCCGGTCAGGACGTCGCCCTCGGCAGTGCCGCCGCTTGCGGTGCCCGCGCCCATGTCGATGAAGACGGCGGAATCTGACTTGACGTAGTCGGCCCAGTCGATGCCCTCGCCGCCGACCAGCGTATCGGCCCCCGCCCCGCCGCGCAGCACGTCATTGCCGTCGCCGCCCGCCAGCGTGTCGTCGCCGTCCTCGCCGCGAAGGATATTGCGGCCCGCGTCGCCGGTCAGGCTATCGTCATGGTCGGAGCCGCGCAGGCGCTCGATACCGGTCAGAACATCGCCCTCGGCATCGCCGCCGCTTGCCGTGCTCGCCAGCAAGTCGATGAAGACGGCGGAACCGGAGGTCGTATAGGCCGCCCAGTCGAGGCCCTCGCCGCCGACCAGCGTATCGGCCCCCTCGTCGCCGCGCAGCATGTCATTGCCGCCGCCGCCCAGCAGAGTATCGTCGCCGTCATTCCCCGTCAGGACATTGCGACCGCCATCGCCCATAAGGCTGTCATCGTGGCGGGAGCCGCTGACACGTTCGATGCTGTTCAGGGTGTCGCCCTGGGCATCGCCGCCGCTGCCCTGTCCGGTTACGAGGTTGACCGTCACGCCCGAGCCGGAGCGGTCATAGGCGGCGCGGTCCGATCCGCTGCCCCCGTCGAGTTCGTCGGCTCCAGCGCCGCCATAGAGGGTATCGGCCCCGCCCGCGCCGGACAGAATATCGTCACCGTCATTGCCGGTCAGCACATTGCGTTCGGCATTGCCGTCGATGCGGTCATCGCCGCTGCCGCCCTTCGCGCGCTCGATGATCGCGCCGTGCGCAATCGCGAGGTTCGAGGTCATGGCACCGACCGACGAGAACGTCCCGGCATTCAGGTTGATGTGCTGGTCAGTATCAAATCCCGATACGTCGATCGTATCGACGCCGTCCGCATCCCAGATGGCGACAATCGGGTCGATGGTCTGTTCGAAATCAAAGGCGCTGCGCCCGGCATTGCTGTTGAAGCCATAGGTCGTGTTGTCCGTCCGCGTCTCCATATCCGCGCCGTAATAGGCTTGCAGCGCCAGAATATCATGCAACAGCGGGGTGGAGGCATACCGGGTCGAATACCCGTTCGTGCCCACATGATCGACGTCTTCGCCGCTCTGGCCCGCGTTGAAATAGGACATCGTCGTATATTGGCGGGTGTCCTGATAATAGGCCGCGTCGGTCTCGAAATCGGCGGAACCGTTGTATTGACCGGGATGGCTGAGGCCCAAGGCATGGCCGATCTCGTGGATATAGGTCATGACGCCATAGCCACCGCCGACGAGGTCGCTATCCTGGTCGTGGGTCCACCAGTCATCGGCGAACCACATATCGACATCGGTGAAATAGGCTTCGGCCCGCTGGCCGCCGTAATAGCCCGAGGGCGCGGCATAGGTGCCGCCACCCGTGGATGAAGAATAGTTGAAGCTCATATCGGCATTCGCGTCGCCTTCGGCCTCGACCAGATCAATTGCGATCAGGTCGTCCCAGAGCGCAAAGGCTTCGCGCGCCACATCCTGCATGACGGCGCTCATCGCCATCCAGCCGGATTCTTCACTGCCGCCCGATGCCGCCGAGAGGTTCGAGACCGTGAAGCTGACCACGTCCTGATCCCACGCGAGGCTGAGGCCGTTCGAGTTCCAGTTGGTGGTCAGTTGATCGACGACCTGATTGTCGGAGTAGAACGCCCGCGTGCTGCTCGCCCCTTGGGTATTCGACCCGACGTCGCCTTCATTCGAAAGGCTCTCAACGGCACAGCATGGGCACATGCAAGCGCTCTCGTGATCGATGGCGCGCGATAAATCAGCAGACATTCAATTTTCCCCCGGTGTTGTGTCGCCTTTATCGGTGACCGGGAGAAAAAAGGTTTTAATCTACAACGTATTGGGAAAATCTGAGTGCCGAAAATTTTCTTTAAAACCCGCAGGTTGTCTCACCCCGCGCGCTTTTTGCGATAGGGGGGCAGGGTGCGCGCGGTGACGGCGCGCCACTGATCCTCGTGCTGACGAGCGGCGAGGGCGGTGTCGATTTGGACCGCATCGAAGCCGCAGGCAAGGGCGTGGGCGAACTGGTCGGCAATGACCTTGCCATGGGCGCGCAACTCGCCGTCATAGCCCAGGCGGCGCAGGCGCATGGCAAGGCTGAACCCGCGCCCGTCATGGGAGCTGGGAAAGTCTATTGCCAGCAGCGAGATTTTCTCGAAGTGGGGCGCGAGGGCCGTCGCTTCGGTGTCATTCGGCACGAGTACCGCCAGCAGCGGTTCGTTGCTGTGCTCGATGGTGTCGAGGCTGGCATAGACCGTCTCGGGCACATCGGCGAAACCATCGGGGGTCACGAGGGGCATAGGGTAATCCTCAGTTTGCAGGGGTGCGGATGATGCGCCCATTCTCGAAATGAATACCGCATTCGGTCTTGTCAGAGCCGCGCCAGCGTCCGGCGCGTTGGTCTTCACCCGCCGTTACGGCTGTCGTGCAGGGGGCGCAGCCGATGGAGGCAAAGCCCCGCGCGACGAGCGGATGCGCGGGCAGGACGTTGCGGCGCATATAGGTGGCGAGGTCTTGGGTGCTCCATCCATAGAGCGGGTTGATCTTGAGCCGACCTCGCGCGTCCGCCTCGACGACATCCATATCCGCGCGGGTGGGCGACTGGTATCGCTTCCGCCCTGTGATGGTGGCCGCAAAGGCCGAGGTCGCTCGCTGCATCGGGGCGACCTTGCGCAAAAAGCAGCAGGAAGTCGGCTCGACAGCGTTCAGCGTCCCCGCCGGGTCGCCTGTCTCCAGCGCCACCGGATTGGGACGCACGATCCGCACGTCCGTCAGGCCGAGGCGGTCGATAAGCCGATCGCGATAGGCGTGCGTTTCCGGGAACAGCATTCCGGTGTCGCCGAAGAGAACCGGAGTCGCCCGGTCCACCTGTGCCACCATATGCAGCAGCACGGCAGCTTCTGCTCCGAAGGAAGATACCAGCGCAATCCGGCCCGCGAAGTCATGGGTAATGGCGTCGGCGAGAATGCCCTCTGCCGGACGTCCCGCATACTGCGCCTGATACAACGCGGCGGGGTCCGGCGTGACCGTGCCCGATGACGCCGGATCAAGCCGCATCGCGGACTTCCTCGTAAAGCGCCGCCTTGAACGGCTCCAGCCCCAGACGGCGATAGGTGTCGAGGAAGCGCTCATCGTCACCTGCGCGCAAGTCGAGATAGGCGTCGACCAGCCGCTCGATGGCGGGGCCAACCTGTTCGAAGGCAAAACCGGGACCGGCGCGGTCGCCGATGGCCGTCGTCTCCGTATGATCGCCGCCGAGGGTGATCTGATAGTTCTCGATGCCCGCCTTCTCCAGCCCCAGAATGCCGACATGGCCGACATGGTGATGGCCGCAGGCATTGATGCAGCCGGAGATCTTGATCTTGAACTCGCCGATGGCTTTCGCGCGCACGGGGTCGGCAAAGCGGCGCTGGATGTCCTGCGCCACCGGAATCGAGCGCGCCGTCGCCAGTGCGCAGTAATCCAGACCGGGGCAGGCGATAATGTCGGAGATCAGATTGGCATTCGCCGTCGCCAGTCCGGCATCGGCCAGCACTGCATGGATCACGCGCAGGTCGTCCTGCTTCACATGGGGCAGGATGACGTTTTGCTCGTGAGAGATGCGCAGCTCGTCATGGCCATAGCGTTCGGCGAGGTCGGCCAGCACGTTCATCTGTGCGGTCGTGAGATCACCGGGGGCCTCGCCGATGGCCTTCGCCGATACAGTGACGATGGTATAGCCGGGTTGCTTGTGGGTGTCGGTATTCGTGTCGACCCATGCCGCGAATTCCTCGTCGGCAGCCTTGGCCTGTGCCAGCTTTTCGGAGGTGGCGGGTAGGGTCTCAAAGGCGGGCGGCGCGAAATAGGCTTCGATGCGGGCGACTTCTGCCGGATCAACCGCGACGGACGGGCCGTCCATCGCCGCAAACTCGGCCTCGACCATCGCGCGCAAGTCGTCGATGCCGGTTTCGTGGACGAGGATCTTGATGCGTGCCTTGTACTTGTTATCGCGCCGTCCTTGCAGGTTATAGACCCGCAGGATTGCCTCCAGATAGGGCAACAGATCGGCCTTGGGCAGAAAGTCGCGAATGACCTTGCCGATGAAGGGCGAGCGGCCCAGACCGCCGCCGACGATGACCTCGTACCCCGGCTCACCCGCGTCATTGCGGATCATGCGCAGGCCGATGTCATGGGCCTTCGTCACCGCGCGGTCATTGGGAGACCCGGTCACGGCAATCTTGAACTTGCGCGGCAGGAACAGGAATTCGGGATGCTCGGTCGACCATTGCCGGACCAGTTCGGCGGTCGGGCGCGGGTCTTCGATCTCATCGGCGGCGGCTCCGGCGAAGTGGTCCGAGGTCACGTTGCGGATGCAGTTGCCGCTGGTCTGGATCGCGTGCATCTCCACATCAGCCAGCGCGTCGAGGATGTCGGGCACGTCCTTCAGTGCGGGCCAGTTATACTGGATATTCTGGCGCGTGGTGAGGTGGCCGTAGCCCTTGTCCCACTTGGTCGCGATCATGGCGAGGGTGCGCATCTGGCGGCTGTTCAGCGTGCCATAAGGGATAGCGACCCGCAGCATATAGGCGTGCAGTTGCAGATAAAGGCCGTTCATCAGGCGCAGGGGCTTGAACTCGTCTTCGGTCAGCGAGCCGTCGATGCGGCGCTCGACCTGAGAGCGGAACACATCCACGCGGTCCTTGACATAGGCGGCATCGAATTCGTCGTAGCGGTACATGGTATTGGTCCTCGTGAGGGGCGCGTTCCCTCTCCCGCTTGCGGGGGAGGGTTAGGGAGGGGGCAACTGAGTCGACGACAGGCCCCCCTCCCGACCTCCCCCCGCAAGCGGGGGGAGTAGAAGTGGATCAAATCCCCCCGCTTGCCGCCAGCGGTTCGCGGCGTTCGGGGTTGGTGGCCTGCTTGCCCAAATCGGTGCGGTTCGACGGGCCGCGTGTGCGGAACTTTTCGCGGAAATGCGTCGGGAAAGGCCGCCCGTCATCGTCCAGTGCCACATCGGCAAGGTACGGCCCGACGACCTTCTCCTGTTGCGGCGTGGCCTTGGCGAGCAGGGCGTCGGCGCTGGCCTCGTCATGGCCGATGGCGGCCTCGGCCAGCTTGCGGGTCCAGCCAAAGCCAGAGTTCATGTAGACAACGTCGCCCGCGAACAGGTCGTTGGCCGAGACGATCTTGGGTTTGAACAGCTTGCTCATAGCGATGCTCCGATCTGAGGCGATGCTTCCCCGGATGCGCTGCGGCGCGTAGTGACGCTGCGCTGGTCCGGGGCCGTGTTGGGGTTGTGCAGGTCCGGGGAAACAGTGGCCGCATTGAGTGCTTCCCTCGGCGACAGCCCGAGAAACAGGATCGCGGGGCCGATGATGCCGCTTTCCTTCAACACCCGAGGCAGGGTGCCAAGCGTTGCGGAAACGATCTTCTGCTCCGGGCGCGAGGCGTTTTCGATGGCGGTGACCGGCGTGTCGAAACCGGCTCCGTGCATCATCAGCCGCCCCTGAATAAACCGCGCGGCGCGCACGCCCATATAGATCGCGGCGGTCGCGCCCTCGGCGGCGAGGCTGCGCCAGTCATGCTCGGCGAAGCCTTGCATGTCGTGGCCGGTGATGAACTGCACCGACTTGTTGCGCCCGCGCCGGGTCATCGACACCTTGATCGAGGCCGCCGCTGCCGCTGCCGACGTAATGCCGGGGATGACCTCGAACGGAACCCCCGCCGCATCCAGCGCGTCCATCTCTTCATCAAGGCGACCGAACATGCCGGGATCGCCGGATTTCAGCCGCGCCACATGGGCACCGCCGAGGGCGTGCTCGACCAGCAGGGCGTCGATGTCTTCTTGCTTCCAGCTTGGCCCGTGGGGTGTCTTGCCGACCTCGATCACGATCGCTTCGCGCCGCGCCAGTTCGAGGATCGGGGCGGGGACCAGACGGTCATGGATCACGACGTCTGCCTCGTGCAGCAGGCGGCGCGCCTTGAGCGTCAGCAGTTCCGGGTCGCCGGGGCCGGTGCCGATGAGATGGACGTATCCAGGCTCATTCTGCCCCTCCCCCCATCGGGGGGAGGTCGGGAGGGGGGCCTCACCACTCAGAATATTTCCGGCAGCGGCGAAACCCCCACCCAATCCTCCCCCGAGGGGGGAGGGCTTTGAGAGCGCATCATTTAGAAGGTTCTCCAACGCCGGGATCAACGCCGCCTCGCCATCATCGGCCAGCACGCGCGGACCAACCTCGTCGTAATAGCGCGACCAGAACGCGCGGCGAACCCGGCCCATGGGCAGGGCCTCAGCGTGGGGACGGAACGACTGACCGACCCGCGCCAGCATACCGAGGTCGGGTGACAGGTTTTCTTCGTTCAGCGCCTTGATCCGCCGCGCCAGCACCGGGGCCGCGCCCTCGGTGCCGATGGCGACGGTGACAGGATCGCGGTCGACAATGGCCGGGGTGATGAAGTCGCTGTCTTCCAGATTGTCCACGATATTGACCAGCGCGCCGCAGGCCCGGCCTAACTCGGCGATGCGCGCATCCTCCGACGCATCTTCGGTTGCGCCATAGACGAGTGCGGCGCAAACGGCGTCGCCCCGCTGCATCCGGCGTTCTATCAGGGTCAGGCGGTTCTCGGCGGCCCAGCGCGCAATCTGTTCGTGCGGCTCCGTCCCGAACACGGTTACCCGCGCCTCGGTCTTGAGGATCAGGCGCAGCTTTGCCACCGCCGTTTCGGTCGCACCGCAGACGATAACGCGCCGGGCGCGCAGGTCGTGGAAGATGGGAAAATGGCGCATCGTGCCCTCCGCTTTGTCTGAGCGCAGTTAGAACGATTTCCCAGGAGTAGCCAGACACAGCGCTGTGATAAGGAACGATGTCCTGTTGCAGTCGCCTTGGCGGGACGATATTCCGTTCGCACGAAGGCGCATGGAAAGATGACCCGATGGATGACCTCGACCGAAAGATCCTGATAGAGCTCCAGCGTGACGCCACAGTGGCACTGGACGAGGTGGCCAAGCGAGTCGGCTCCTCCAAGACCCCGGTATGGAACCGTATCCGCAAGATGCGCGAGGCCGGGATCATCAGGAAGACCGTTGCCATCGTGGACCAGGAATCGGTGGGCATTGGCACGACGTTCTATGTCCTCGTCCGCACCTCGCAGCATGAGAAGGACTGGCTGGAAAAGTTCGTCGCCGCCGTGAACCGCCACCCGGAAATCGTGACCGCCCACCGGTTGGCCGGGGATATTGACTATATTCTGAAGGTGCAGGTCGCCGATGCGCGAGCATTCGACAGCTTTTATCGATCACTGATCGCGGATGTCAGCATCTTCAACGTGACGTCGCTGATGAGTATGGAAGAAATTAAAGCGACGACGGAACTGCCATTGTGAGGCACGGCGAACGCTCTCAACGTTTTCACTCGTGAAAACGTCTGTCGCTTGAGCGTGGTGCGGGGGTTGGGGGTCATCTTTGCTCCGCAAAGTTGACCTGTATGGAAGAAATAAAGGCGACGACGGAACTGCCGTTGTAGGCGTTTTCGAGCGGCAAAAGACCCTCGGATCGAGTCCGAGGGTGACCTTATGCGGCGGAACTGCCGCTTTCGCTTGCCCCGCCGTCAAGTTCGGTTAGATGAAAGGCAGACCCCGCCTTTTCAAACCGGAGATTTCCCGTGCACCTCAAAGACAGCTCTCTTTTCCGCCAGCAGAATTACATTGATGGCCAGTGGGCCGATGCCGCCAGTGGCGAGACGATTACCGTCAACAATCCGGCCACGAACGAGGCCATCGGCACGGTGCCCTCGATCTCGAAGGACGAGTGCGCCGCTGCCATCGACGCGGCCAATGCGGCGCTGCCCGGCTGGCGTGCGCGCGATGCGAAAGACCGCGCGAATATCCTGCGCAAGTGGTTCGAGCTGTGCATGGAAAATCAGGACGACCTCGGCCTGATCCTGACCACCGAACAGGGCAAGCCGCTGGCCGAGGGCAAGGGCGAGATTGCCTACGGCGCGTCGTTCCTCGAATGGTTTGCGGAGGAGGGCAAGCGCGCCTATGGCGATGTGATCCCCGCCACGTCGCCCGACAAACGCATTATGGTCCTGAAACAGCCCGTGGGAGTCGTCGCCGCGATTACGCCCTGGAACTTCCCCTGCGCCATGATCGCGCGAAAGGTCGGCGCGGCGCTGGCGGCGGGCTGTACCATCGTCATCAAACCCGCCTCGGCGACGCCCTATACCGCGCTGGCCATGGCCGAACTTGCTGAGCGGGCGGGGGTGCCGAAGGGCGTCATCAATGTCGTGAACGGGTCGGCGCGGGTGATCGGCGGCGAGATGACCGCCAACCCCATCGTACGCAAGCTGACCTTTACCGGGTCTACCGAGGTCGGCAAGATCCTGCTGGAACAATGCGCCGCGACGGTCAAGAAAGTGTCGATGGAACTGGGCGGCAACGCGCCCTTTATCGTGTTTAGCGATGCCGACTTGGATGCGGCGGTCGAGGGCTGCATGATCTCGAAATTCCGCAATGCGGGCCAGACCTGCGTCTGTGCTAACCGCATCTATGTGCATGACTCGGTCTATGACGATTTCGCGCAAAAGCTGAAAAAGGCGGTCGAGGATCTGAAGGTCGGCAACGGCACCGATGACGGCGTCAATATCGGGCCGATGATCGACTCGGACGGGGTCGAGAAGGTCGAGGAGCACATCAAGGACGCGGTCGACAAGGGCGGCGAAATCCTGACCGGCGGGTCGCGCCATGAACTCGGCGGCAGTTTCTTCCAGCCCACCATCGTCGTGAATGCGCCGCAGAGCGCCAAGGTGTCGAAGGAAGAGACCTTCGGGCCGCTGGCCGCGCTGATCCGGTTTTCGTCCGATGACGAAGTGATCGAGATGGCGAATGATACCGAATTCGGCCTTGCCTGCTATTTCTACACCAATGATCTCGCGCGGTCCTGGCGTGTGTCCGAGGCGCTGGAATATGGGATTGTGGGGCTGAATACCGGCCTCATCTCCACCGAAGTCGCGCCCTTCGGCGGGGTGAAAGAGAGCGGTGTGGGCCGGGAAGGCTCGCACTACGGTCTCGATGACTACATGGAGGTGAAGTACGTCTGCGTTGGCGGCCTGTAAGGTGTCGATCATGGACACGGTCGGCATCGTCGGCGTCGGGATGATGGGCGGTGGCATTGCCGCCAGCGTGCTGCGTGCCGGTCATCCCCTGCGCTTCCTGCAGCGGGAGACGAACGCCACGATTACGTCACTGGCCGAGGCGGGCGGGGTGGCTATGGCCACCATTGCCGAGGTTGCTGATGGTGCGGATCATTTGATCCTTTGCGTCACCGGCGCGCCGGAGGTGGAGACGGTTATGGCAGAGGCCATGCCGCTGATCCGCTCCGGCATGACAGTCATCGACTGTTCGACGTCACTGCCAGAGACGTCGCGTGCGATTGCGGCGCAGTTGTCCGAGAAGGGCGCGCATTTCCTTGACGCCCCGATGACCCGCACGCCGAAAGAAGCCGCCGAGGGTCGCCTTGGGTTGATCGTTGGCGGCGAGCAGGCGGTCTTCGACGCGGCTCTGCCGTTGTTGCGCACCTTGGGCGAAAGCATCACCCATGTGGGCGGCGTCGGCGCGGGCCATGCGGCCAAGCTGGCGCATAACTATGTTTCGCTAGGCTTTGCAGCGGTGATGGCGGAAACCTTCGCTTGTGCCGAAAAGGCCGGGATCGAGAGGACGGCGTTCCTCGACGTGCTGAAGGCTGGCGGGGGCAATAGCGTGATCCTCGACCGGATGCGGCCCTATATGGAAAGCGGCGATGATTCCTCTTTCCGGTTTGCGCTGAAAAACGCCCGTAAGGATTTTGGCTATTACACCGGCATGGCCGAGGGCGCCGGCGCGCGGCATGAGATTGCCGATGCGGTGAAAGCACTTTACAGCGAGGCGAGTGAAGCGCGGCCCGACGGTGTAATCCCGGAATTGTTTGATCATTTGACGGGCAGCGCTTCGTCTTAAATCACTGGCAGCTCTTCCGGCGCGCGTCGACTGAGCAAGTGCGAGCCGTCTTCGCGGATGACGATGTTTTCCTCGGCGACCATCATACGCCCCGGTCCGACCGTCATGCTCGGCTCGAGGGTCAGGACCATACCTGGGGCCAGTACAGTGCTATCCCCCGGCATCAGCGAGGGCAGTTCGGTCAGTTGCATCCCCAGCCCGTGCCCCATCCGCCCGATGCCGCCGCCATCCTCGCCGATGGCGCGCACCATTGCGGCGTGGAGGTCGGCGCAGGTTGCGCCCGGCTTTGCGATGGCCAGTGCGGCCTCGGTTGCGGCGTATAGCGTGCGGTGGGCGCTGCGGGCGGCCTCGTCTGCCTGTCCGATGGCAAAGTTGCGGTCGAAGTCGCAGAAATATCCGTCCCAGCTTGCCCCGGTATCGAACATCAGCACATCGCCCGTCGCCAGGGGCGCATCGGTTGGCGGTGAGATCACATCGCCATAGCCCCCCTGACCGGCCCCGCCGACCAGATAGGGCACCTCGTCGGCCCCTTGCGCCAGCAATTCGATGCGAAATGCACGGAATGCTTCGGCCAGTGGCATTCCCGCGCTGACCAATGCGGGCACGCGGTCGAAGGCATTTGAGGCGATGGCGCAGATATGAGCGATCTTCGCGATCTCCGCCTCGGATTTGATGAAGCGGCAGGCGCGGACGATGGGACCGGCATCGACGAACGCCGCGCCCGTCGTCGCGCGCAACCGTTCGAAATCGGTCAGGGACATGCGCAGGGCGCTTTCCGGTCCCATGGGCAAGCCGATCACTGATGCGCCCACCTCGCGCAGGGTATCGGTCAGCAGCGAAACGCCCTCATCCTCGGGGCAGGGCGAGTCCCAGACGCGGATGTCCTCAACCCACGTGCGCGCCATCGTATCGGCCCCAATGGCCGGGATCACAGCGATGGGTTTGCCTTCACGGGGCAGCACCAGAAACCATGGGCGCGTTGGGCTTTGCCAGAACGGCGTGAGGAAGCCGCTGAAATAGCGGACCTCCGGTTCGGTGCAGAACAGCAGCGTGTCGATACCCGCCTCAGTCATCAGGCGCTGGGCCTTGACGGTGCGGGCTTCGAACTCGGCGGTTTCAAAGCCCCGCGGCGGCGCGTCAGCCATGGGCGAGGGCGGTCTCTGCCGCCAGCCCATAGCCGAGCAATGCATCGTCCGCGCCGCCGACCGCCGAGAGCAGCAGGCTGGTCGGCATCTCTTCGCCGTCGGTGCCGTTGGGCAGGGCGAGGCCGCAGAGGTTCAGCATATTGCCGAGATTGGTATTGCGCAGGGCCTTCAGGTTTGTGCGGTTGAACAGGGTTACATCCGCCTCAAGCGGTGCGATCTCGGGCGCGGTCATCGCGGCGGTGGGCATGGCCAGCACGCGGTCGCCGATCTGGGCATGGGCCTCGGCGATCAGACGCGCGCGGGTGGTGAGGATGGTGTGGTAGGCGTGGGCGGACATGGTCTTGCCGCCCTCGATCCGGGCCACGACGCGGGCATCGACGCGCTCGCGATCCGGCCCGTCGATCAGGTCTTTGTGTATCGCATAGGCCTCGACCGAGGACAGGGTGCCGTGGTCGGCGATCAGGTGCATGATGTCGGCGAAGGGCTGGAAAGGCCCGCGCTCGATCCTTGCCCCGGCACGCTCCAGCGCCCGCAGGCTGGCTTCGAAATTCTCGGCCACCGCCGGGTCGAGGTCATTGAGGGCGATGGTTTCGGGCACGAAGATTATCCGGTCACCGGGGGTGGCCCTGCGCGCTTCGGGCACCGCCGCCCCGCGCAAGGCGGCGTCGATCAGGATGCAATCCTCGACGCTGCGTCCCAGCGGGCCAACGGTATCGAGGGTGGTGGAGAGGGGAAAAACGCCGTCTTTGTCGATGCGTCCCTCGCTGGTCTTGTACCCCACGAGGCCGTTGAAAGCCGCCGGTAACCGAACGGACCCGCCGGTATCGGTGCCGATGCCGATGGGCGCGAGGTTGGCGGCAATGGCGACGCCCGTGCCCGAGGATGACCCGCCGGGGATGCGTGGCACGTCGGGGGAGTGGGGGTTGCGCGGGGTGCCGAAATGCGGGTTGAGGCCGATGCCGGAATAGGCAAATTCGGTCAGGTTGGTCTTGCCGAGGCACACCATCCCTGCGCCCGCCAGCCGGGCCGCAATGCGTGCGTCGCGGGTTGCGGGCGGGGCTTCGCGTCGGGTCGCGGAGGCGGCGGTCGTCACCTCGCCCTCGAGGTCCACGAGGTCTTTCCAGACCATCGGCACGCCGTCCAGAGCCGAGGCGGGCTTTCCCGCCGTCAGCCGTGCATCCGCCGCCGCCGCCTCGCGCCGTGCGCGGTCGGGCGTCAAGGTGATGAAGACGTGGTCTGCCTCGGGCAGGGATGTACGAGAAAGATAGTATTCGGTCAGCTCGGCAGATGTCGCGCGGCCCCGGGCCAGTGCCCTGCCAATGGCGGTCGCGCTTTGTCGGGAGAGAAGTTCAAGATCAGCCATTACGCGCCCCGCCGGTATAGAGGCGGCCATCCGCGCTGGGCAGATGGCCGCGTGGCAATCAGATCGAGTTTTCGAAATTGATGACTTTGCCCTTTTCGCTCCAGCAACGGAAGTAATTGACGGTCCGCTCACCGTTCAAATCGGAAAGCAGCCGCCCGATCACCAGCCAGACGCCTTTGGTCGGACGTGCCGAGACAATCTCGGCGACCCGCGCATTGACGGCACCGAATTTCGTGGCCTCGCGGACTGCACGGTTCGAGCATTGAGAGACCGACCGGATCGCGGGTTGACGCTTGCGGCGCTGGCCTTGAGTGGCCGCTCTACCCGCTTCGGCATCACGAAGGGCGGCTTGGGCTTCGGCAAGTTCGGCTTCGATCAGCGCGCGGCTTTCCTGCTCTTTGGTCAGTTCTCTGCGCACGCGCCGGGTTTCACGGCGGGCATCGCGCAGGCGCTCGCGCAGGACTTCGGGGTCGATCACCCGCTGGGGGGCCGCGCGCTCGACGGTCACGACGAATTCGGCGCTACAGCCATTGCCGGTCCACAATCCGTTTTCCTCGAAACCCCAGGTATAGTTGAGGAAGCAGGGCGTATTCTCGCCGATCTGGCGCTGAATACCGGCGCTGACGACCTCGCCATTGACGGCGCAGGAAGCACGCTCGCCGATATTGGACTGGCAGGTAATGGTCTCGGTTACCTGTTCTTGTGCCTGCACCGGCGTCGACAGCCCGGTCGCGATGGTCACTGCGGCGCCGAGCACCGTGGTCACTGCAAATTTCATAAGTTTTCCTTTTTCTCTACTGCTGGGCGGAGCCTTTTTCGGCCCCGATACCTCGACCCGCCGCGAGTCTATGCACACGCGAAAAAAACGCAAACCCTGACGTCGCGTTATAGTGAGGAAAAGTAAGAGAAAATTGTCGAGCCTTGACGCGCCGCCGTTTTCAGTGACCTCGCCGGGACGAAAACGGCACGGGATGCGGCGCGCTGTGATTGTCTTCCCGGCCTAACGATACCGCAGTGAGAGGCCATCGGCGAACAGGTGCAGCTTTGCCGGATCGGCGGTGACCGACAGGGTTTGGCCGCGCAAGTCGCGGTGGATGCCGGGGAGTTTGGCGATGACCGGGGCTGTGCGCTCGCCGGTGGGATTGAAGTAGAGCTGCGTGACCTCGCCCAGCGCCTCGCTGATTTCGACAGTGCCGGTATAGGCGCAGGCATCCGCCTCGGTCACCGCCATATCCTCGGGGCGGATGCCGACATTGACGGTGCGGCCTTCGTCCTCGGGGGGTGTCGGGATGGCGGCCTCGACCCGGCCTCGGCCTTCGTGCAGTTCGACCTCGGTCATATCGCCTGTGCGGGTGATGCGTCCCGGCAGCAGGTTCATGGCGGGGGAGCCGATGAACTGGGCGACGAATTCGTTTTGCGGGGTCTCATAAAGTTCGAGCGGCGTGCCGACCTGTGCGATGCCCTTGTTCGCGAGTACGACGATGCGGCTGGCCAGCGTCATCGCCTCCACCTGGTCGTGGGTGACGTAGATCATCGTGGATTCGGGCATCGATTCCTTCAGTTGCGCGATCTCGATACGGGTGGCGACGCGGAGCGACGCGTCGAGGTTCGAGAGCGGCTCGTCGAACAGATAGACCTTCGGGTCGCGCACGATGGACCGCCCGATGGCGACACGCTGGCGCTGGCCGCCCGACAAGGCCTTGGGCAGGCGGTCGAGGTATTCTTCGAGTTGCAATGCCTTCGCCGCGCGGTCGATGGCGGTGTCGATCTCGGATTTGCTTTTCTTGGCCAGTTTCAGCGCAAAGGCCATGTTATCGCGCACGGTCATGTGCGGATAAAGCGCGTAGGACTGGAAGACCATCGCAATGCCGCGCAGGGAGGGTGGCACGTCGTTTACATGCACGCCGTCGATATGCAGGTCGCCGGCGGTGATCTTTTCCAGCCCCGCAATCATGCGCAGCAGGGTCGATTTTCCGCAGCCCGAAGGACCGACGAAGACGATCAACTCGCCCTGGGCAATCTCGAGGTTGATGTCTTTGAGCACCTCGACCGCGCCGCCATAGGACTTGCCGACACCTTTGAGTGACAGGTTCGCCATGGTTCAATCCCCCGATTGTATCGTTGCGAAAAAAGCCTGCCACGGGGGCAGGGTCACGGTGTCTGAAGCCGTTTGCGTGCCGTCAAAGGGCGCGTCCGCCGGTGTCCAGTTGCCGGACGGCAGGGCGATGGTCTGCTCTGCCGCGCCGAGGTTGAACGCACAGAAGGCACGTTCGTTGCCATGGCTGCGAATGAAGGCCAGCCGCTGATCGCCCCGGTCGGTGATGGTTAGATCGCCCTTGGCCAGCGCCGGGTGCCGGGCGCGGAAAGCGAGCATCCGGCGATAGAAATGCAGCAGGCTTTCGGGCGCATCCTCTTGGCGGGCGACGGCGCGTTCGAGATGCTCGGGCGGCATGGGCAGCCACGGCTTGCCGCTTGAGAACCCGCCCGCGCGGTTATCGGCGACCCAGGGCATCGGCGTGCGACAGCCATCCCGGCCCTTGAATTTCGGCCAGAAGCGAAGGCCGTAGGGGTCTTGGATGTCTTCGAATGCAATCTCGACTTCCGGCAGGCCGAGTTCCTCGCCCTGATAGAGGCAGACCGAGCCGCGCAGGCTGAGCAACAGCGCGGCATAGGTTCGGCATCCCGCATCGCCGAGGCCCCAGCGGGTCGCGTGGCGGATGACGTCGTGGTTGGAATAGGCCCAGCAGCTCCAACCGTCGGGATTGACCGCCGCCACGGCGTCGAGCACCTCGGCAAAGCGGGTGCCGGTGGGCGGCGCGGTGGCCAGAAAGGTGAAGTCGTAGCACATCTGCGCCTTGTCGGTGCCGGAGGTGTAGGCGGCTTGCAGCTCTAGCCCGTACTGGCCGTCGCCGACCTCGCCGACGATGGCCGCCGCCGGGTATTCATCCAGTACTGCCCTGAGCCGCCGCAGGAAGGCCGGGTTCTCGGGACGGTTCTTGTCGTAGAGGTGATCCTGCCAGTTATAGGGGTTCACCGCCGGGGCCACGGTCGCGCTGCGCTGTTCGGGCGGCAAGGGCGGGTTATTGCGCAACTCGGCATCGTGGAAATAGAAGTTGATGGTGTCGAGCCGAAAGCCGTCGACGCCCCGGTCGAGCCAGAAGCGGGCGATGTCGAGCATCTCGTCCTGCACTGCCGGATTGTGGAAGTTCAGGTCCGGTTGAGCAGTCAGAAAATTGTGCAGGTAGTATTGCTGGCGCTCGGTGCTCCACTCCCAGGACGAGCCGCCAAAGATCGACAGCCAGTTGGTCGGCGGCGTGCCATCGGGTTTGGCATCGGCCCAGACATACCAGTCGGCGCGGGGGTTTTCGCGATCCGCGCGGCTTTCGATAAACCACGGATGGGCGTCGGAGGTATGGCTGAGGACGAGGTCGATCATGACCTTCAGGCCTAGCCGATGCGCCTCGGCCAGCAGGGCGTCGAAATCGGCGAGGGTGCCGAACAGTGGATCGACATCGCGGTACTCGCTGACGTCATAACCGAAATCGAGCATTGGCGAGGGGAAGAACGGCGAAATCCAGATGGCATCGGCCCCGAGGCTGGCGACATGGCCGAGCCGGTCGGTAATGCCGCGCAGGTCGCCGACGCCGTCGCCGTCGCTGTCCTGGAACGAGCGTGGGTAGATCTGGTAGATCACCGCACCGCGCCACCAGTCCTTGTCGGGGCCACCGCTCACTTGACGGACCCCGCGAGCAATCCGCGCACCAGATAGCGCTGCATCGTGAAGAACACGATCAGCGGCACGGCAATCGACACAAAGGCCGCCGCCGCGAGTATTCCCCAATCGCCGCCGCGTGAACCGAGCAGGTCATCGGCGATCTTGACCGTCATCACCCAGCTTTCGCTGTTCGAGGGCAAAAAGACCTTGGCGATCAGCAGGTCATTCCACGTCCAGAGGAACTGGAAAATCGCGAAGGATGCCAGCGCCGGGAAACTGAGCGGCAGCACGATCTTGACGAAGACCTGAAAGTCGGTCGCGCCGTCCACCTTCGCGCTTTCGATGATGTCGCGCGGCAGACCGACCATGTAATTGCGTAACAGATAGATCGCCAATGGCAGGCCAAAGCCGGTATGGGCCATCCATATCCCCAGAAAGCTCTGACCGATTCCGACCTTGTTATGCAGTTGCAACAGCGGCACCAGCGCCAGTTGCAGGGGCACCACCAGCAGCCCGACAACAATCGCAATCATCAACCCCCGTCCCTTGAAGTCCATCCATGCAAGGGCATAGGCGGCGAAGGCGGCGATAAGGATCGGGATGATCGTCGCCGGGATCGTCACCGTCAGCGTGTTGATAAACGCCCGGTCCATATTGTCGGAGGTCAGGATGGTCTCATAGTTATCGGTCGAGAAACCGGGCGGCGTTTCGGCGGCGAAATAGATGCTTGGCTCGCGCGTGATCTCCGCTGCCGAGGTGTAGAGATATGACCCGTCCGCCTGCACCGTCAGGGTGCGGTCGCGCCTCAGATCGCCGGTTTCGCCGGGAGCAAAGGCCGTCGGCGCGCTGCGCGTGCCGCCAAAGCGCGTGACCTCGCCGGTTTGATCTTCGAAGACGTTGCCGGTCAGCGTGAAGATGCCGTCATCCTCGACCGCGCCACCGGTCGGGGCCTTATACTGGAAGTTCTGTTCCACCGCGAAGGGGGCGAGCCACCAGCCGCTTTCGGCAATCTGGTCCCGGTCCCTGAACGATGACACCAGCAGGCCGATGGTCGGGAGCAGCCACAGCACCACCAGCGCGACCACCGACAGATGGGTGGCCCAGACGAGGGCGGATTTCTTTCCGGCAATGCTGTCCATTATCTCATCTCCGAACGGGCCTGACGGATGTTCCAGATCATCACGGGCAGGACGATGATCATGATCACGAAGGCCACCGCCGTCGCGCGTCCGTCGTCGCGGAACATATACGCCATCATGTAGCTGGGCAGAATCTCGGTGCCGAAATTGCCGCCGGTCATCGTGTAGACGATGTCGAAGACCTTCAGCACGAGGATCGTAATCGTGGTCCAGACCACCATGATCGTGCTTTTGATCTGGGGCACCTTGATCTTGAAGAACACCTGAAACGGGTTCGCGCCGTCTATGATCGCGGCCTCGACCGTTTCTTCGGGGATGCCGCGCAGGGCAGCGCTGAGGATCACCATGGCAAAGCCGGTCTGAATCCAGACGAGGATCACCATCAGGAAAAAGTTGTTCCAGAATGGCAGTTGCAACACGTCGAGCGGGGCGAGGCCGAAGGAGTCTCGCACCGCGTTGATGATGCCGATGTCGGGGCTGTTGGCGTAGACGAACTTCCAGATCAGCGAGGCCCCGACGAAGGAAATGGCCATCGGCATGAAGATCAGCGACTTGGCGATATTGCCCCAGCGCAGTTGATCGGTCAGTTGCGCGACCAGCAGGCCGAAGAATGTCGAGGCCGCCGGGACGACGAGGACCCAAAGAAAGTTGTTGAAGAGGGCGGTCTGAAAGCCGTCATCGGCGAACATGGTCTCGTAATTGCCGAGGCCGACGAAGTTATCTCCGGCCCGGTTATAGAGCGAGCGGATGAATGATCCGACCACTGGATAAACGAGGTAAAGCCCCAGCGCGAGCATGGCCGGCAGCAAGAACAGCCACGGCCTGACGAGGTTTGCCCGGTTGATATTGCGGCCCGAATTGGGGCCGCTTGCGGGGAAGAGAACCTTGTCGAGCAGCAGGTTCGAGAGCCAGAAATAGCCGACGCACCCTCCTACCCCGAGGATGACCGTGATGACGCCTTGTAACAGTGGTGACATGGGTCGCGCCCTTCGCTGTGGCCGATATTTCCGCCCCGGAATTGATCCGGGGCTTCTCGCCGCTTGGTGCGTTATCCGTCGCGGCCCCGGATCGAGTCCGGGGCTGCGCGTCGTCTGCTACTGTATCGCGTCCCAGCGGGTCTGGATGCCCTCGGCCACTTCGGCGGCGTCCTTGCCGGTGACGTAATCGACCATGCCGGTCCAGAACGCGCCCGCCCCGATCTCTCCGGGCATCAGGTCCGATGCGTCGAAGCGGAAGGTCGTTGCGTTCAGCAGCACGTCGCCCAGCGCCTTGTTGGTCTCGCTGGCATAAAGGTCGGTATTGACGCCGGAATGGGGCGTCAGAAAGCCCGACAGGGACATCCAGGTTTCGTGAGCGATGGGCGTTTGCAGGTATTCGATCAGCGCCGCCGCGCCCTCGGACTCGTTCGTGATCGCCCAGAGCGTTCCGGCTCCGAGAACGGGGCGGCCCAAGTCCTTGCTCTCATAAGCCGGGAAATAGAAGAAATCGGACTCAGAATCTTCGGGGAAGAAGGTCGGAATGAACGATGCCTGCCGGTGCATGAAGCATTTCGGCGGGATCGAGAACAGGCCGTTGGGGCTGTCGCGGAAGTCTGTGCTGGCGACCGCGGAGGCCCCGCCATCGACGTAATCGTCGTTGCGGGCAAAGGCGCCGAATTCCTCGATGGCTGCGACGACCTTGGGGTCATCGAACTTCATCTCGTTTGCAACCCAGGCGTCGTAATCCTCGGGCGTTTGGGTGCGGAGCATCATGTCTTCGACCCAGTCGGTCGCGGGCCAGCCGGTGGCCGCCCCTGAACCCAGCCCGATGCACCAGGGCGTGCCGCCATCCTCGACGATCAGGTCGGTCAGCTCTTTCAGCTCTTCCATCGTCTCGGGGATGTCATAGCCCATCTCGTCGAAGGCCTCGGGCGAGTACCAGACCAGCGATTTGACATCGACCTTGTAGAAAAACCCGTAGAGGTCTTCGTCGCCGTCCTTGTTCGCATAGGTGCCCAGATCGACCCAGGATGATCCGGCAGCGTAATTCTCGGTGATCCATTCCGCCGTGCCCTCGGGCAGGGGTGTCAGCAAGCCCTGGGAGGCGAGATCGGAGGCGAGGCCGGGCTGGGGAAAGACCGCCACATTGGGTGCCGAGCCAGCGCGGGCGGAAATCACGATGTCCTGTTCGAAGCTGTCCGAGCCGGAATAGTTCACTGTCGCCCCGGTCGCGCTCTCGAAATAACTCAGCACCTTCGTGACGTTTTCACTGTCGAGGCCGGTCCATGGCCCGGTGACGGTGATCGTCTGGCCGCTGAGGTCGTGTTTGGCCGCGAAAGCCTCGTAGCTGTCCCAGTTAAAATCGCCCTCGCCAACGGCAAAAGGTTGATGCCCGTCGGCATGGGCAAGGGACGTGGACAGGGCCAGCGCGGCTGCGCCGATAAGCAAGCGATACATGAGGATCCTCCCGATGCGGAACGTTGCCGCGTTTACCAGAGGGCCAATCGACCAGCCGATTGCCCCCAATCGTTAACGTCAAGGTGTGCGTGAAGGTTGCCGCTGTCAACAGCAAGCGAGTGCGGGCATAGTCGGCGGGACCGAAACGCGGAGTATATGCCATGAAACACAGCCGATCCGACTTTCCGCCTGACTTTCTGTTTGCGGCGGCAACGTCGAGTTATCAGATCGAGGGCCATGGCTTTGGCGGCGCGGGCGAGACGCATTGGGACACGTTCGCGGCGACCCCCGGCAATGTCGTGCGCGCCGAGCATGGGCGCGTTGCCTGTGACCACTATCACCGCATGGATGACGATCTCGATCTATGCCGGGATCTCGGTCTCGATGCCTATCGGTTTTCGACAAGCTGGGCGCGGGTGTTGCCCGAGGGGAGAGGCACGCCGAATCCCGAGGGGCTGGATTTCTATGACCGGCTGGTAGACGGGTGCCTTGAGCGCGGGCTGAAGCCGATGGCGACGCTTTATCATTGGGAGTTGCCCTCGCCGCTGGCTGATCTCGGTGGGTGGCGCAATCGCGATATCGGCAACTGGTTCGCCGATTTTACCGAGGTGATCATGTCCCGCATCGGCGACCGCGTGTTCAGCGCCGCGCCGATCAACGAGCCTTGGTGTGTGAGTTGGCTGTCCCATTTCGAGGGGCATCATGCCCCCGGCCTGCGCGATATTCGGGCCACCGCGCGGGCGATGCATCATGTGCTGTTCGCCCATGGCCGCGCCATCGAGGTGATGCGCGGCCTTGGCATGAGCAATCTCGGGGCAGTCTGTAATTTCGAATATGCGTTTTCCGCCGATGACAGCGAAGAGGCGCGCGAGGCTGCCGCCCGGTACGATGCGATCTATAACCGGTTCTTCCTCGGCGGGCTTTTCAAGCGCGAATACCCGGAGCGCGTGCTGGAGGGCTTGGCGCCCTATCTGCCCGAGGGCTGGCAGGATGATTTCGATACCATCGCCGCGCCCCTCGATTGGCTGGGCGTGAATTATTACACCTGCAAGCGCATTGCCGCCGCACCCGGACCATGGCCGCATCTGACGGATGTGCCGGGGCCGCTGCCCAAAACCCAGATGGAGTGGGAGATCTATCCCGAGGGCCTGCACCATTTTCTGACCATGGCCCACCGCGAATACTCCAAGGGCTTGCCGATTGTCGTGACCGAGTCCGGCATGGCGAATGGCGACAGGATAGGCCGCGAGGATTCCGAGCGCATGGCTTATATCGACGCCCATCTGGCGCAAGCCCTGCGCGCGATTGAGGACGGCGTCCCGCTGGATGGATTTACCTATTGGTCGCTGCTCGATAACTACGAGTGGGCGCTGGGATACAAAAAACGCTTTGGCCTCGTGCATGTGGATTTCGAGACCCAGACGCGCACGCCGAAGGCCGCCTACCATGCCCTCGCAAAGGCGCTGGCGACGTAAGAGAACACGTCGCCATGCCGTTTAAGGAGCGATCTGGACCTGGAAGGTCACGGACCCCAGCCCCCCCGGCGGGAAGCTGCCGGGACAGTCCCATTCGATGGGGCCGCTATAGCCCGGGGTGTTCGGTGTCGTGACGCTGCAACTGACCCCCGGTGCGACGGCGATGGGAGACGTCACGGGAACCGAAAGGGTCGTGTAGGCCGGGGTTTGATCGTTCACGGTTATGTTGGTGATCGGGTTCGCGCCGGGATTTGTCAGCTCGATGCGATATTCCAGCACATCGCCGATGTCGCCGCTGTTGCGGGTGCCCTCCGGCGTGCCCTGGGTGATGTTGCGGACGTATTTGCGCAGGGAGACATCCCCGCCGCCCTGTCCGCCGCCACTGCCGGTGATGCGGTCGCTGTTGCGGTCCTCGCGGGTGATGGTCGTGCCGGTGAGGGCGGTGGTGGCCAGCATCGTATAGCTTAGGGTCGCGCCTTGGGGCAGCCCGCCAGAGGCCTGGGCGCGGGCGACGAGGCAGATGCTCTCGCCCGCACTGACCGAGAGCGGCCCGCCGAGAATGGTATCAACGAACCCGTCGCAATCGCTGTCATGCCAAAGGCTGAGAGAAATCGCGCCGGGGGCGCTTTCGACGATGTCGGTCAGCGTGACCGTCAGGCTCGCGCTGGTGGTGGCGGTATAGCTGTGGTCGAGTTCGAGGACTTGCCCCGCCTGAATGGTGGCGTTCTGATCGGCGCTGAGGCTCGGGGCCGCAACCAGACCAAAGGCGATGCCGGCATAGGCGGTGCCGGAAACCGGGGTAAAGGCGACGCTGCCATCCTCGGTGGAGGGGTTGGAGAGACCCGGCAAGCCCGAGACGCCGCCCTCGGAAACCGAGAGATAACCGCGGGCGGGAGCCGCCAAGATCGCGACCTCGCCTGCAAAGCCGAAGGGCAGGGTGGCCGACCATGCGCCGCCGCCATCCACCGTTGCCGCGGTCAGCAGCGTACCGCCTCCTGTCTCGTAAATCGCGACCGAGGCGACGCCGACCACCGGCTCCCATCCATTCTGGATGCCGTCATGGGCCGTGCCGCCGCCCGAGCCATTGTCGAGGATCAGCGTCCCCGCCAGCGTCGTCGCGGCGGAGGTGAAGGTCACGGCGTAATCCTCAACCTCGCCATCGGGGGCCTCGCCGGAACTGCCGATCGTGAAGTCGGTCGACCAGCGAAAGCGCGCGAAGGTCTGGGCGGTGGTTGCACCGGCAGGAATCGTCACCGGTACGAGAATGGTGCCGTCGCCGTCGCTGTCGCTCAGGTCATTGGCGATCTGTTCGGTCGGGTCGTCAAAGCTGCCATCGCCGTCGAAATCCATCCATGCCTGCAAATATCCGCCCGCACCGGTCACATCGACGCTGATCGTGCCCGAGCCGCCGATGGCAAGGGCCGGGATGCTGACGCCATCCTCGTCGTCCGTGCCGTCGGAATCGTCGCCATCCGCATTGGCCGAGGCTTGCGCGCCGCCGTCGAAGTCGATGGCCGCGCCCAGACGGATCGTCGGATCAACCCGGTGCGCCGCATCGCCATAGCTCGCCGGAGCATCGCCATTATCCGTCGGTGCGAGCGCGGCGGTGGCTAGCGAAAATTCCGAGGTGACGTCAAAGGTGGTGCCGCCGGTCTTGCGGGTCAGGGTCGCCGAGATGACGTCATCCGGCCCAACGGACGCATTGCCCGACAGCGTGCCGCTATGACTGCCGGGGCCGGAAACATCGACATGACCCAGATGCGTCTCGCCCTCGCCATACCCGCTGGCATCGGCGGCGCTGTTCAGGAAAAAGTCTACGCGATAGCCCGGGCCGTGCGCGGGCACGTCCAGCGTCACGCCGTAATCGAAATCCGTCGTTCCGTAGCCGATGATCTGGTCGATCAACGGGAAGTTGAGCAGGTCGTTGGGACCGCTGTCGCCGTCGCCGCTGTCATTGAGGGTTACGCCAACGTCATCCAGGTCGATGCCGAGCGCGCTGTTCGAATAGATGCTGTTGCCCAGAACGATGAGGGTTGCGCCATCGTTGCCATCGACTCGTACGCCACTTTGCCCGTTATAAGCGATGATATTGCCGTCATTAACGCCACTGCCACCAACGGTAATCGTGCCGGTCGTGGAGGTATTCTTCAAGCCATCCTGCGCATTGCCAAGAGCCGTCATCCCATCCGCCGCCACCCCGATACGGTTGCCGGTAAAGCTGGCCGAGACGCTGACGCCCAGATCGGTGATCGAGCCGGAGCTGATATCCACACCGCCCTGATCATTGCCGGAAATCACATTGTTGGCAAAAACGAGCCCGCTCATGGGGGTGTCGCCTTGATTGGAATAAAGGCGCAATCCGTTATTGCTATTGCCCCGGTCGCTTTGCCCGGTCGCATCGGTCCCGATGTAATTGCCGTTTGCGATCAAGGTCGTAGTGGATCGCACGGTGAGGCCGAATATGTCATTGCCCGAAATCACATTGCGCCCGCCCGACGAGCCATCACCGATGGTGACGCCCGATGCGGCAGCGACTGTCAGCCCGTTCTCCGTGTTCCCCAGATCGGTACTGCCATCGGCGGCCAGACCGAGGTAGTTGCCCAGCAGCGTGATACCCGATGCGCCAGCATTGATCGAGACCCCGCTTTCGCCATTTCCCGAAACGACATTGCGTCCGGCGCTCGTGCCATTGCCGATGGCCACAGTATCCGTACCGTCGATCCGTACGCCGTCAGTGCCGTTGCCGAGGCCGCTTTGCCCGTCGAGCGACGTGCCGATATGGTTGCCCAACAGGGTGATGGTCGACGCATCCGTCGTGACATGCACACCGTAAAGCCCGTTGCCGGAGATCACATTGCGTGTCTCGGGTGTCGTGCCGCCGACGGTGATGCTGCTCGATGTGCCGTCGACGGTGATGCCTCGGTTTGCGTTGCCGAGTGCAGCCGTGCCTGTCTCGTCTAGGCCGATGATATTGCCGGTGACGCTGGCGCCGGTCACGTTGAACACGTAGAGGCCCCGGTCATCTGGATCGTCGCTGTTGCCCGAGATAAGATTGTTGTCGATTACGGGGTCGATACCCGCGCTCAACCGAACGGCGACAGTATTGGTGTTGTCCAGCGATACGGGTGTCGCCGCGGTCCCGTCGGGGGCTACGCCGATGTAATTGCACGTTATTTGCGTGCCGGTATCGGCGGAGGACTGGCGGATCGCATTAAAGTTGAAGCCGCCGAAACTCAGCCCTCGAATGATGACGTTATCGGCGCTCGCGACTTCCAGCCCCACATCCGCCGCACCGCTATTGCCGTCCAGCGCGATGCGCAGATCGTGGGGTGTGCCGGTGGTGAGTTGGCCACAGGTCGCGCCGGTCTGGGTCAGGCCGTCGATGATCGTGCCGCTTGCAGAGATGGCGGGCAAGTCGCTGGCCAGCGTGATCGTATGTGGCCCTGCGCCGGTGATGTCGAACTCTACTGTGCTGCCCGGATTGGCATTCGCAAACGTAATAGCCGCGCGCAGGCTGCCTGCGCCACTATCGGCGGTGCTGGTCACGATCAGCGGATCGCCCGCAGTCACATTAAGGCTGAACTCTGAGGTGATGTCGTATGTCGTGCCGCTGACGATGCGAGTCACGGTGGCCGAGATCAAGTCGCCGGGGCTGACGGCGGCGTTGGCCGTAAATGTGCCCGTCAGGCCGGTGCCCGGGGCCAGCGGTTCGACCGCGCCCAGATGCGTCTCGCCCTCGCCATACCCGCTTGAATCGGCGGCTGTGTTCAGGAAAAAGTCGACCCGATACCCGGCGGGGTGCGCAGGCACATCGAGGTCGATATCATAGCCGACCGCCGTGGTTCCATCCGCTGCAAATCCGTTGACCACCGGATAGTTCAGCAGGTCATTCGTGCCGATGTCACCGTCGCCGCTATCGTTTGCGGTCACGCCGTTCGCATCCTCTGTGCCACCGCCCAGGTCGATGCCGAGGCCCGTGTTGTCGTAGATGCTGTTGGCATAGATCGCGGCGGTATCCGTTGCGCCGCTGACAATCGTGACACCGTCATTGCCGTTGTTGGCGATGGTGTTGTTTCTCAGCACGGCGCCTTGCGAGCCGGAGAAACTGTAAAAGTTGATGCCTGCCCCGTCATTGCCGAGCGCCGAGCCGTCGGCGGCCACGCCGATCAGGTTGCCGTCGATGATCGTGCCGGTGCCTGTGGAATTGCGCAGGTAGAGGCCGTCGCTATCGTTGCCTGAGATGATGTTGCGTCCGGCGGTCGTGCCATCGCCGAGCGTCAACGACTCGCCGGTGCCTCTTATGCCTTCTCCGCCATTGGGCACGGCGGTTAATCCGGCGCCGTCGGTGCCGATATAGTTGCCGTAGAACTCCCACAGGCCATTCGTGATGAATACGCCTTCGCCGGTATTGCCCGAGATGATGTTACCGCCACCTGTCCTGTCGCCAATCTGGATTGGCGTGCCGTAGCCGGAATCCACCAAAGACATGCCGCGAAGCGTATTGGGGATGTCGGTGACCCCGTCAATGCCGACGCCGATGAAGTTGCGCCGGACGCTGCCGTCGCCGGCGTTGTCGCGGAAATTCAATCCGATCAAGTTGCCGCCAAAGACATTGGCCCCAGCAATCGTCCCATCGCCAATGATCGCATCATCCGCTCCCTCTTGGCGCAGGCCGCTGCCTCCGTTTCCAAAAGCGGCGGTTCCGGCGGCATCGACACCGAAATGCGAGCACAGCACCGTCACCGTGCCATAGACATATTCCAAATTCAGTCCGTTCCCGGGCGCACCCCCGAAGACCAGCCCCTTGACGGTGGCGCTGTCTCCATACTGGAACCTCAATCCGTCGCCCGAGGCGAGGCTAGACCCGTCGATCACAATGCGCAGATCGCGGTCTGTGATCCCGCGCGTGGCGTTCGTCGCGCTGCCACAGGTCGCGCCGGGCTGGGTAGAGCCGTCGATGCTGACGTTATCGTCCGTAACGAACGGCAGAGGTGTGAGCGGCGCAATCGTATGCGGCCCCGCGCCGGTGATGTTGAAAGTGATATTGTCGGCAGCGGCGTTCGCATTCGCATACTCGATGACGGCCCGCAGGGTGCCTGCGCCACTATCGGCGGTGCTGGTCACAATCAGCGGATCGGCGGCGATGGCATTGGCGCTGAACTCCGAGGTGATGTCATAGGTGACGCCGCTGGTCTTTCGGGTCGCCGTGGTCGAGATGATATCGCCCACGCTCACCGCAGCATTCGCCGTCAGACTGCCGGTAAAGTTCAGATCGCCCCCCGCATGGGCCACATCGACCGAGCCAAGGTGAATCTCCCCCTCGCCATGGCCGCTCGCATCGGCGGCGGTGTTCTTGAAGAAATCAATCCGATAGCCATTCCCGTTACTCGGCACATCCAGATTGAAATCGTAGGTAATATCGACCGTGCCATCGGCACCGATGCCGTTGATCACCGGGAAGTTCAGCAATTCGTTCGGACCGGTATCACCGTCGCCAGCGTCATTGGCCGTGACGCCATTTCCAACGAGGTCGATGCCGATATCACCGTTGGCGTTAATCGCGTTGGCGAAAATAGCGACGGCGGCTGTGTTGCGCAGGGTCACGCCGTCATTGGCGTTGTTGGCCAGAATATTTGTCGCCCCGGTTGCCGTGCCGCCAATGGTAGCCGCAGCGCTGTTATCGACCCAGATGCCTGAGTGAGCATTGCCGAGCGCCGTCGTGCCGTCCGCGCCCACGCCGATCAGGTTGCCCTCGAATGTGACAGCGCTGGACGTGCCGTAAAGATAGACCCCGCTGCCTCCTGCATTGCCCGAGATGACATTGCCCGCGCCTGTGGCCGTACCGCCGATAGCAACATTACTGGAGTCCTGAATGACCATGCCGGAGAGCGAATTGCCCAAAGCGACATCTCCAGTCTGGGTAGTTCCGATGTAATTCCCCTGAACCGAGGCCCCGGCCGAAGAGAAGACGGATATGCCGTTCGAGTCGTTACCTGAAACCACATTCCGGCCTGATGCGGTGCCGTTTCCGATCTGGATCGTGTTTGCGCTCTGGAGCTGGATGCCCGTGTCGCCATTGCCCAGATCAACCGCGCCGGTCACATCCGTGCCGATATAGTTGCCCAGGACCGTGATGTTCGAGGAGGTGTTCTCAATGACCAGGCCATGGCCGCCATTGCCGGAGATGATGTTGCGCAGCGCCGCTGTCGCCCCGCCGATGGTCGCGTTCGTGACGTTGCGGAGCACCAGCCCGTTGCCCCCATTCGGCAAGGTGGCATTACCCGAGGCGGTCAGCCCGAAGACGTTTCCGGTCACGGTCGCGCCATTGAGATCGGTGAGAAAAAAGCCGACATCACTGTCGTCATCGTTTCCGGAGAACAGGGTGTTGATCACCACCGCGCCATCGGCCTGCAACTGGTTGGCCCCGATGAAGCTGTCTTTCGTGATCAGGGGCCAGCGCGTGACCCCGTCGGCCCGCACGCCCGCATGGTTGCATTCGAGGCGCGTTCCGGTGGCACTACTGCTATTGAAAAAGCCCTTGTTCTGCGAATTCCCGATGGCGAGCCCCTTGAATGTCACATCCGCCGCATCGGCATAGAGGAGGTTGATATCGCCGCCACCGCCATCGAGCTCGATCATCAGGGTATGCGGCGTACCGGTCGAAAGCTGGCCACAGCTCGCCCCGCTCTGGGTGGTGCCGTCGATGGAGACGCCGTCATCCGTGATATCCGGCAGGTCGGAGGCGAACGTGATCGTATGCGGTCCCGCCCCCGCGATGTTAAAGGTGATGTCGTCCTTGCCGGTGTTCGCGTTGGCATAGTCGATGGCTGCGCGCAGGGTGCCGGTGCCACTGTCTGCGGTGCTGGTCACAACCAGCGGATTCGCCGCCGTCGCGTTGGCGTTGAACTCCGAGGTGATGTCGTATGTGGTGCCGCCGGTTTTGCGGGTTGCCGTGGTCGAGATGATGTCGCCGACGCTCACCGCTGCGTTCGCGGTCAGGCTGCCTGTAAAGTTGAGATCGCCGCCTGCATGAGCCACATCGACGGACCCGAGGTGAATCTCGCCCTCGCCATGGCCGCTCGCATCGGCAGCGGTGTTCTTGAAAAAGTCGATCCGATAGCCACTGCCGTTGCTCGGCACATCAAGGTTAAAGTCGTAGTCAATATCGACCGTCCCATCCGCCGTAAACCCGTTGATCACCGGAAAATTGAGCAGGTCGTTTGGTCCTGTATCGCCGTCGCCCGCATCGTTCGCCGTGACGCCAAGCGGTGTCAGTTCGATCCCAAGATTGCCATTCCCACTGATGCTGTTGCCGTAGATCGCGGCTTTGGTCGTGGCTCCGGTCACGATGATACCGTAGGTTCCGCTGTCCGTGATGGTGTTGTTATAGGCATAGAGTTGCGCGCTGGAATTCACCTGAATTCCAGCCTCCGCTCCATTGCTGATGATGTTGTCGTGAAACGTAACGGTCGTACCGCTGCTAGATATATCCAGGCCCGCATAGCCAAGGCCGTCACGGATGGTGTTGCCGCTGATGGTCGCCGTCGCACCGCCACGGACCAGTATATCTGCGAAGAAGGCGCCACTATTGGCGAAGACATTGCCTTCGCCAGCCCCTGTGCCGCCTATGACATGGGAACCAGTAGCCAAACGTAAAGCGGACCCCTCATTGCCCAGTGCGGTGGTGCCGTCGGCACCGACGCCGACCAGATTGTTCTGAAAGGTATGCGATCCTGCTTCGATTTCGACCCCGGCGCCGCTGTTCTCGGTCGCGGCGAAGATATTGCCCGAAGCTGCCGTGCCGATGGTCCATGCGTCCGCCCCCGTGTCGAGGGCTAATCCGAAATATTCGTTGCCGCGCGGCAGCAAACCGGTTGCGTCAGTGCCGACATAGTTGCCAGTAAACAGCAGGTTCGTGACGCTGCCATTCAGCGAATAGACGCCTCCGGCACTGTCAGAAATGACATTGTTCCGGATAATATCGCCGTCCGATGTGGCGGCGTTGAATTCGATCCCATTGCCATTGTCGCCGACGCCATTGCCACGCGCCGTGACACCATCTGCCGTCAGACCGATATAGTTGTTGTCAATCACCAGTCCGTCGATGGTGCCGTTCAGTTCGATGCCGTCATTGGTGTTGTCTGCGATGATATTGCGCCCCGCCGCCGTGCCGTCGCCGATGGCAAGTGTCGTCACACCTTCGACCTCGATGCCGTTCGCGCCATTGCCGAGTGCTGTCGAGCCATCCGTCCCGAGGCCAATATAGTTGCCGTGTATCGTGATATTGCTCACGCCATCGAGCAGCACGCCGTTGCCGCCATTACCGGATATCACGTTGAGCGTTGCGGTGGTTGTCCCGCCAACGGTGACATTTGACGAGGCATTGTCGATGTCGATGCCATTGCGACCGTTTGCCAAAGCTGACAAGCCGTCGACGGATACGCCGATCAGGTTGCCTTGAACGATGACGTTGGAGCTGCCCTTTACGCGCAGGCCATCATCGCCGATATCGTCAGCATTGCCAGAGATCAGCGAGTTGCGGAAGATCGCTCCGGCGACATCCTCCAACTTGATTGCGGGGGCGACAGTATCCCCTCTAGCATTCGGGTTGGCGGTGACGCCGTCTGGCTCCACGCCGACATAGAGGCATTCTGCCAGCAAATTGGAAGCACCGACATTGGTTTGAATCGCGTGATTGTCGCTGTTGACGATCGACATGCCGCGCAAGGTCACGGACGCGCTGTTTACGACGAACGGCGCGACGGCACTCGCGCCTGTCCCCCCGCCATCCAAGATGATGCGCAGGTCATGGGGCGTTCCGGTGGTGAGCTGTCCGCAGGAGGCTCCGCCCTGGGTGGAACCGTCAATGCTGATCCCTGCGTCGGTGATGCTGGGGAGCGTGCCGCTGAGGGTTACCCGATGCGGTCCTGCGCCCGCGATATTGAACGTAATCGCGTCGGCACCGGCGTTCGCATTCGCATACTCGATAGCCGCGCGCAGGGTGCCCGCGCCGCTATCGGCGGTGCTGGTCACGATCAGCGGGTCGGTGGCGGCGATATTGGCGCTGAACTCTGAAGTAATGTCATAGCTCATCGCACCGGTAACGCGGGTCACGGTGGCTGAAACCAGATTTCCGACGGAAACCGGGGCGTTGGCGGTCAGGGTGCCGGTGAAGGTCAGATCACCGCCCGCATGGCTGACCATAACGGCCCCCAGATGCGTCTCGCCTTCACCGAATCCGCTCGCATCGGCGGCGGTATTCTTGAAGAAATCGATCCGGTAGCCGCTGGCATTCGCAGGCACATCGAGGTTGAAATGATAAGCAATATCGACCGTGCCATCCGCCGCGATGCCATTGATGACCGGATAGTTGAGCAGATCATTCCCCCCGCTATCGCCATCGCCGCTGTCATTGGCGGTGACGCTATCACTGTTCAGATCGATACCGATGTTGCCATTCGCATAGATCGTGTTGGTCAGGATGGCGGCGGTGGCAGTACCGCGAACCGTCACACCGTCATTGGCATTGTTGAACAGAATGTTCGCCGCGCCGCTGGCCGTGCCGCCGATGATGGCCGAGGCCGTTTCCTGCACCCAGATACCCGAATGAGCATTGCCGAGTGCCGTCGTGCCGTCTGCGCCTACACCGATATGGTTGCCCTCGATCGTCACGTCGCTGGACGTGCCGTGCAGAAAAATTCCGCTGCCTGCCGCATTGCCGGAAATGACGTTGCCTGCGCCTGCTGCCGTACCGCCGATCATGACGGTGTCGGTATCGTCGATCGACATACCCGAATTCGAATTGGGAAGAGCCGTGTTCCCCGTCGCGTTCGTACCGATGTAGTTGCCCTGAATTGTGACTCCTGTTGAAGAGTTAACGATGAGGCCATCCGCGCTGTTGCCAGAAATGACGTTGCGCCCCAAAGCCGTGCCGTCCCCGATCTGGAGTGTCCCGACGCTTATGGCGCGGATACCTGCGCTGCCGTTACCGAGATCTGTGCTGCCATCGGCCCCGGC
>CALGNO010000018.1 GCA_937958625.1 uncultured Neomegalonema sp.
TGGTCGGTGCCTTCGAGATAGACCGACGCCGGCCACTTCCCGCCGCCATCGCGCAGCACATAGGCATGGGTGGACCCGGAATCGAACCACACGTCGAGAATATCCGTGACCTTCTGCCAGCCCTCGGAGGCGCGCGCCCCGAGGAAGCGTTCGGCGGCATTATCCTCAAACCACGCATCGGCCCCTTCCTCGCGAAAGGCTTGGACGATACGCGCGTTCATCTCCGGGTCGCGCAGGATTTCGACCTGTCCCGGCACGTCCGTCTCGCGCATAAAGCAACAGAGCGGCACGCCCCACGCCCGCTGGCGCGACAGCACCCAGTCGGGGCGGGTCTCGATCATCGAATACAGGCGATTGCGCCCAGCGCGCGGCACCCAGCGCACATCCCGGTCGATGGATTCCAGCGCCCGCGTCCGCAAAGTCTTGCCGCTATATTCGGTCGCGTCCTTGATGGGCTTGTCCATCGCCACGAACCATTGCGGCGTGTTGCGAAAGATCAGCGGGGCCTTCGAGCGCCAAGAATGGGGATAGCTGTGTTTCAGCTTGCCCCGCGCCGCGAGGCCCCCGACCTCGATCAGCTTTTGGATGACGGCCTCGTTCGCCTTCCCCTCACCGCCCTTGCGGTCAAGGATATGCAGCCCGCCAAAGAACGGCAGGTCTTCGCGGAATTCTCCCGCTGGCCCCACATTGTGAGTCATCGGCAGATTGTGCTTCACGCCGATGACATAATCGTCGGCACCGTGGGACGGCGCGGTATGAACGAAGCCCGTACCCGCATCGTCGGTGACATGATCGCCGGGGAGGAGGGGGACGTTGTAATCCCACCGGTTCTCTTCGGGTGCGGTGATTGGGACCTGATTTTTTAGTGGATGCGCGCACGCTATGGTTTCTAAATCTTCAGCAGATACATCGCTCAAACGCTTATAATCATCAACTCTCGCTGATTTGAAGAAGCCATCTGCCAAATTTTCTGCAAGTAGATATTTTTCGCCCTTACGCGCCCAGTTTTCTTGAGGTGCTTCAATGATCTCGTAGAGCCCATACTTGATGGTATTACTAAAACAAATCGCTCTATTTTGAGGGATCGTCCAAGGAGTTGTCGTCCAGATCACTACTTGAGAATCTCGTAGATATTCGAGAGATTCATTAAATGAACCCTCGGCTACGATTGGCATCGGTTTTCCAGGCTCTACCCATTCCGCTCTTACAGCCCAACGAACAGGAAACTTTACCCAAACCATATGGCTCTGGTGGTCGTGGTACTCGACCTCGGCTTCGGCCAGCGCGGTCTTCTCAATCGGCGACCACATCACCGGTTTTGACCCGCGATAGAGCGTGTCGTTCATGACGAATTTCAGGAACTCCTCGGCGATCACCGCCTCGGCCTGAAAGCTCATGGTTTCGTAGTGTCCCGGCCAGTCGCCGATCACGCCGAGGCGCTTGAACTCCTCCATCTGCGTGCCGATCCACTCGCCCGCAAATTCGCGGCACTCCCGGCGCAGCTCGTTGAGGGGCACGTCGTCCTTGTTCTTGCCCTTCTTGCGGTACTTTTCCTCGATCTTCCATTCGATGGGCAGACCGTGACAGTCCCAGCCGGGAACATATCGGCTGTCAAAGCCGAGCATCTGGTGCGAGCGCACCACCACGTCCTTGAGGATCTTGTTCAGCGCGTGGCCGATATGCAGGTTGCCGTTGGCATAGGGCGGCCCGTCATGCAGCTCGAACGCCTCGCGCCCCTTGCCTTGCTCCCGCTGGCGCTCGTACAGGCCGATGCGGTCCCAATGGGCAATCCATTCCGGTTCCTTCTTCGGCAGACCGGCCCGCATCGGGAAATCGGTCTTCGGCAGGAAGAGCGTGTCCTTATAGTCGGGCACGGAGTTTTCGGGGGCGTCGGCCATGGCCGCCTCGCTGGCGTTTGAAATGATGCGAGGGGTATGGCGCGGCTGATCTCATTGGGCAAGTGTCATAGACGCCGCCGCGTCCTTCGAGACGGCCCTTTGGGCCTCCTCAGGACGAGGTCAGCGCCTCCCTCATGCTGAGGAGCGGCGCAGCCGCGTCTCGAAGCATCGCGATACTAGCCCAGATAGACCTGCCCCTCGGGATAGCGCACTTTCGGCGGAATCCGCGTCGCGAGGAAAAACCCGATGGTCAGCGGCCCGACGCGGCCAAAGAACATGATGATGATGATCACGATGCGCCCCACCTCGGTCAGCTCGCCGGTCTCGCCCCGCGACAGACCCACGGTGCCAAAGGCGCTGACGGTCTCGAACAGGATATCGAGGAAATCGCCATCCGGATGCGTCACCATCAGGATAAACGCCCCCGTCAGAACAAAGAGAATGCTGATCGTCACGATGGCCATCACCTTCAGCACCTGATCCAGCCCGATGCTGCGACCAAACGCGACCAGCGCCGTGCGCCGCTTGAAAAACGCAATCGTCGCCAGCACCAGCACAAAGGCGGTGGTGACCTTGATCCCCCCCGCCGTCGAGGTACTGCCCCCGCCGATGAACATCAGCCCGAGGAACATCAGCGTCGTCGAATCCCGCATCTCGCCGATCTCGGTGGTGTTGAACCCGGCGGTCCGCGTGGTGACGCCCTGAAACCAACTGACCCACAGCTTGCCGGTCACCGTATCCATCTTGCCGAGCGTGCCGGGGTTATGCCATTCCAGCACCGCGAACATGACGACGGAAAAGACGATCAGAAACGCGGTTGCCGACAGCATCAGCTTGGTATGCAGCGAATAGCGTCGCCAGCCCTTGCGATTGAACAGATCGTACAGAACCCCGTAACCCAGCCCCCCGACGATAAACAACAGCGGCACGGTAAGATTGATCGCCGGACTGTCCGCCCAGGCCGTCAGACTGTCGCCATAGAGCGAAAATCCGGCATTATTAAACGCCGAGATCGAGTGGAACACCGAACTCCACACCCCGTGCGCCCAGCCGAACTCCGGCACGAACACAAACGCCATCAATACCGCGCCCACCGTCTCGCAGACCAGCACCACCAGCAAAATAGTGCGCACCAGCCGCAGCAAATCGCGCAGGGACGTGCGGTCGAGGTCATCGCGCAGGATAATCTGCTGCGCCACGCCGATCTGCTGGCCCAGCGCCGACAGCACCAGCACGGCAAAGGTCATCAGCCCCAGCCCGCCAAGCTGTATCAGCAGCGCGATCACCGCCTGCCCGAACACCGTAAAGTCAGTGCCGGTATCCAGCACCACGAGGCCGGTCACCGTCACCGCAGAGGCCGAGGTAAACAGCGCATCGGTCAGCGATACCGGAGCCGTCGCCGCAAAGGGCAACAGCAAAAACCCCGCGCCCCCGACGATCAGCACCCCATAAAGCACCATGAGCAGCAGCGGCGGCGGCAGGCCGAACGAGAACCGCCGCCAGCCGCCGACACCAACTTGAACCTTCGCCACCGCTCAGAACTTGTCGCTGAAAGTGCGCAGGTCGGCGCGCTTGCCGAGCACCAGCATACTGTCATCGACCTGCAATTCAGGGTCGCTTTCCTCGTCGCTCAGCCAATGGCTGCCCCGCATTACGTTCAGGCAGCGCAGGTTGAAATCCTCACCGAATTTCAGGTCCGAGACCCGGTGTCCGGCCATGGATTCCGGCACAACGACGCTGATGGCATAATAGCCGTTGCCCATGCTGACATAGTCGCGGACCAGCGGATTATGCAGCATTTGCGCGACCCGCTGGCCCATTTGGCGTTCGGGATGCACCACCCGCTCGACGCCGATGCGCGACAGGATGCGGTGGTGCGTGCGGCTGATCGCCTTGGCCCAGACATGCTTCACGCCGATGATCTTGACGTTCATCACGCTGACGATGTTGGCCTCCAGATCGTCGCCGATGGCCACCAGAACCGTCTCGCACTGGTCGATGCCCGCTTCGCGCAGGGCTTGTTCGTCGCGGGCATCGGCGATCACCGTCTCGCGCAGGGTATCGGCCATGGCGGCGGCGGCCTTGTCGGAAATGTCGATGCCGAAAACGTCGTTGCCCGCCTCGGACAGCTCGGTCGCCACCGTGGTGCCGAACGTGCCGAGGCCGATGACTGCGAAAGACCGTGAGCGCATTCGGCAACCCCGTGCATTATTGAAAACAGCGAAACCCGCTATGCATCGCCAAAGTTCGCACGGCGCTTTTGTTCCCGTATCTCTGGGATTGTCGGAAATCTATGCTTGACCCCCGCAGGCCGCCCCCTTAGAGAACGCGCACCGTATCGACACACGCACCGTGCCATATTGTCGATAGTGGGGAATAGTTTAACGGTAGAACAGCGGTCTCTGACACCGTCAGTCCTGGTTCGAATCCAGGTTCCCCAGCCATTCAGACTCTATTTTTCCGGTATCCGGTCTCGTAATGCGTCTCCGGGTGGGCAGGGGCGAAGGATAGAACAGCCTCCGCCCCGATACCGCATGTTTAGCTTAGTAAATCGACTGTTGTACATCGTTGGCGGTGTCTTCGATCGCCTGACCGCCGCGCTCGATATCCTGTCCGGCACCCGAAACGGTGTTGCAGGCGGCGAGGGCCGTCAGGCACAGCAGGGACAGCATCGACACTGTTTTCAACATGATCGTCTTCCTCGTTTATGGACCGGACCATTCCGGCCAAGATGATAGATCAGCACGAAAACGAGGCGCTCCCGAAAAAGTTCCCTCGCCGCCCCAGATGCGGTGCGCCAGTGGGCCAGGCCCGGGAATGCCCGTATCAAGGCTGCCAGCCGTGCCGGAGCGACGGAAATCGCTGAAATGACCCCGTCAGATAAACGGTCTCGGCGCGCTGTTCGGATACTCGTATTTCGCCATGGCGGTCAGTTTTTCGCGGTCGTGGATGACGAAACGCTGGTCTTTCCAGCCGATCAGGTTCCGGTCGCTCAATTTACGCAGGGTCTTGTTGGTATGCACCAGCGACAGTCCCAGACAATCAGCCAGATGTTGCTGGGTAAACGGAAAGACCACGTTGCCCTCGTCGCATTCGCCGGTCTCGATGGCCCGGTCATTCAGCAGGAGCAGCACGAAGGCGATGCGCTCCAGCGCGGTGCGCCGCCCCAGCGACACGAGATGCTCGTCGAGCAACTGTTCCTCGCGCGAGGCGAGCCAGGTTATGTCGAAGGCAAGCGCGGGGAATTTCGAATAGAGATTCCACAGCTTGCTGCGCTCGAACACACAAAGCAGCATATCCGTCAGGGCACCGACCGAATGCCCCATTTCATCCATAACGGCCCCCTGAAGGCCGATGAGGTCGCCGGGCAAGATGAAATTCAAAATCTGGACCCGGCCATCGTCCAGCGACTTGTACCGATACCCCCATCCCTTCAGAACCGTGTAGATATGCGCCGAGTTGCTGCCCTCGGCTAAAATCGACGTTCCGGCTTCAGCATTCAATTCACCGCTCTTGAATGTCTCGACGAAGCCGATTTCCTTGTCTTCAAAAGCGCGGAAAGTGGGATTTTTGCGCAATGGACAGTCGCTACAGGCACAGGCGCGGGTCTTGGTGGACATAAAATTGCTCCTTCGCGCACGTTAACCCAACGTGTCCTAGTTTAATGACCTGCCTTGTAAAAAGGTGCAGGAAGCTGAGAAGTCGAAGCGAAAGTTTGTGAAAGGACTATATTCTGGCATCGTCAGGCGCTGAACCCCTTGCTGGCAAGAAGCTGTTCGTTCTCGAAGACGAGATGGTTATTGCGATGGAGCTTGAATTCGCCTTGCGGGATGCCGGGGCGACGGCAATCGAGCTGTGCTTTCGCTTGAGCGAGACATCGGGCGAGGATGCGGCGGCGGCGGATGCGGCGATTATCGATCTCGATATTCGTGGCGAGTCGAGCATCGCCGTGGCGCAACACCTGTTTACGAAGGGGATTCCGTTCATCATTGCCACCGGCCTGCGTGAACAGGACATCGACCCCTCCCTCGCGGCGGTGCCGAGGGTGCGCAAGCCGTATTCGGTCAATCAGGTGGTCGATCAGCTGTGCCTCGCCCTCGACCGAAACATCTCGACCGCCCCGCTATCCGCCAGCCGCGCGACGGAATGATGACTCCGGCCCTTCGCATCGCGTGATACGGGGCCGAGCGCGTCGGGCAATCAGCCCGTCCGTGGCTCGCCGGAGTTGAGCTCATCGCCTTCCAGAATTTCTGTCAGGCGCGTGCGGGCGCGGCTCAGGCGGCTTTTCACCGTCCCGATGGCACAGCCCATGATCTCGGCGGTTTCCTCATAGGAAAAACCGGAGGCACCGATCAGGATAATCGCCTCGCGCTGGTCGTCGGGCAACAGGGCGAGCGCTGCCTTGAAATCGCGCATTTCCAGATTGGGCAGCTGATCCGGCGCCGATGTCAGGCGCCCCGCCTCCTCGCCGTCCACATCCTCGACCTCGCGTTTGCGCTTGCGCAGTTGCGAATAGAACTCGTTGCGCAGGATCGTGAACAGCCACGCCATCAGGTTGGTGCCGTCCTTATAGGTATCGGCCTTCGCCCACGCCCGAACGAGGGTTTCCTGCACCAGATCATCGGCCCATGCGGAGCGACCGCAGAGCGACATGGCAAAGGCACGAAGGTTCGGGATCGCGTTAACCAGTCCTTCACGGACTTCGCGTGAGGGACTCATTCAAAGGCGTCCTTGTCGGCGTGGCCATGGGGACTTGTGCCACTGGCCGAAGCTTCGGCGGCCTCGACCGCTTCCAGCTGTTCGATCAGTTTCATAAAGCGGTCCGGCACAGCATCCTGTGCAAACTCATCGAAAAGAGCCTTGAGCTGAGAGCCCACGGCGTCACCGATGATAGGATCGACATTGTCACGTCGTTCGGACACTTACGAACCCCAGCTATCTGTTTACATCGCTTGCATTTCTAAGCGCTGCGACACCCTCAACCGCCACGGCAATGCGGGAGGGAGAAAAATGTTCCGTAGTCGGGAACCCATCGGTGGTTCCCGCCATTGCCCGACCAGCTTAGTCCGTAGTACGCGCGGGGTGATGGCTCGTCCGCCATCGTCTTAGTCTTGGAGCCCTTATGTCGATTTCAGCGGCAATCAAAACCTATCTCCCGTTCATGCGCCGGTATGCCCGTGCCCTGACCGGATCACAGGACAGTGGCGATACCTATGTCAGCGCGGTGATCGAGACGCTGATCGCCGATCCGAAATCATTGCCGGATATAGAGGACAAGCGCGTCGCCCTCTATCGGATGCTCAGCACGATCTGGAGTTCAGCCTATGTCGGCCCCGATGATCTTGCCGGGTCGAAGACATGGGAGAAAACCGCCGCCTTGCGCCTTGCCAACCTGCCGCCCACCGCGCGTCAGGCGTTCTTGCTGGTCGCCGTCGAGGGATTTTCGCGCGCCGAAGTATCGCTGATCCTTGAAGTCGACGATGCCCAGCTCGACAGCCTGATTGAAACCGCGACCGCCGATATTGCCGATCAGGTTGCGACCGACGTGCTCATTATCGAAGACGAGCCGATGATCGCAATGGAGATCGAGCAGCTCGTCGAGGCGCTGGGCCACCGGGTTTCCGGCGTCACCCGCACCCATGCCGAGGCCATCAAGGGCTTCAACGCCAATCCGCCGGGTCTGGTGCTTGCCGATATTCGGCTTGCCGATGGCAGTTCCGGCATCGACGCCGTCAACGAAATTTTCGCGACGACCGACACCCCCCCGCCCGTTATCTTCATCACAGCCTATCCCGAAATGCTGTTGACCGGCGAACGGCCCGAACCGACATTCCTGGTGACGAAGCCGTTTTCGCCGGACATGGTGAAGGCACTTATCAGTCAGGCGCTCTTCTTCGGGAGTCAGGAAGCGAGGGCTTCCTGACAATGCGCTCATGATCGACAGTCCTTGTCCGACGACCCTCCAGTCCGAGGATTCATCCGACGAAAACGCGGGCCACAGCCCGGTTTCCATGTTTTCGTGCGATGGGTCCATGCGCCTGAAATGGTCCAAGAACTTGCCCGCCAAGATGGATGGGGAGGACTTTCTGTCTATGCTGGAACACGCCTCGATCGAGGGCGTTTCCAGCCGTCGAATGTCCGACGCAATGCGCTGGGTGGCCAAAACCGGGGACAGTTTCTACGGCTTTTGCGTTGCAGAGATCGACGGCACGCTGCGGCGGTTCGAGGTCAGCCTCTATTCCCATACCAACAATCATATCGTCGGCGTGGCGACGGACCTTGGCGCGAACGACCCCCGCGAGCGGGCGGTGCGTTCTCTGTCGCTGGAACTTGCCCATCGCACCAAAAACCTAATGGCGGTGATTAGCAGTCTGGCGACCCAGACGGCGCGGCGCTTCGATACTGCCGAGGATTTCAAGCGGCGGTTTCTCGGCCAGATCGGCTCGCTGTCCCTTGCCCATGATGCGATTGCAAAGACCGGCTGGAGCGGCGCGCCGCTGGAGCGGATCGTTCGGTCTCAGATCGAGCAGGAGCCGCTGGTTATGCGCGCGGTGATTTCCGGCGATGCGCTGGGTGTGATGCTGTCGCCCAATGCGGCCCAGAATATCGCCATGGTGGTCCATGACCTGGCCAGCGCGTGTGCGAAGGGCGCGTCCTTCAAGGTTCATGCCTCCTTCGACGAGGATGGGCGGCTGCTCTTGACCCTCGTCACCCGCCCGCCGCTCGACGAGCAGGGTTTGTGGCGCGATCTATTGGAAAAGGTCGCCCCACTGGCCCTCGATGGCATCGGTAAGGTCCATATCGACGACGACGTTTTCAGCTATGCGCTGACCGTCTCCGAGGACCATTACACGCGGCCCTGACCCTACGCCTTACCGCCTAGCAACGGCACGAAGCGTACATCCGACATTTCGGTATAGTGATAACCGCCTTCGTCGCGGGTGATCTTGATCAATTGCTGCACCCCGTCGCCCTCGCCCACGGGCAAGACCATGATGCCGCCGACCTTGAGCTGATCCAGCAGCGTGCGGGGCGGATCGGGGGCGGCAGCGGCGAGCAGAATCCGGTCAAAGGGCGCTTGCGCGGGCAGCCCGAGCGACCCGTCGCCATGTTCGAGAATGACATTCGTGATGCGCAGGGTCTCAAGCCGCCGCCGCGCAGGCGTGACCATCGGCTTGTGCCGCTCCAGCGCATAGACGCGGCGGGCGAGCCGGGCGAGGATCGCGGTCTGGTAGCCTGACCCGGCCCCGACCTCGAGCACCTTGCAGCGGTTATCGACCTCCAGCGCCTGGGTCATCATCGCCACCACCGACGGCTGGCTGATGGTCTGGGCGCAGTCGATGGGCAGGGGAATATTCTCGTAGGCGCGGGGCAAAAGCTGGTCGCCCACGAAGAGCTCTCGCGGCATTTCTTCCATCACGCGCAGCACGTTTTCGTCGGTCACGCCCGCCGACCGCAGGGCTAGCATAAAGCGGATCTTGTCTTCGCTGAATTCAGCCATCCAGCGCTCCGGCAAGATCCGCCAGCAAATCATGGGCCGTCAGGTCCGCGCGCAGGGGCGTGACCGCAATCCGCTTTTCCGCCATCGCCCAAAGATCGGTGCCGGGATCGGGCGCATCGGCATTCCGGCGAAAGCGCAGCCAGTGATAGGCGTGGCCGCGCCCGTCGGTACGATCATCGGTATAAAGCTGATGCACGGCGCGCCGACCCTTTCGCACTACGGACAAGCCCGCCACATCGGCGGCGGGGCAGGGGGGAAAGTTGACGTTGAAGACCGTGCGCGGCTCTCGCTCGATGGCGATCAGGCGCTTCAGCGTTTCCGCGCAATGCGCGCGCGCGCCGTCCCAGATGTCGATCAGCTTTTCCTGACCGATACCGGCATAGGCCTGACTGAGCGCAATCGCCCGCACCCCGGCAGAGGCCGCCTGCATCGCGGCACCGATGGTGCCCGAATAGAGCACATCATCGGCGATATTGAACCCCTGATTGACCCCGGACAGGACCAGATCGGGCGGCCCATCCATAATCACCGCCATCGCCGTCGCGACGCAATCGGCGGGGGTGCCGGTGACGGAATAGCGGTGGTCTCCGAGGGCGTTGACGCGCAGGGGATCGGTCAGGGTGACGGCATGGGACTGTCCGCTCTGTTCGGTTTCCGGCGCAACGGTCCAGACATCGTCGGACAGGCTGCGTGCCGCGGCCTCCAGAATAGCCAGCCCTTCGGCATCGATTCCGTCGTCATTCGTGACCAGTATCCGCATGTGCCTGCCCCTGTTGCTGTGGCGGTATCTAAGCGCTGGGGCAGGGCGCGTCCAGCACGCTTTATCGCCTCAGGCCGCCAAACGGCGCACCCGGGCCA
Source organism: uncultured Neomegalonema sp. (assembly GCA_937958625.1). Classification (GTDB taxonomy): domain Bacteria; phylum Pseudomonadota; class Alphaproteobacteria; order Rhodobacterales; family Rhodobacteraceae; genus JAHDDY01. Next base: position 10,258 of record CALGNO010000018.1, read on the forward strand.
TCGGCGCGCGCAGGGCACGCTCGCCGGTCAGGATCACGTCGCCCTGACCATCGAACAGCGGCTCGAACACCGGGCTGAGTACGTCCAGCCCGCCGGTATAGGCACCGAAGGCGGGCAGGATCAGCCGCCGGGAATCCAGCACAAAGCACTTGCGGGCGATCCGCCGACCGCGCGGAAATACCGTGACCTTCGGATGGTAATGGCCGGAAATCTCGCCATCTTTGGCAGGGTCGGCGATATGGCGCAGGGTCAGCGGGCCAAGGGCGAGGGTCTCGGTCTCTTGCCCCGGCAGGCCCTTTGGCGCGGGATCGTGGTTGCCGGTGATCCAGACCATCTTGCTCGCCGCCCCAAGCGCCGCGATCCGGGCGCGGTCACCGTCGGCCAGACCCTCGACACAGGCATCATCATCGAAGCTGTCACCCAGAAAGATGACGGTTTGCGGCGACAGCGCGGTGATCTCTGCCTCCAACCGCGTGAGGGTTGCCTCGTTCTCGTAGGGCGGCCAAAAACCACCCCCGCGCCGCGCATTGCGTTCGGCCTTGCCCAGATGTAGGTCAGAAACAACGAGGGCTTTGAACCCCGGCAACCACAACGCGCCGCTTGCCCGGGCGATCATGAACACCCCGGAAAGTTCTATCGTGCAGCCCGCTTCGCCGCATGGATGTAGATTGTCCATGACCAAGCTGTACCCGCGCCTGAACGAAAAGGGAATCCTTTTATTCGAAC
>CALGNO010000019.1 GCA_937958625.1 uncultured Neomegalonema sp.
GACGCTGACCTTGATTTCCGAGGTGGTGATGACCTGAATATTCACGCCGTCCTGGGCCAGCGCAGCGAACATCCGCTGGGCCACACCGGTATGGGAGCGCATTCCGATGCCGACAACGGAGACCTTGGCCACATCCTTGTCGGCGACCAGACCCGAGAACTTGATGTCGTCCTTCGCGGCTTCGATGGTCGCCAGCGCCCGCTCGAACTGATCGAGATGAACCGTGAAGGTCATATCCGTACGGTTGTCGTCGGAGATGTTCTGCACGATCATATCGACGTTGACCGCTGCATCCGCCAGCGGGCCAAAGATGGCGGCGGCAATGCCGGGGCGGTCATCCACGTCCTGCAGTGTGATCTTGGCTTCCTCGCGGGAGAACGCCACTCCGGTTACGACATCGCTTTCCATGATCTCATCCTCGTCGCAGACTATCGTTCCGGGCTCATCCGAGAAACTGGATCGAACCTGTAGGGGCACGTTATAGCGCATCGCCAGTTCGACCGAGCGGGTCTGAAGCACCTTTGCACCCTGGGATGCCAGTTCCAGCATTTCCTCGAAGGCGATCTTCTCGATCTTACGCGCCTCGGGCACGACGCGAGGGTCGGTGGTGTAGACGCCGTCCACGTCGGTATAAATATCGCAGCGATCCGCCTTCAGCGCCGCCGCAAGCGCCACAGCCGAGGTATCAGAGCCGCCGCGCCCCAGCGTCGCGATCCGGCCATCGGGCGCAACGCCCTGAAATCCGGCGCAGACCGCGTGCAAGCCCTCGTCGAATTTCGCAATCATCGGAGCCGTGTCGATGCTCTCGATCCGGGCCGCACCGTGGGTCGAATCCGTGCGCATGGCAATCTGCCAACCCTGCCACGACCGGGCCGGAACGCCGATGGATTGCAGGGTCAAGGCCATCAGTCCCGACGTTACCTGCTCGCCCGAGGCAACGACCGCGTCATATTCGCGCGAATCGTAGAGCGGCGAGATGCCGCGCACCAGATCGACGAGACGGTTCGTTTCACCGGACATGGCGGAAACCACGACTGCCACTTGCCAGCCAGCATCCACCTCGCGCTTTACCTTTTGCGCGGCGTTCAAAATACGTTCAGGATCAGCGACGGACGTGCCGCCGAATTTCATGACCAGAATGGGCATTTCGCCGCTCCGAGAATTACCGCCAGCCTGTGCACTCCAGCGTTGCGCGTGGTCTATCGGCCCCGGCGCAGCTTCGCAAGGGCAACGCGGGAATGGCGCGGGAGAGATTTGCCGTTAAAGTAGCAGGAATTCAGCGAGGGAATGCATTGCGGCGATCTGCGAAAATCAAGTGGGGTCTTGCGTTTCTGCTGCTTTGTCTGCTCGGGATAGCGCTTGTGCTGGCCCATCGGAGTTTCGAGCGGCGCGCGCTGGCAGATCTGGCCGACCGCGAACGCCCGATGCTCGCCCTGCATACCGAAAACGTGAGCAGTTGGCTTGGTCGGTTTCGGGTTCTGGCCCCGACCTATGCCCATGACCCCGACGTCGTCGATTTGCTTAAAGATCCGAAAGACCCCGAGAAAATCGAGGCGATCAATTTGCGTCTGGAACGATGGACGGCGGCTTCTGGGGCCTCGGATACCTATATCCTTGATGCGCAGGGCATGGCGCTGGTGTCCTCGAACTGGAATGGGCCGGTTTCATTCGTCGGCAACTCCTACGCCTTCCGGCCCTATTTCAAGGATGCGATGCAGGGGCGGCTGGGTCGTTACTTTGCCCTTGGCACCGCATCGGGTTTGCGCGGTTATTATTTCGCATATCCCGTGCAGGACGGGGGCAGACCGCTTGGCGCGGTCGTCGTCAAGGTGCGTGTCGGGATGATCGAACAGGAATTGCGCGCCAGCACGGCACCGCTGTTCGTCAGCGACCGCGATGGGATCATTATTCTGTCGGGCCATCCCGCATGGCGGCTCAAGACCCTCTATCCGCTCAGCAGCGACACGCGGCGGCGGATCGAGAGATTGCGCAAGTTCAATGGCGCGAGCCTGCCACTGGTCGAGATTGATGGCCTTGCTACTGATACCCAGGTCTTTGCCGCCCCGGATCGGTCGGACAAGGCAAAACGGGGATTTCTGCACCTGTCCCAACGGATGCCGGTCGAGGGATGGACCGTGCACTTGCTGGTCGAATCCGGCGAGGCACGGAAGCTGGCGTCGCTTTACACCTTGCTCCTCGCCCTCGGGATCGTAGCGGCGATGCTGGTGGCCTTTGTTTTCTGGCAACGGCGGCAGCACTATCTCGACCGTCTTGCCAAGCGCGCCGACGTGCAACGCAATCTGGAGCGGACGGTCGCCCAGCGTACCGCTGATCTGGTCAAGACGAACCAGCGCCTCGCCGATGAGGTAACCGAGCGAACCCAGGCCGAAGCGGACCTGCGCCAGACCCAGGCGGAGTTGGTTCAGGCCGGAAAGCTCGCGGCCCTTGGGCAGATGTCGACGGCGCTGAGCCATGAATTCAACCAGCCCCTCGCGGCAATCCGCACCTATGCCGAAAATGCCACGGCTTTTCTAAAGCGCGGTCAGGCGGAAAATGCCGATGAAAACCTGCACCGTATCTCGCGGTTGACCGAGCGTATGGCGCAATTGTCCAAGCATCTGACGGCCTTCGCTCGCAAACCCAAGGACGCGACAGAGCCGACTTCCTTGGCGGCGGCCTTGGACGAGGCGATAGAATTGCTGCGGGCGCGGATAGAAAGTTCTGGCACCGAAATCGTCTGCGACGGTTGCTCGGACCTTATCGTCACCGGCGGCCAGGTACGCCTGCAACACGTTTTCATGAACCTGATCGGCAATGCCATCGATGCGACCGAGGGCTTGCCGCACCCCGCCATCCGCATCACTTTTGCGGAGCAGGGCGAGCGCGCCGTTGTCACCATCGACGATAATGGCCATGGTTTTGCCGACGGCGACACTGAAAAGCTGTTCGACCCGTTCTTCTCCCGAAAGGAGCCGGGCAAGGGCCTCGGACTGGGATTGTCGATTACGTACAATATCATCCGGGATTTCGGAGGGACGCTGTCGGCAGAGAACCGCCCTGAGAGCGGGGCGCGCTTTACCCTGACGCTCAATCTTGCCGAACAACAGATCAGGGCCGCAGAATGAACAACGGGTTCGTTATCCTGATCGATGACGAGGAGGATATGCGCTTTGCGCTGGGCCAATCCCTTGAACTGGCCGATTTCGAGGTAAAGACCTTTGCCCGCGCCGATGCGGCGCTAGACATGATCGGGCCGGACCTTGCCGGGGTCGTCGTCTCGGATATTCGCCTGCCGAAATACGATGGTATGGCCTTGCTCGCGGCAGCGGGGCAGGCCGACCCTGACCTGCCTGTTATCCTGATGACCGGCCATGGCGACGTTCCGCTGGCGGTGGAGGCGATGCGCAACGGGGCCTATGATTTCCTCGAAAAACCCTTTTCACCGGCCCGCCTGATCGAAGCCGTGACACGGGCGCTCAAACTGCGTGCCCTCACGCTGGAAAACCGCGCCATGCGGGCGCGCCTGTCGAATATGGACCCGATTGAGGAGATGCTGGTCGGGCGTTCTAAGCCGATGGTCGAGTTGCGCCGAAAGGTGGCCGCCGTCGCCGAGTCCAATGTCGACGTCCTCATCCTCGGAGAGACCGGCACCGGCAAGGAAGTTGCCGCGCGGGCCATCCATCAGGCATCTGACCGGGCCGAAAAACCGTTCATCGCCATTAATCTGGCGGCGTTGCCCGAGGCATCCATAGAATCCGAGCTATTCGGGCACGAGGCCGGCGCCTTTGCAGGGGCGCAGCGCGCGCGATTCGGGAAGTTCGAACATGCCCGCGACGGGACGCTTTTTCTCGATGAGATCGGCGCAATCTCCCTCGCCCTGCAAGCCAAGCTGATGCGAGTGATCGAGGAACGGGCGATACAGCGTGTCGGCTCGAATGAGACGATCGCGCTCAACACGCGCTTCATCACGTCGTCCAGCCGAGACCTGACCGCCATGGTCGATGAAGGCAGCTTTCGACGCGAGTTGTTCTATCGCCTCGCTGTCATCAGCCTGACGACACCGCCCCTTCGGGATCGACCTGAGGATATTCCGGCCCTCTTCACCGCCTTTACCGCCCGTGCGGCAAACCGGTACGGGCGGGATGTGCCGGACGTGCCGTTTGATGTCTTGTCCGAGCTGTCAGCAAATGACTGGCCCGGCAATGTCAGAGAGCTGAGCAATGCCGCTGACCGCTTTGTGCTCGGTCTGGACTGGCGCGACGATGGTGCGTCCGAGGCGCTGCCGCTGGCGGAGCGCGTCGGACGGTACGAAGCGACCCTCATCGCGGCATCCCTCGCCAGCAATTCCGGCAACTTGAAAGCGACCTACGAATCGCTCGGCCTTTCGCGCAAGACTCTTTACGAAAAAATGCAGCGTCATGGCCTGCGGCGAGAGGATTTTGCCGACGACCCGAGCTGATGTTTCGCCCTTCACCCACCGTGCCGGATTGCATGGGTAAAGTCAGTGACATGACCGGGGTCATCGCGGCAATTGGCGCGTATTCAAGGCACGAGACGCTTGAGTCTGCACGTCACCGGTGAAAATACTGCTCCCAGTGCATCGATAACGATGCGTCAAGGGAGGACTACAGAATGAAACTTCGTACACTTCTCGCGGCAACCGCCGCCTTCGCTCTGACCGCTGGATCGGCCATGGCCGCCTGCGACGCCGGTGAAACGGTCGTGAAATTCGCGCACGTCACCAACACCGACAAACACCCCAAGGGCATCGCAGCCACGCTGCTCGCCGAGCGCGTGAACGAGGAAATGAACGGCACGATGTGCATGGAGGTGTTCCCGAACTCCTCGCTCTATAACGATGACAAGGTGCTGGAAGCCATGCTGTCGGGGGACGTGCAGCTTGCCGCGCCGTCACTGTCGAAATTCGAGAAATTCACCAAGCAGTTCCGCATCTTCGATCTGCCCTTCATGTTCACCGACATTGACGCCGTCGACCGATTCCAGGCGTCCGACGCCGGTCAGGGTATGCTCGATTCGATGCAGCGCCGTGGCCTTCAGGGCCTCGCATACTGGCACAATGGCATGAAGCAGATGTCCGCCAGCGTGCCGCTGGTGAAGCCGAGCGATGCGGCGGGTCTGAAATTCCGCACACAGTCCTCTGACGTGCTGATTGCGCAGTTCGAAGCGCTTGGCGCAAACCCGCAGAAAATGGCCTTCAGCGAAGTCTATGGCGGGCTGCAGACCAAGGTCGTCGATGGCCAGGAAAACACCTGGTCGAATATCTACGGCAAAAAGTTCTTCGAGGTGCAGGACGGTGTGACCGAGACAAACCATGGGATCATCGACTATCTGCTGGTCACCTCCACCGATTTCCTCGACAGCCTCGATGATGATACGCGCGAGCAGTTCATGACGATCGTCGGCGAAGTGACCACGACCCGCAACGCCGAATCGACTGCGGTGAACGAGCAGAACAAGCAGCTCATCATTGACGCTGGCGGCACCGTTCGTCAGTTGACCCCCGAGCAGCGCGCTGAATGGGTTGCAGCCCTCAAGCCAGTGTGGACGCAGTTCGAGAAGGACGTTCCCGCCGAACTCGTCGCAGCCGCGCAAGAGGCGAACGACGCCGGTTCCTGACCCTCCGCGACAGTGACAAAAACGAGCACCGCCGCCCAATGGGTGCGGCGGTGCTCTTTGCGCGGGAATAAGCGGGGGACGGACTGATGGCGACAGCAAGAGAACGCGGAGTTACCGACCAGATCGAGGAAACGATACTCGCGATTTTGATGGGTCTGATGACCGTCATTACCTTCGCGAATGTGGTCGCCCGCTATGGTTTCAACGACAATATTCTGTGGGCCCTGGAGGCGACCGTCTTTCTTTTTGCGTGGATGACTTTGCTCGGCGCAAGTTATTGCGTGAAGGTCAATGCGCATCTCGGCGTTGACGTTATTGCATCCATGGTCAGCCCCGGTGTCCGTAAGGTCATGACTTTACTTTCGGTCGCGTGCTGTCTCCTCTTTGCCGGCCTTTTATTCGTTGGCACCTGGAATTACTGGGGACCTTTCGCCAATCTGCCCCCCGTTCCAAATCTCTATAACGACTGGATTGCCGGGCCGCTGGGCCTCGGCGAGATCGAGAACCGCTGGCGCGATCAGGCATGGTATGAGGTCAATGACGTACCGATGATGGAGTGGATGCGGTTTATCGAACCGATCTTCAATCAGGGCGAGGCCTATACCTACATCCCGAAATTCATCCCCTACGCCATTCTGCCCCTGAGCATGGCGCTGTTGATCTTTCGCTTTTTGCAAGCCGGGTGGCGTGTCTGGAAAGACAGGCAGAACCTCATCATCGCCAGCCATGAAGTCGAAGACGAAATTGACGACGCTGCGGCCCGTGCCGCCGGGGAGGCAACCCGATGACCGTTGCACTTCTTTTCGGGCTGGTAATCGCGCTCCTACTGCTCGGCGTGCCGATTGCCGTTTCGCTGGGCCTGTCCTCGATCCTGTTCCTGTTGATGTATTCAGACGGATCCCTCGCGAGCATCGCCCAGACTCTGTTTTCCGCCTTTGACGGCCATGCGACCCTGCTCGCCATCCCGTTTTTCATCCTCGCCAGCGCGTTTATGTCCACTGGCGGTGTGGCGAAGCGGATCATTCAGTTTGCCGTGGCTTCGGTGGGGCATTTCCGGGGTGGTCTCGCCATCGCCAGCGTTTTCGCCTGTATGCTGTTCGCGGCGCTTTCGGGCTCGTCTCCTGCGACGGTCGTCGCGGTCGGGTCCATCGTCATCGCCGGGATGCGGCAGGTTGGGTACACGAAGGAGTTTGCAGCGGGCGTGATCTGTAACGCCGGAACGCTCGGCATCTTGATTCCGCCCTCCATCGTCATGGTCGTCTATGCGGCGGCGACGGATGTGTCGGTCGGGCGCATGTTTCTGGCCGGGGTGATCCCCGGATTGCTGGCCGGTCTGTTGCTCATGATCGGCATCTATGTCGCCGCCACGATCAAGGATATGCCCCGCGAGGCCAAGGCGACCTGGGGTCACTGGTTCTCGACCATCGGCGAGGCCGGCTGGGGCCTGATGCTGATCGTCATCATCCTCGGCGGGATTTACGGCGGGATCTTCACACCAACCGAGGCAGCAGCGGTGGCGGCGGTCTATGCATTTTTCATCGCCAACTTCGTTTATCGAGACATGGGACCGCTGGCGACGGCAGACGGCGAGAAAAATCATAACCTGCTGCATCGCCCTTGGGCATTGCTGACGGTCTGGGTCCACCCCGACACCAAAAAGGTGCTGTTCGAGGCGGCAAAGCTGACCACGACGCTGATGTTCATCATCGCCAACGCCCTGATCCTCAAACACGTCCTGACCGAAGAACAGATTCCCCAGCATATCGCGGAAATGATGCTGGCGGCGGGCTACGGCCCAGTGATGTTCCTCGTCATCGTCAATGTCATGTTGCTGATCGGTGGTCAGTTCATGGAGCCGTCGGGCCTGTTGATCATCGTCGCGCCGCTGGTGTTTCCGATTGCGATGCAACTGGGCATCGACCCGATCCATCTCGGGATCATCATGGTCGTGAACATGGAGATCGGGATGATTACCCCGCCGGTGGGGCTGAACCTGTTCGTCACCGCCGGGGTTGCACGAATGTCGGTGATGGGCGTCGTGAAGGCGGCTCTGCCCTTCGTGTCGATCCTGTTCGTGTTCCTGATCCTGATTACATACGTGCCGATTATCTCGACTTGGCTGCCGACCCTGATGATGGGGCCGGAAATCGTCGATCTCAGGTGAGGCGGCGGCGCAGCATATCGAGGGCATAACTGACCGAGGCCGCACGAACATGGGTGCGGCCTAACGGTCCGAAATCCATCGTTACGGTCTCGACCTCGTCGCCTTGGGCCAGCCCGAAACATACCCGCCCCTCGGGCTTTGCCGCCGATGCGCCGGGACCGGCAACGCCGGTGATCGACAGGCAGAGGTCCGCATGGCTGGCGCGCAAGCCGCCCTCGGCCATGGCCCGCGCCACCGGTCCGCTGACCGCGCCGTGTTCGTCGATAAGGGGCGCGGGGACGCCGACCATCTCGGTCTTGGCCTCGTTGGAATAGGTGACGAAGCCGCGCTCGACCACATCGGATGACCCGGCAATCGCCGTCAGCGCGCCCATCAGCAAGCCGCCGGTGCAGGATTCGACCGCGGCAACGCGCAGGCCCTTCTCGCGGGCGAGGGTCAGCACTTCGGTGGCGATGTCATCGACGGCACTCATGCGCCCAGCACTCCGTGAAATAGACCTGCGCCGATCATGACGACGATGGCCGCAAAAATCCCTGCAATCACATCATCGAGCATTACACCCAGCGGATCACCCCGCCGGTCGGCCCATCCGACGGGACCGGGCTTGAGAATGTCGAACAGGCGAAAGAAGACGAACGCCGCGATCCAGCCCGGCCACGGAAACACATGCCCGGCCACGCCCGCGTGCCATAACCCAAACGACAGCGGCCAAAGCGCCAGCCACATGCCGATGACCTCGTCTATCACCACCTCCGACGGGTCTTCGGATATGCCGGGCCGCGCGACATAGAGGCGCGTCGCCCACCATCCCTTGAAGAATCCGACCACCGTTGCGAGCGCCAACAGCGGAAACCCGCCGACCCAATGCATCAGATAGCCGAAGGGCAGGGCGGCCAGCGATCCCATCGTGCCGGGCGCGACGGGAATGAGGCCCACCCCGCAAAAGGTCGCGATCAGCTTGGCGAGTTTGTCTTTCATGGCTGCCGCACGACGGTCGCGACCGCAGTCGCAGCGATCCCTTCGCGCCGTCCGGTGAAGCCGAGGCGTTCGGACGTGGTCGCCTTGATACTGACCCGGCCCGTCTCAACGCCGCATATCGCTGCCACGCGCTCGATCATCGCCGGAGCATGAGGCGTTACCTTGGGTTCTTCGCAGATCAGGGTCAGGTCGATATTGCCGATGGCAAACCCGCGCCCCGTAACGATCTCGACGGCTCGGGCCAGAAATACCGCGCTGTCCGTGCCTTTCCATTGCGGGTCCGATGGCGGAAAGTGCCGCCCAATATCGCCCTCGGCCACCGCGCCCAGCAAGGCATCGGTGATGGTGTGCAAGCCGACATCGGCATCGGAGTGGCCGGACAAGCCCCTATCATGGGGAATCTTCACGCCGCATAGGATTACGTGGTCGCCATCGCAAAACGCATGGACGTCGTATCCTTGGCCCGTGCGAATATCGGGCGCGGAGAGCAGGCGTTCGGCCATGGTGAAATCCTCCGGCACCGTCAGTTTGAAATTGATCGGATCGCCCTCGACCGACGCGACCCGGCGATTGGCTGCAATCAGAGCCTCGGCTTCGTCCAGCAGTGTGCCGAGTGATCCATCGGCGGCGGCGGATTCCATGATCGGCATCAGTACATCGTAATGAAACCCCTGGGGCGTCTGCGCCCGCCGGATGCCTTCGCGCGGCACCGGATCACCCAGAGAATCGCCGTCCAGTCGCCGCATCGCATCGACGGCGGGCAAAGTCGGCACGGCGCCGGCTTCGGTCTCCAACGCGCCGATGACGCGCGAGATCACGTCATGAGACACGAATGGCCTCGCCCCGTCATGGATCAACACCCGATCCGGCGGATCAGCCGACAGCGCGCGCAGGCCGTTCAGCACGCTATCGGCGCGACTCGCACCGCCATGGGTCGGGGCGATAACCGTATTCGCCTCGAAGCGGTGCTCTTCGTACATCGCCATATCATCGGGATGGATCACCACGGCGACACGCTGGATCAGCGGGTGCGAGGCAAACGGCTGCATCGACCGCGCAAGAACCGACCGCGACCCGACCGTTCGATATTGCTTCGGCACCGCCGATGCGGCGCGCGTTCCGCGTCCTGCGGCGACAATCAGCGCGGTGGTTGAGGCCATTGTGGTGTCCGGTTTCGTCTGGCAGTCGTGGCAATCGTCTTGCACAGACTTTAGGCAAAAGCTATGGCGGAACGAAATGCCCAAGGCTCAAAAAAGGCTGAAATGACCCTGACCGCTGTCCAGATCGGTTCCGAGACCATGGCCGCACCGGTCGCCCTTGCGCCGATGGCGGGGATCACCGATGCCCCGTTTCGGCGCATCGCGGCGCGGTTTGGGGCACCCTATGTCGTCTCCGAAATGGTGCAGAGCCGCGAGATGCTGACCGACAATACCCTGTCGCTGCAACGGGCGACGGTGGCCAATGATACCACCCTCGCCGCCGTTCAGCTCGCGGGGCGAGAGGCCGAGTGGATGGCCGAGGCCGCGCGCCGCGTTACGGATACCGGGGCGCGGATCATCGACATCAACATGGGCTGTCCTGCAAAAAAAGTGACCAGCGGCTATTCAGGTTCAGCCCTCATGCGCGAACCGGATCATGCATTGCGACTGATCGAGGCGACGGTCGGCGCGACGCCTGTCCCGGTCACGCTGAAAATGCGCCTTGGATGGGACGAAGGTTGTCTCAACGCCCCTGACATCGCCCGCCGTGCCGAGTCGGCAGGAATCCGCATGATCGTAATTCATGGCCGCACGCGCGCGCAGTTCTATCGCGGCGCTGCGGATTGGGCGGCGGTGCGGCGCGTGGTCGAGGCGGTGTCCATTCCGGTCTTCGTGAACGGCGATATTCTCGACGCCGCCGATGCGCGGCGCGCACTGGCGCTTTCCGGTGCGCGGGGTGTCATGATCGGGCGCGGGGCCTATGGCAAGCCGTGGATCACGGCTCAGATTGCGTGCGAGTTGACGGGGCAGGGCGGCTTCGCACCCCCCGAGGGCGCAGCTCTGGCTTCGCTGGTTTGCGAGCATTACGACGCCGTGTTGGCCTGTTATGGTCGCGAGAACGGTGTCAAGAACATGCGCAAGCATCTCGGCTGGTATCTGGCCGGTCGCCCGGACGGTGCAGCCCTGCGTGCGCGCATCATTCGCGAGACCGACGCGGAGGCCGTCATGGGCGAACTGCGCGCTTATGACTGGCCAGCTTTCACGGCGGAGCGGGCGGCGGCGTGACGAAATTTCACAAGAGCGACTCGCCTGATTACGAGGTGCTGTGGAACGCGCTCGCCTATCCGGCGATTGCGACTGACGAGCGCGATATGATCGTTGCCTTCAATGCGGCGGCGGAACAATTGTTTTCCGTCAGCGCCCGCGCGATCTGTGGCCGCTCGGTCAACGAGTTCGCGCCCGAAGGATCACGCCTCGCCAGCCTGATCGAACAGGCGCGGCGCGAGCGTATCTCGCTGGCCGAGCGCGATGTCGAGGTTCACTGGGCCGATAGTACGTGGCGTCTGTCGCAAGTGCAGGTCAGTACCCTGAATGACAGCACTGAAAATCTTGCCCTGCTGATCGTCATGCGCCAAGGCAGCATCGCCGACAAGATGAACCGCAGCCTCGCGCATCGCGGCGCGGCGCGTTCGGTGACTGGCATGGCCGCCGCGCTCTCGCACGAGATCAAGAACCCGCTGGCGGCGATTTCCGGTGCTGCGCAACTGTTGCAAATGTCGGTATCGGACTCGGAGTCCGAACTCTGCGAGCTGATTCAGGAGGAGGCCGCCCGCATCCAGCGTCTGGTCGAGCGGATGGAGCATTTCACGGATTCGCGCCCGCCCGAACAATTGCCGGTAAACCTTCACGATGCCTTGCGGGTGACGCGGCGCGCGGCGGAGGTCGGTTTCGGGGCCAGCACGACGTTTATCGAGGAATACGATCCGTCGCTGCCGCCCACATCGGGCGACCGTGATCAACTGTCTCAGGCGTTTCTCAACCTGATCAAAAACGCCGTCGAGGCGGCGGGGGAGGGCGGTGTGATTACCCTGCGCACTGCTTATCGTTCAGGCGTGCGGCTTTCGGGCATACACGGCGACAACCGCCGCAGCCTTCCGCTCGAGGTCAGTATTTCCGATAACGGCCCCGGTATCCCCGAAGAGTTCGCGCCGCATATCTTCGAACCCTTTGTGACCTCAAAGGCGAGCGGGGCGGGGCTGGGCTTGGCGCTGGTTTCCAAGATCGTCGCGGATCATGGCGGCATCATCGAATGCGATACCGATGCAGGCCGCACGACCTTTCGGATGCTGTTGCCGGTCCACCGAGAAAATAAAGCAGAGGCAGCGCGATGAGTTCTCCCGGCCTTGTCCTGATTGCAGACGATGACCGTGCAATTCGCACCGTTCTCTCCCAAGCGCTGGCCCGCGCGGGGTTTCGGACGCGGTCGACCGGTACTTGCTCGACCCTCTATCGCTGGATCGAAGAGGGAGAGGGCGATGCAGTTATCACCGATGTGATGATGCCCGACGGCGATTCTCTCGACATGTTGCCCTCGATGAAGCGCCGCAGGCCCAAGCTGCCCTTCATCGTCATGAGCGCCCAGAATACCGTGATGACCGCCATCCGCGCCGCCGAAGCCGGGGCCTACGAATACCTGCCGAAGCCCTTCGACCTGCAAGAGCTGATCTCCCACGTTCGGAAAGCGATGTCGGGGGCCAGCGCACCTGAAGAGGTCGCCGCCGAGACACGCGAAGAAGCGCAGCCCCTGATCGGGCGGTCCGCCGCGATGCAGGACGTCTATCGCGTCATGGCGCGGCTGATGAATACCGACCTGACCGTGATGATCTCCGGCGAGTCCGGGACCGGTAAAGAGTTGGTCGCTCGCGCCCTGCACGATTACGGAAAGCGCAAGGCCGGACCCTTCGTTGCGGTCAACATGGCGGCGATACCCCGCGAGTTGATTGAGTCTGAACTTTTCGGCCATGAGAAAGGCTCGTTTACCGGCGCTACCGCGCGCGCCAGCGGACGCTTTGAACAGGCACGGGGCGGGACGCTGTTCCTTGATGAGATCGGCGATATGCCCGCCGATGCTCAGACGCGATTGCTCCGCGTGCTTCAGGAAGGCGAGTTCACCCGCGTTGGCGGGGCAGGGGCGAAGAAGACTGATTTGCGGATCATCGCGGCGACGCATCAGGACTTGCGCGTCCTGATCCGCGAAGGCCTGTTCCGTGAAGACCTCTATTACCGACTCAACGTTGCGCCGATCCGCCTGCCCCCGGTGCGCGAGCGCCTTGAGGATATTCCTGACCTGACGCGGGCCTTCCTGCGCGATGCCGCCACGGACGGATTGCCGCGCAAGACCATGTCGAAATCGGCGATGGAGGCCCTCAAGGCCCATAGCTGGCCCGGAAACGTCCGCGAGTTACAGAACCTCGTCAAACGCTTGGCCGTGCTGTGTCCCGACGATCTGATCGATCAACAGACCGTCGAGGCCGAAATAGCGATGCAGGAGACGACGGGTCAGGGTTTTCACAGTGAAAACAACGATCTTTCGAGCATCGTTGAGAGCCATTTGTCGCAATATTTTGCCAATCACGGCGATGCGTTGCCGCCGCCGGGGCTTTATCAACGTATCCTGCGCGAGATCGAGTTTCCGCTGATCGCGCTGACTTTAGCGGCGACGCGCGGCAACCAGTTGAAGGCCGCTGACATGCTGGGTTTGAACCGCAATACGCTGCGGAAGAAGATTCGCGAACTTGACATTCCCGTCGAACGCCGCAAAAAGTGATGCTCATCCGCAACATGCAGGTGTGACGGGCTTGCACTGCCCGTTGTTCTCCGGCGGCGGGGCAATGTGGAAAACCTATGACGCTGGCGCGCTCTGACATTGCAAACAGATTCGGCCCGAGGTGGCTGACCGATGGAGGGCAACGGCGGCGTCTCGTCAGTTCGTTTGCCCTGGGTCTTGCGATTGCAGCGCCGATTTGCGCCATTCTGACCTATATTTTGATGTCGCGGGAAGAATCGCTGGAGCAGGGCAGTGTAGCCCTGCGGGCGATGCTGATTGTCGACTTTTGCCTCGCCCTTGCGCTGATCGGCGTGATTGCGTGGCGCGTGGCGATGCTGGTACTCGCGCGCCGCGCCCGGTCGGCGGGGTCGCGGCTGCACCTGCGCATGGTGCGCCTGTTCACAATCATCGCGGTCGCGCCGGCGTTGATGCTCGGCCTCTTCGCCGCTGTGACGGTGACTTTCAGCCTCGAGGGCTGGCTGAACAAGCGTGTTGCCGGTGTCGTGCAGAACTCGGTGACCATCGCCGAATCCTACGTCCGCGAACGCCATCAGGCGATCCGTCTCGATGCGAGTGCCATTTCCTCCGAGATCATCAGGGCAACGCCATTCGGTGTGGCAGACAGCGCCGCGCTCAGCCGTGTTCTGGCAAAGGTTTCGCAGGAACGGCGGCTGGTCGAGGTCTATATCCTCAATTCGAGCGGCGAGATCATCGCGCGCGGACCGAACAGCTATCTCTTTCTCTATACCCCCCCGACCGAACGCGAATTTTCCGCGACCGATCCCGGTGAAGTCTATGTCTTCGAGGATCGCAGCGGCGGTGCTGTGCGCGCGCTGCAACCTCTGCCGGGAATGATCGACACGTTCCTTTATGTCGTGCGGCCCGTGGATGGCGAGGCGCTGCGTATTCTTGCCGAAACCCGCTCCATGGCAAACCAGTACAAGCAACTCGAAGGCCAGCGCGGCGATATGCAACTGATCTTCGCGCTGCTCTATATCGGTTTTGCCGTGCTGATCCTGTCGGCGGCAATCTGGTTTGGCATCTGGTTCGCCGACCGTCTCGCACGGCCCATCGGGCGGCTGGCCGGGGCGGCGGATCGGGTGGCGAAGGGCGACCTCAACGCGCGGGTGAACGAGGAAAAGGGCGATGACGAAATCGCCGTGCTGTCCCGAGCCTTCAACCGGATGACGGCGCAGGTCCAGCGACAGCGCGAATCGCTGCTCGATGCCAATGATCAACTCGACCAGCGCCGCCGCTTTACCGAGGCCGTTTTGTCAGGGGTAACCGCAGGCGTCCTGCGCCTTGATCGCAAGGGCGTTGTCAATCTGGCCAATGGCTTTGCCGAAGACCTTCTGGGGACCGAGCGCGGTGCCCTTGACGGCATCACCCTGCAACAAGCCTATCCTGCTTTTGGCGGTATTATCAGCGACGCCGCCGATAGCCCGGATTTTGTGGCAGAGGGCCGTGCCCTCGTCGCCCATGCCGGCGGCGAGAGTGAGTTTCTGGTGCGGGTGGCCTGTCAGGCCGGGGGCGGCGAAGTCGAAGGGTATGTCGTCACCCTCGATGATATGACGGACCTCGTCTCCGCCCAACGTCTGGCAGCCTGGGGCGATGTTGCCCGCCGGGTGGCCCACGAAATCCGCAACCCGCTGACCCCGATCCAGCTTTCCGCCGAGCGTCTGAACCGCAAGTTCGGCAAACAGATCGAGATCGACAAACCGGTTTTCGACCAATGCACTGCGACCATCGTGCGACAGGTCGAACAGATACGCCGCATGGTCGAGGAGTTTTCGAACTTTGCGCGAATGCCAAAGCCTGTTTTTGCCGCAGAACCGCTTGGCGCTCTGGTGAAGGAGGCCGCGATGCTGCAAATCGCTGGCGATCCGGACACAGCTTTTGATTTCAGCGATATAGATGACCGTATCATCGTGCCGTGTGATCGCGGGCTGATCATTCAGGCGTTGACCAATGTTATGAAAAATGCCGTCGAAGCCATCGCCGCGCGCAAGGAAAAGCAGGCGGCGGATGGCATCGAACCAACGCGGGGTCGCATCGGGCTAGAGGTTGGCCGCGATGGCGAGCTTGTCCGCATTCGCGTGACCGATAACGGCATCGGTCTACCGCACAAGGAACGCAAGACGGTTGTCGAACCCTATGTCACCACGAAAGCGAGCGGCACGGGCCTGGGCCTTGCCATCGTGAAACGAATGGTCGAGGAGCATGGCGGAACGCTGAGCTTGCTCGACGCAGAACCAGGACCGCATGGCGAAACGGGCACGGTTATCGAGTTGACGCTGTCCACTGGCGCGGAAGTATCTGATGACAGCAACCGCGCAGCAGACCGCGACGTCGCATGAGACCGCTATGCGTGAAATAATAATCGAGCGAAAAACAAGGGGCTGAATCAATGGCCGATATTCTGATCGTCGACGATGAAGAAGACATTCGCGAACTGATTGCCGAGATTCTCGAGGATGAGGGGCATCAGGCGCGAACGGCTGCCTGTGCCGACTCCACCTTTAAGGAGATTAATGGCCGTCAGCCCGATCTTATCGTGCTCGACATCTGGCTGCAGGGCAGTCGCAAGGATGGGATCGAAGTCCTCAAGACGGTCAAGCGCGACAACCCCGAGCTGCCGGTGATCATCATCAGCGGTCATGGGAATGTCGAGCTGGCGGTGGCGGCGATCCAGCAGGGGGCCTATGACTTTATTCAAAAGCCGTTCAAGACTGACTTTCTGATGATCACTGTCGCCCGAGCGCTGGAGGCCGCGCGCCTTCGCCGGGAAAATGCCGTGCTGCGCGAGAAGGATTTCGGCAAGGCTGAACTGGTCGGCGACTCTGCCGCCATGACGCAATTTCGCAGTGTCATCGAGCGAGTTGCGCCGACGAACAGCCGTATCCTGATCTCAGGTCCGTCCGGTTCCGGCAAGGAAGTTGCCGCGCGCTATCTGCACCAGAATTCGAAACGCGCCGACGGTCCCTTTGTCGTCATGAGCGCCGCGACGATGGAGCCGGAGCATCTGGAGGAGCGCCTTTTTGGCCGCGAGCGCGAAGGCGGGTTGGCCATCCCCGGATTGCTGGAGGCGGCCCATGGCGGCACGCTGTTCTTCGATGAAGTCGCGGATATGCCGAAGGAAACCCAGTCGAAAGTCCTGCGCGTGTTGGTCGATCAGACCTTTGCGCGGGTTGGCGGGTCCGACCTCGTGCGCGTCGATGTGCGCATCGTCAGCGCCACCAGCCGCGACCTGAGCCAAGAAATCGCCCTGGGAGACTTTCGGGAGGATCTCTACCACCGTTTGAATGTCGTGCCGGTGGATGCGCCGCCCCTCGGTCAGCGCCGCGAAGACATCCGCGCGCTTGTCGACTATCTCATTGATCGTCTGAACCGCGAGCAGGGCTTGCCCAAACGGCATGTCAGCGACGATGCGATTGCGGTGCTTCAGGCGTACGAGTGGCCGGGTAATGTCAGACAGCTGAAAAACATCGTCGAGCGGATCATGATCCTCGGCGACGGCACCTCGGAAATCGGTCCCGATGATCTGCCCGCCGAGGTGACGTCGGATGCCAGCGGCGGCGTGGCATCAGGCGGCGGCGAGAATTTCGTCGCCATGCCCTTGAGAGAGGCTCGTGAGGCGTTCGAGCGCAATTATCTGATCGCTCAGATCAATCGGTTTGGCGGCAATGTTTCACGCACGGCCTCATTCGTCGGGATGGAGCGCTCTGCCCTGCACCGAAAGTTGAAGGCATTGGGGGTATCGACCGCGAACCGAAATGGTGGCCGCGCCGCTTATATCGAAAACGTCGTCGAACTGTCGTCGTAAGCAAAGACCATGAAGGTCATCGTTTGCGGCGCCGGTCAGGTCGGCTTCAACATTGCGCGTCAGTTGTCGTCCGAGGGCAACGACGTGATGCTTATCGACCAGTCCGAGGCCCTGATCCGTAAGGTTACGGACATGATCGATGTGGGCGGCGTGACAGGCTTCGCGTCGCAGCCTGACGTGCTGCAAAAGGCGGGCGCGGAAGACGCCGATATGCTGATCGCCGTCACTTATTCCGATGAAGTCAACATGATCGCCTGTCAGGTGGCCCATTCGATCTTTTCGGTGCCGCGCAAGATCGCCCGTGTCCGCGCGCAGTCCTATCTGGAACCGGGATGGCGGGATATGTTCCGCCGCAATCACTTGCCCATCGACGTGATCATCTCGCCTGAAATGGAGGTCGCGGATTCGGTGCTGCGCCGGATCAGCGCGCCGGGTGCTTTCGATTCGACGCCGTTCCTAGACGGGCGTGTGCGGTTGATCGGAACGCAGCTTGGGCCTGAATGCGCGCTGCTGAACACGCCCCTGCGTCAGCTCTCGCAGTTGTTTCCGGATATCAGCGCGATGGTCGTCGCTTTTGAACGTCAGGGAAAGCTGCATACCTCTACCGGTGACGATCAGCTCTATGAAGGCGACGACGTCTTCATGATCGTCGCCGAGGAGGATGTGGACCGCACTCTGGCTCTGTTCGGCCACGAGGAAACCATCGCCCGGCGGGTCGTGATCGCCGGGGGCGGCAATGTCGGTTTTGCGGTCGCGAAAAAGCTGGAGGAGGGCAAGGCAGGGATCAAGGCGAAGCTGATCGAGTTGAACCGCGATGTTGCCGAGAAGGCCGCAGAGCGGCTTGAGCGCACCATCGTTCTCAACGGTGACGTGCTCGATTCTGCAATCCTGCAAGAGGCGAATGTCAGCGAGGCGGAAACCATCATCGCCCTGACCGATGACGACAAGACGAACCTGCTCGCCGGAGTGTTGGCCAAGGATACCGGCGCGCGCTCTGCCATGGTGCTAATCAACAACCAGAACTTGATGCGTCTGGCCAATCCGCTCGGCATCGACGCCTTTATCAATCCGCGCGCGACGACCGTGTCGTCGATCCTGCGCCATGTTCGCCGGGGCCGTATTCGGGCGCTGCATAGCGTTCGCGATGGCGCCGCAGAGGTGATCGAGGCCCAGGCCCTCGCGACATCGCCCCTGGTCGGGAAGCCGCTCGGTCAAGCGAACCTGCCGCCCGGCGTCATGGTCGGCGCGGTCCTCACGGGCGGCAAGATCATGATCCCGGATGGACGCCACGTTCTGAATGATGGCGACAGCGTCGTCATCTTTGCCCTGCGCGATGCCGTGGCCAAGGTGGAGAAACTGTTCCGTGTCAGTTTCGACTATTTCTAGCGTGTTGGCGGGGAAAACAGAGGCCGGTTTTCCGTCCAAAAGCGCGGCCCCGCATCGCCTCGGTCGGTCATGAAGGGCGATCGCTTCGTAGAATTGCGCGGGGGGCAGGGCGTCGAGATACGCGCCTCGCGCCTGCCTGTTCTGCTGTTGCTCACGTTGGCGGTCGGCATGTTGCTGGTATCGCTGTTCGCGTTTCTGTCGAATGACAAGACAGCCGCGATGACGTTTCTGTACGGCGCGATTGCCTCGATGGTCATCGCCGCGGTGGCCGAGGTTGTATTGCGAAAGCGCTTTGGCGATGTGGCGCGGCGCGGGTTGGTGCTTTTGCTCGCGACCTATCTGTTCGTTCCGGCCATCGCTTCGATTCCGTTGATCGGACTGCGCTCGGTCGGTGACTTCAGTGCCGCGTATTTCGAGATGGTCTCGGCGCTGACCACGACGGGTGCGACGATCTTTCATAACCTGGAGATCGTGCCGGACGCCGTGATTTTGTGGCGGTCGATGTTGGCGGGATTTGGCGGACTGCTTTCGCTGGTGGCGGCCCTCGCCATCCTCGCGCCGTTGTCGATTGGGGGCTTCGAGGTCGATCACATGATCGACCGGCGCGCCCAGACGATGACCTACGCATTTCTGTGCGCCAGCGAAGGCGCGCGCAGCCAGGGCGTCGAGTCCCGGATCAGATGGGCGCTCAGGCTGTTGCTGTTGCCGTATATGGTGCTGATGGTTGCGTGTACATTTGCACTTGCGGCCTCCGGCGTACCGGTATTCGAAGCGGTTTGCCTTGCGCTTGGTAGTGTTTCGACCACCGGATTCGTGCCGGTGGCAGGCGGCGTGGCCGTCTATAATTCGTTGGTCGTCGAGCTGGTCCTGATCCTGACCATCGTGCCCGCCGCCATCGGGGTCTCGACACATGCAGCCGGTCTGCGCCACGGGACGGGTCATTATATCCGTGACCCGGAACTGCGTTATATGGCGATTTTGGTGTTTGCCATCGTCGCGCTGCTGTTTCTGCGCCATTGGATCGGTGCGATCGAGACGCGCTCGACGGATGAGATCGACGGCGCACTCACTGCGCTCTGGGGCAC
Source organism: uncultured Neomegalonema sp. (assembly GCA_937958625.1). Taxonomy (GTDB): domain Bacteria; phylum Pseudomonadota; class Alphaproteobacteria; order Rhodobacterales; family Rhodobacteraceae; genus JAHDDY01. The sequence continues at coordinate 19,880 of CALGNO010000019.1, forward strand.
GTTTTTCATGGCGCTTTCCTTTGTGACGACGACCGGGTTCGAATCGGCATCATGGGAAGGCGCGACCGAGTGGAGCGGCCTCAAGACCCCCGGTGTTGCCCTGATGGGGCTTGCGATCATCGGGGGCGGTGCGGCGTCGACCGCAGGCGGCATCAAGCTGGTACGCGCCGCCGTGCTGGCAAAACACAGTATGGGAGAGTTGCGACGGCTCGCCCGGCCCTCCTCGGTGCAACCGATTTTCAGCGGTCGGCGCGCCGTGACCTTCGATGCGCTGCTGATCGTCTGGGTTTTCGTGATGTTGTACGCGATCACCGTGGCGATTTGCTCGCTCGCGCTGACAGCAACCGGCATGAAATTCGTCGAGGGACTGGCCGGGTCCATCGCGGCGATCAGCAATACAGGCCCCTTGCTGCCGCTGATCTCAGGCGGGGAGGGCGGGTATGCCGCCTATTCGCCGCTGGCAAGATATATTCTATGCCTCGCAATGGTGGTGGGACGCATGGAAACCCTTGCGGTTGTTGCCCTGTTCAGCTTTTCCGCATGGCGGCGTTAGGCCACGCCGATGGCGATTTCGGCGATAACGCGAAATCTGTGTTTGTGGCTCCCCGTGAAATATGCGACTGATCAAGTCAAGTGCGTTAACAACGATGCGCAAAAAGCGTATCTATAAATAAGAGAAGGCAAGACGAGTGCCCGCCGATAAACAGAACTTGCAGGACGCTTTCCTCAACAATATCCGCAAAAACAAGATTTCCGTGACCATATTCCTGGTCAACGGGGTGAAATTGCAGGGTGTCGTTACCTGGTTTGATAATTTCTGCGTCCTTCTTCGCCGCGATGGACAATCGCAGTTGGTGTACAAGCACGCGATTTCAACGGTGATGCCGTCACAGCCGATAAATCTGTACGATCAGGAGGATGCAGCGGGTTCGTGACAACGCGAACACTGGTCATTCACCCCGACATCAAGGCCGAGCGCGGAGCCAATCGGTCCGCGCAGGCGCGTCTGGATGAGATCACCGGGCTGGCGTCGGCCCTCGATCTCGATATTGTCGACAGCAGGATTGACGTCGTCTCCGTCGTGCGGCCCGGCACGTTGTTCGGGTCGGGAAAGCTGAAAGAATTCAAAGATCTGGTTCATGATGAAAAGATCGACCTTCTCATCATGGATGGCAGTCTCAGCCCAGTTCAGCAACGCAATCTCGAGAAGGAACTGTCGGTCAAGGTTCTCGACCGCACCAGCCTGATCCTCGAAATCTTCGGCGAGCGTGCCCAGACGCGCGAGGGCGCGCTGCAAGTCGAACTCGCCCATCTGCTGTACCAGAAAAGCCGCCTCGTGCGCAGTTGGACCCACCTCGAGCGTCAGCGCGGCGGTCTGGGATTCGTCGGCGGCCCCGGTGAAACCCAGATCGAGGCTGACCGGCGCATGATCGACATGCGGGTCGAGCGCATCCGGCGGCAATTAGAAAAAGTCGTGCGCACGCGCGGGCTTCACCGCCAGAAACGCCAGAAGGCACCGCACCCGGTCGTGGCGTTGGTCGGATACACGAATGCCGGAAAATCGACGCTTTTCAACGCATTGACGGGCGCTTCGGTCATGGCGGAAGACATGCTCTTCGCAACCCTCGATCCGACAATGCGGGCCATCGAGACCGGCGCGGGCCGACGGGTGATCCTGTCCGATACCGTCGGCTTCGTATCCGACTTGCCGACGCAACTCGTAACAGCGTTCCGCGCGACCCTCGAAGAGGTGCTGGAGGCAACAGTGCTGGTGCACGTTCGCGACATCTCCAGCCCCGAGACCGAGGCTCAGGCCAGCGACGTGCGCGATGTGCTCAAGGAACTGGGCCTGAAGGAAGCCACGATCGACGGCGCCATCGAAGTCTATAACAAGATCGACCGGCTGGAAGCTGACGAGCTGGCAGCCGTGCGCAACGAAGCCGCGCGCAATGACAACATCGTCTGCGTTTCGGCACTGGAAGAAACCGGTGTCGCGGCGGTGCTCGATGCCATCGAACGCCAACTCGCCGCCGAAGATCTGAGCCTCGACCTCGAACTGCCATTCGATGACGGAGAGGCGCTGGCATGGCTCTATGCAAACGGATCGATCAAGACCAGAACCGACGGCGAAACAGCCGCTAATCTCACATTGTCCATGTCTAGAAAAGAAGCAGCGCAGTTCGAAAAGCGCTTCGGATATAATTTCACATAACTATGATTATCGGTGAATTGGATGCAGCCGGGTGGATTCTATTTCCCAGTGCGACTTTTCAGTAAAGTCAATGCTTTAGCTTGGAGATGAGCCATGCCCTACTGCCGCCAGATTGATGCTGTGGAACGCCGCCGGATCGATGACTTGCTGTCGAAGCGCGTCCGCGTGGATGACATTGCCCGTGAACTCGGACGGCATCGTTCGACAATTTACCGGGAGATCAAGCGGAACCGTTTCGTCGACCGGGAGATGCCCGAACTCGACGGATACTACGGCCGGATCGCCGAGAAGATGGCGCGGGACCGCCGTGCACGGCAGGCCAAGCTGGTTCGTGACCCGGCGCTGCGACAAGCCGTGATCGATGGGCTGGAGCTTGGCTGGACGCCGGAACAGATCGCTGGCCGATTGTCCGTCGAGCCTGGTGCGCCCGCGACGCTCTGCCACGAGACGATCTACCGATACATCTACTCTCGGGAGGCCCGCTCGCTGAACCTCTACCGCCACCTGCCCAGGCATCGGCGCACCCGGCGCCCTCGCGCGGCCAGGAGGGGCCGCTCGGGCGTTTTTCCAGAGACTCGGAATGTCTCTAACCGTCCCGAATCTGTCAAAGAACGCAACGAGTTCGGGCACTGGGAATGCGATCTGATCCAGTTTCGACGCAAACACGGAAAGCGCAATCTGAGCTCGCTGGTCGAGCGCAAGACCCGCTTCGCCGTTCTGCTGGAGAACGAGGATCGCCAGACGAAGCCGGTCCTCGATGCCGTCGCCGATGCCCTCCTCCCGCTACCGAAGGAAGCCCGGCGCAGCGTCACCTTCGACCGGGGCGTCGAGTTCACCGGCTGGCGCGGTTTCGCGTCGTTTCTCGGCGCGGAAGCCTGGTTCTGCAACCCCAGCGCGCCATGGCAGAAAGGGTCAGTCGAGAACACCAACGGACGCGTGCGCCGATACTTCCCTCGCAGTACCGATCTCGCCTCCCTCAGCGCGGTCGTCGTGCCCGGCGTAACCGAACGTCTCAACGCCACGCCGCGCAAATGCCTCGGCTACCGTACGCCCCACGAAGCCTTCCGTGACGAACTCCAAGCCTTGCGATATGCTGAGAACTGATCAGTCGCACTTCGAGTGGAATTCACACAGCAAAGTAGAAGTGTCATCATCCTGCAAAATAGAATTGTCTCAACCGCATTGCTGTGACGATGCGGGGGACCGGGAAACGCAGACGAGGCCGACCATCCATTCTGGAAAAACGCCGCGAAGCCGAACGAGCCACGATGCTGGAATCGCTCGAAGTCAGCGCAGACGCATAGCGATGCGGTTGTCTGTTATGAAGGGTGGTGCAGTCAGTTTTCCGTCACATGAACTGGCTCACACTGGCCATGAGCTGCCGTTGACGAGAGTCACCGCGTAGCGGTGACAGCGCCGTTCCGCCCCCACGGGGCGG
>CALGNO010000020.1 GCA_937958625.1 uncultured Neomegalonema sp.
GTTTCGCCTCGGGGGCGGTTGGGGTTCATGCTGCGGACTCCATTTCGTCCCAAAAGTCGGTTCCGACACGGGCGGGAATTTTTACATCCACCTCAACCTTGATGCGGTCGTTGCTGGCGATGCGGTTCGCGACGGTGTAACCGGCCTTGTGGCCACGGAAATTCGCGTCGTTGTCGAGAAAAACGGTAACCCGCTCCACTCCGGGAGGCGGAAGCCATCGCTCCATCAGGGTGGCGTTTTGCGCGGCCCACACCGGCAGGCCGTACCGCCTTGCTGCGCCAGCCGCGCTTTCCGTCCCTTCGGCTATTCCGATATGCGGACGAATTTCACCAAGCCGCAAGGCAAGCGGCCCGTCAGGAAGCGCGCCTTTCATCATCAGCCTTGGCTTATCGATAGCGGCCTTCTTGCCGTTCTCGATGAAAGTCTGGTGAACCGTGACGGGCTGCCCTTCGTTGTCGCGCAGCAGTGCAAGCATTGCCGACATACTGCGGCCCGCAATGAAGACTTGGTGAGAACACCGGATATCGGGGAAGGCCCCGACGAACGCTATACCCCTGCCCGACAGATATCGGTGGACAGGATCGCCACGAACAACCGGTACGCCCGTATTCCACATTTCCCGAACGCCCTTCATGCGCTCGCACTGGGGAACCCGGACCTTGTGGCACGCCTCGATGTTGCCGACCATCGGGTCAATCTCGGCACATGCCGCCTTGAAGTCCATTCCACGCGCCATGCTTAACAGCTTGAACCCGTCCCCAGAACCGCATTGGTTGCATATCCATAGGCCGTCATCCCTGTAGTTTGTGAACCGGAATCGGTCCTTTCCCTCGCACATCGGGCAGGGACAGTTCTTGCCGGATAGGGTGCGTTCATCGAAGCCCATGGCAGACAGGATGCCGTGCCACTTGCCTTTCGCCAGATCGGCGGTGCGTTCGCGGGTCATCATGCAGCCTCCCGCTTGCGGGATTTCGCATAGGCAATCATGCGGCTTTTCACCCATGACCGGACCTGTGCAGGCGGCTCCAATGGTAGGCCGTCCAGCCCTTGCGGCCACACGCCGAATTTCTCGCGATACTGGTTCGACACCCAGCCTTTCGAGTATTTGCGCTCACGAGCGATGTAGAGCAGCGACGAGAACCACAGTTGTTTTTCGGCGGGCGTCGCCTGTGCCTTCTTCGGCTTAACCGCCGCGCCGTTCACCTGGACCAGTTCGCCCGCGTGCTCTTCGATTTCGGACTGCACCTCCGGCACATGGCCGCAGCCGGGACACTCGCGAATCTTGGGCGGCTTCACGTATCCGCACTTCCCGCAATCCTTCGGCAGCGCCACGGGCTGCGCCTGCGCTTCGCCCTTGCCCTTCTCTGACTTGTCCAGTTCGGTGATGTGAATATCGGTGACGAAGCCCAGCCGGAGCGTGTTGCCTGCATGGTCGAGAACGATGCAATCGTCGCCCGCCTCGGGGTTGATGCGCAGCCCACGCCCGATCATTTGCACCCACTTGATTTTCGACTTCGTGGGCCGCGCGACAATCAAACAACCGATAGACCAGTCCACGCCTTTCGTCAGGCAATCGACCGAAGCCACCACGCGGATTTCTCCACGGTTAAGCTGTTGCTCGATAGCCTTGCGTTCTTCGCGATCCGTGAAGGCGTCGATGTAGCCGCACCCGATGCCCGATGCCTGAAAGCGGGCCTGAACCTTTGCCGCGTGCGCCCTGTCCACGCAGAACGCGATGGTGGGCCGGTTCTCACCTAGTTTCTGCCACGTCGTCACGATGTCGGCTATCAACCCGCCTTCGGCCATGATTTCGGAAAGTTGGTCATTCGCGTACTCGCCAGCCCGCACTTTCACGCCGTCAAGATTTGGCTTTGCGGCGGCGTAGGTGCGGAACGGGCAGAGCCAACCTTCGTCAATGAGTTGCTGTGTGGTGCAGGCGATGACGAGATCGTCGTATTTCAGACCCAAGCCCTTCGACCAGGGCGTTGCCGACATGCCGAGGAAAGGCACGTCCGGGCAGCGCTCCATCCAGCGCCAGATTGCTTCGTGGCGCTCGTGGCACTCGTCAACGAACACCACGTCAACGTCTGGATACTCACGACGCAGCAGGGTTTGCGCGGTGCATACCTGAACGGGCTTCGAGCCGTCCGTCATTGGGTGGTCGGCCTGCATCACGCCAACGTCGCGGATGCCGTCTTCGTAAAACCGCTCGACCGTCTGGTCCACGAGCGTCACGCTGTCCACGACGAACGCAGCGCGCTTGCCTTTTTCGAGTGCGCCGCGAACCATATGGGCGGCGCAAACCGTCTTCCCGAATCCGGTGCTGGCTTGGAGGACGACGCGCTTGTTGCCTTTCGCGAACGATGCGCGTGCAGCAGCAATGACGCCTTGCTGTAGAGGGCGCAATTCCTTCACGACTGCACCCCCCACCCGACGAATGATGGTTCGGAGAACGGCTTTTCGCCCGCCATCCATTTCTCGGTCGGGCTGTTGAGACGCTTCGACCGGCGCGGTGGTTGGTATCTTCCCCAGATCGTCGCCATCAGCGCCGAACGGAGAGGGCCAAGATTTTCCTTATGTATATCTTCCTTATAAGCGGGTGACACCGTGTCACCCTTTTTGTCACCCTTTTCAGGCTCCGGTTTGGCATCGAAAAACGCGGCGATCTTCGCCTTCAACGACTTCGATATCCGCATCGCCAAAGCCATCAGCGCGCGCAAGAGCATGTCGATATGAACCGTCATCGCGGG
>CALGNO010000021.1 GCA_937958625.1 uncultured Neomegalonema sp.
AATAGCCCTCGCAGCAACGTCGATCCAACCAGGGACGGCATGAGGGCAAGAAAACCTTCGACAATCGGAAAACTCAAGCCACCGCAAATCCAGACAAAGAAAAACCCCGCCAGAAAATAACGGGGTTTGTCAACGACCTGAAACGCCGCCTCGGTTATGGGGCGGCGTTTTTTGTGGCTGTTGCGAGGTGCGGTTACCTGCGCTGGACTGAAACTGTCACAGCTCCCGCACATCCGTCAGCTTACCCGTAATCGCCGCCGCCGCTGCCATGGCGGGGGAGAGCAGGTGGGTGCGGCCACCGCGGCCCTGACGCCCTTCGAAATTGCGGTTCGAGGTGCTGGCGCAGCGTTCGCCGGGGGCGAGTTGGTCGGGGTTCATGCCGAGGCACATGGAACAGCCTGGCTCGCGAATGTCGAAACCGGCTTCCGCCAGTTTCTGCGCCAGCCCTTCGTCTTCCATCTGCTTTTTCACCAGACCCGAGCCGGGGACGATCATCGCGCGCAGGCCGTCTTTGACGCGCTTGCCCTCCATCACTTTCATGACCTCGCGCATATCCTCGATGCGGCCATTGGTGCAGGAGCCGATGAAAATGGTATCGACGGAAATATCCTCGAACCGGGTGCCGGGGGTCAGGCCCATGTAGTCGAGGGAGCGTTTGACCGCTGCCTGCTTGCCGGCATCGTCGAAATCACCTGGCGAGGGCACCATCGCGTTGATCGGCAGCACGTCCTCGGGCGAGGTGCCCCAGGTAATAACCGGCGCGATGTCTTCGGCCTTGAGATGCAGCACCGTGTCGAAATGTGCGCCCTCGTCGGTGTAAAGCTCGGACCAGTTGGCGAGGGCCGCGTCCCAGTCTGCGCCGGTCGGTGCCTTCGGGCGGCCCATGACATATTCGAAGGTCTTGGTATCCGGTGCGATCAGCCCCGCGCGCGCGCCGCCCTCGATGGCCATATTGCAGACGGTCATGCGCCCCTCCATCGAGAGGTTCATGATTGTGTCACCGCAATATTCGATGACATGGCCGGTGCCGCCCGCCGTGCCCGTCAGGCCGATGACTTGCAGCGTGATGTCCTTGGCGGTGACACCGACGGGCAGGGTGCCGGTGACTTCGACCTTCATGTTCTTGGATTTTTTCTGGATCAGCGTCTGGGTCGCCAGCACATGCTCGACCTCGGATGTGCCGATGCCGTGGGCGAGCGCCCCGAAGGCCCCGTGGGTTGCCGTGTGGCTGTCACCGCAGACGATGGTCATGCCGGGCTGGGTCAGGCCCTGTTCCGGGCCGACGATGTGGACGATGCCCTGGCGGATGTCGAGAACGTCAAAGAACTCGATGCCGAATTCGGCGGCATTGCTGCGCAGGGCGTCGACCTGAATGCGGCTTTCCTCGTCCTCGATGCCTTTGGCGCGGTCGGAGGTGGGTACGTTATGGTCGGGTACGGCCAGCGTTGCGCCGGGGGCGCGGACGGTGCGGCCCGTCATGCGCAGGCCCTCGAAGGCTTGCGGGCTGGTGACTTCGTGCACCAGATGGCGGTCGATATAGAGCAGGCAGGTGCCGTCATCGGCTTCGTGGACGACATGGGCGTCCCAGATTTTGTCATAGAGCGTGCGGGGTGCGTCGGTCATGGCTTTGATCCCTGAATTTCAATGATGGAGAGCAGGCAGGAGAGCGTCAGCCGCGCCCGTCGCTCGTTCGCATCAGGCCGAAGAACCGTGACGGCAGGCGGTCATGATCCGCCAGTCCGGTATCCGTGCGTTTATAAGCCTTCGACATCATGCTTTTCCCATATCAAGCCCTGCGGCGCGGCACAACGCATTAGGGCAGTGCCCCTGTGGCCGGGGCGGATATTGTAAGGGCTGGCCGTTGCCCCATATCGGCCCCTGACAGGCACCGGCAAGGGATGCCGCCGCAACGGGATTGTGTGATGAAACCTTCGGCTATTCTTTTCGGGTCAATCGGGACGCTTGTCGAAACCTCCGATATGCAGCGGGAGGCGTTTAATGAGGCGTTTCGGGAGGCTGGTCTCGACTGGCATTGGGATCGGGAGACTTATCGCGGTCTGTTGCAGAGGCCGGGGGGACAGGCTCGGATCGAGCGGTATGCCGCCGAGAAGGGCGACACCGTGAACGCGCGCGCTCTGCACCGCCGCAAGACCGAGCTGTTCGACCGGGAGTTGCTGGAGGGGTCGCTGGACCTGCGCCCCGGCGTAAAGGACGTGCTCGATTATGCGCGTGAGCACGGCATTGCGCTGGGGTTCGTGACCACGACCTCGCGGGAGAATATCGACGCGACGCTGGCGGCGACCACGGGGCAGGTCACGCGGGAGATGTTCGCCTTTATCGCCGACGACGAAATGACCGCCGAGCAAAAGCCGTCGCCGGAAATCTATCGCATTGCGCTGGAGCATCTGGGCCTCGAACCGGCGCAGGCTGTCGCGATCGAAGATACCGTTCCGTGCTTTATGGCGGCGCGGGCGGCGGGGATCCCGGCGGTGGCCTTCCCGAACGAGAATGCGGCCACTGACGGTTATACGGATGCGCTTGTCGTGACCGAGCGGTTGGAGCCGCGCTATTTTACGGGCGGTTAAGCGCCGCGCTTCGGCGTCAGTGCAGGACGATCTCGCCGTCCACCTTGGTCCATTCTCCGGGTGAGATCAGGCGGCGGTAGGTGTAGCGGACGGAATGCAGCGGGCCGTCCAGCTCTCGTTCCCAGAACTCCAGAAAGCTGTAAAGCCTCGGGAAATCCGGCGCGGTGTCGTATTCCTGCCAGAGATAGCTTTGCAGCACGGTCTTGAAATCGGGCATCCGGTAGAGGATTTCGGCGGTCGTCAGGCCTTGGCCCGCCAGCATCCGTTCGGTTTCGCTCAGGCTCATATCCTTCCCTCGCATTCGTGACGATCCGCGAATGATCGCCCCAAAATTGAGCGGAAGAAAGATTAACGAATGTTTACGGCGTCGCTGCTGAATCGACGCATAGCGGCTGCAACACCGCGCGCAGGGGCGCGGGCAGGGCGGGGACGGGCTTGTGGGTTTCGCGTTCCACGAAGACGTGCAGAAAATACCCGCCCGCGCTGCTCATGTCCTCGTCGTTGCGGAACAGGCCGATGCCCCAGCGCACGGCGCTGTTGCCGATATGCTCGACGCGCAGACCGCCGGTGACGGTATCGGGGAAGGCGATGGGGGCGAAATAGTTGCAACTGCTTTGTTTGACGAAGGCAATCGTGTCGCCCCGGTCGAAGTGAAAGACGTCGCTTTCCATCATATGGGCGCAGATCAGCGTGTCGAAAAAGCTGTAATACTCGACGTTGTTCACATGGCCGAAAACGTCGTTGTCCTTCCAGCGGGTGGTCATGGTGCGAAAGTGGCGATAGGCGCTGCGCGGTTCTGGCGCCGGACGCTCGGCACTCATGTCCAGGCTCCGGCACCCGATCCGCGGGTGGAGATCACGGTCTCGCCGCCGCGTTTTTCCAGCCCGATACGCGTTGCCGCGCCCTCGACTTCCAGCCGGTCGGCGAGGGCGTGGGAATGGGTGACGACGATCATCTGGGTGTCTTCGGCGGTGCGCAGGATCATCTTGGCCAGCGGCCCGATCAGGTCGGTATGCAGGCTCGCCTCCGGCTCGTTCAGGGCGATGAAATTCGGGCGGCGGTAAGAACACAGCGCCCCTACCAGACACAAATAGCGCAGGGTGCCGTCGGACATCTCGTGGGCCGCAAAGGCGCGGCGGAAATCGGCGGTGCGCAGGGCAACCGTGTGCCGCCCCGCCGCCTCGTCGAATTGCAGGGCCGCGCCGGGGAAGGCGGCCTCGATGGCCTGGGCGACCTCGGACCGGGCGTAATCCTGTGCGCCATCCTTGAGGTGCAGTACCGTCGCCAGCACTGCCGCGAGGTTTGACCCGTCCGCGTCCAGTACCGGCGAACACACGGCGACCTGAGGCTGGCGGATTGGCGAGTCTGCATCGGTGCGGAAAGCGTGGTGAAAGCGCCAGCCCGACAGGGCGCGCTGTATCCGGTCCAGTTCCGGGAACCGCTTGGGATCGCGCAACATGGCGAGGGCGGTTTCGGCCATCAGCAACATGTTTTGATAGGGCTGCCACTCGCCTTGGGCATCGCGGCTGATGACGCTCGGTCCCTTGCGTTGCAGCATCACGGGATGCCGCCCGCCCACATCGACCGAAATCGCCTCTTCCTTGACCACAGGATCAAGGGCGAGGGCCGGGTCCGTGGGGCCGGGCAGGCCGAGTTTCAGGGCATAGCGCAGGTCGTCGATATCGACCGACAGAGAGACGGCGCGGGCGGTGTTCTTTTGGGTCTCACCGGCCCATAGAACCGACTTCATCCCTCCTTCGCGGGCAATGGCCGGGGCAAGACCGCCGGTCGCGGCCTCGCGCAGCAGGGAAAGGGCGCGGTAGAGATTGGACTTACCGGTCCCGTTCTCGCCGATAATGACCGTGACCTGACCCAGCTCGAAATCGAGCGCGCGGATCGAGCGATAGCCTTCAACCCTGATCCGGCGCAGCATCGCGGGTCAGGTCGTCTGATCGGTGTCGGTGTCCGTCTCGCCCTGGGGAGCAGGGTCGGCGGCGGCACCGGCGGGGTTTTTGGCAACGCCGACCATGGCGGCGCGCAGCAGGCGGTCGGAAATCTTGAAGCCCTGTTGCATCACCTGAATGACCGTGTTGTTCGCCGCGCCGGGGGCCGGGGCCTCGAACATGGCCTGATGATTGTTGGCGTCGAATTTGTCGCCGACCTCTGGCGCTACGGGTTCGATCTTGTGCTTGGCGAAGGCATTGAGCAGCTCTCGCTGGGTCAGCTCCACCCCCTCGATAAACTCCGGCGCTGTCGAGCGCACCGTGTCATCGGCGGCCTGTAGCGCGCGGTCGAGATTGTCGTAGACCGCCAGCAGGTCGCGGGCGAGGCGGACGCCGCCGTATTTTTCGCCCTCCTCGCGGTCCTTCATGGCGCGGCGGCGGATGTTTTCGCCCTCGGCCAGCGCGCGCAGCATCTTGTCCTTGTACTCGTCCCGCTGGGCCTCGGCGGCGGCGAGTTGCTGTTCGAGGAATTCCAGCGGCGAGGCAGGCGGCAAAGGCTCGCCATTTTCATCGGTTTCCGGTTCGACGGGCGGGGCCGTGTCGGTAAAGTTGAACACTTCAGCATCCAGCGCCGCTTCCGGCTCCGGCGGATTGGCATGGGCCTCCGGATTATCCTCTGCATCTTTCGGCGAATTTGACGTCGTATCGGCCATTCAGCGTTGCCTCGTGGTTCCAAGTTTCGCGGTTGCCGCGCGATCGACGAGTTGCCCCACCATTCTCGCGGTGAAATCGACGATCGGCAGGATGCGGGCATAGTTCAGGCGAGTCGGCCCGATGACGCCCAGCGCACCGATGATATTTTTCTCGCTATCCATATACGGAGAAATGACCAGCGCGGAACCCGAATGCGAAAATAATTTACTTTCCGCGCCAATGAAAACACGCACGCCCTCGCCGCCCTCGGCAAGTTCCAGAACCTGCGCCAGATCACGCTTGCGTTCGAGTTCGTCAAAGAGGCTACGCACGCTTTCCAGTTCTTCGGCGGCGGTACTGTCGGCGATGAGATTCGACAGCCCCCGGACGATCAGGCGCGAATCCGCCGTTCCGCTCGGCCCGCTCCATTCGGCCAGTCCCGCCTCGATCAGCGCCTGGGCCGCGGTATCTAGGTCGGCGCGGCTTTGGTCGATATGGGCGGATATGGCGATGCGGGCCTCGGCCAGGGTCAGGCCGCGCATATGGGCGTTGAGAAAATTGGTCGCCTCGGCAATCGCCGAGGGGGTCAGGCCGATGGGGGTTCGAAGCAGGCGATTCTCGACCGCGCCATCGGCGGTGGCGATCACGGCCAGCGCCCGACCCTCGGACAATGGCGCAACCTCGATATGGCGGATCGGCGCATCGCGCTTGGGGGCCACCACCAGCGAGGCACAGCGCGACAGGCCGGAAAGCGCCGTGCTCGCCTCGTCCAACAGGTGCGAGACATCGGTGTCGTCCTCGGACAGCGCCCGCTCGATGCTGGCCCGTTCCGCCGGGTCAATCTCGCCGATTTTCAGAAAGCCGTCGAGGAACAGGCGCAGGCCGCTTTCGGTGGGGATGCGCCCCGCGCTGACATGGGGCGCGGCGATCAGGCCCGCAAGCTCCAAATCCTGCATGATATTGCGAATCGAGGCCGGGGAGAGCGGATCGTCGAGGGCGCGGGACAGGGTGCGCGAGCCGACCGGGTCGCCGTCTTTCAGATACATCTCGACCACACGCCGGAAAATATCCCGGCTGCGCGTGTCCAGATCATCGAGGGAAGCACCCTGTTGCATAGAAGCAGAGCTAGGCATCCACCAAGCCCGCGTCAATCTTGTGGGGTTATTTCACCACTTCGAGATCGACCGAGACCATGCCGGGTTTGCCGGTATTGCTCGCCGGAGCCTTGGGCACCCGCTCGGTATGGCCCGCCGGGACAATGGCGAAGGGATCGAACCCGCGTTGAAGGGCGGGGGTCTGGGCGCTGTTTTGCTTGATGATGGCGGTGTTATACGCGCTGCACGCGGCATAATCGCCGGTACGGCAGGCCGAATGAAGCTGTTCCAGCGAGCTGGCGGCGGCGGGCAAAACCTGCACCGTCGATGCGGCGGCAAGAGCGAAGATAGCAGCGATAGCCTGTGTTCTCATGATCTTGCTCCCTGGTCGACAGCCTCTCGATTACCCTTTACATAACAACCATAAGTGACTGAATTATGCCGTGATGCAAGTCACACGAAAGTTCGTCGCCGTAAGCTTTTCGTGCCCGTGCTGGACGTCGTGCCCGCGCCGCGATAGGCAGCGCCTGTACAGAAAAAGAGGTGCCCTATGCGTCCTTCCGGTCGTGCGCTCGATGAGATGAGGAAAGTCACTCTTCAGGCAGATTGTTCCAAACATGCGGAAGGGTCTTGCTATGTGAAGTTTGGCGATACCCATGTTCTGTGTACGGCAAGCGTCGAGGATCGTCCGCCGCCGTGGCTGCGCGGGTCGGGCAAGGGATGGGTGACGGCGGAGTACGGGATGCTGCCCCGGGCCACCAATACGCGCAACCGGCGCGAGGCCAAGGCGATCAGTCAGAGCGGAAGAACGCAGGAAATTCAGCGCCTTATCGGGCGATCCCTGCGCGCGGGTATCGACCTGCACGCCCTTGGAGAACGCCAGATCACCATCGACTGCGATGTGATTCAGGCCGATGGCGGGACGCGCACGGCGTCGATTACCGGCGGTTTCGTGGCCCTGTGGCGGGCCTGTGCGACGCTGAAACGCGCCGGAACCCTCGCCACCTGGCCGATCCGCGAACATGTGGCGGCGATCTCCTGCGGTGTCTATGCCGGAAAGCCGGTGCTGGACCTCGATTATGCCGAGGACTCGGTGGCCGGTGCCGATGGCAATTTCGTGCTGACCGAGGGCGGGGCGCTGGTCGAGGCCCAGGCAAGCGCCGAGGGCGAGCCTTTCGCACGCGACCAGTTCGACGAGATGATTCGTTTGGCCGAAAAAGGCGTCGGCGAACTGGTGGCGATCCAGAAGGCTGCGATTGGGGTCGGGGTTTAATTTGACAGCAATGACAGCAATGCTTACAATGCTGTCATGGCAACTTTGACGGTACGCAATCTCGATGACGCGGTTCATGCAAACCTGCGCAAGCAGGCGGCGGAAAAAGGGCGGTCGATGGAGGCCGAGGCGCGGGCTGCCTTGACCGAAAAATACGCGCGTAAGCCTCTGACCGGCAGGGAATTTTTTGATGGCATCCGTGGCTGCCTGTCAGAAAGTGGTGGATTCAAGGAAGGCGAATGGGTCCTGCCCGACCGCTCGCCACCGCGCGACCCGCCGACCTTTGAGTGACGTTTCGTGATCCTGCTCGACACCAATATCGTGTCTGTGCCGCTTACAATGCAGCCGCATCCCGGCGCGGTAGCTTGGTTCGAGAGCCAATCCGTTGCCGACCTTGTGACCTCTGCGATTGTCGTGATGGAATTGAAATTCGGCGTTGCAGCCTTGCCGGATGGCAAGCGCAGGCTCGCGCTTGGCAGGGATGTCGACAGGGTGCTTGAGAATTACTTTCGCGGCGCGATCCTCCCCTTCGATGAAACGACAGCAGGGGTCTATGCCGACCTTGCCGCGCGAATGCGTCGGGAGGGGGTATCCGTTGGCCAAAGCGACATGATGATTGCCGCAACGGCTTTGCAGCACGGTGCCACGGTCGCGACGCGCAATATCCGGCATTTCGAACCCTGCGGCGTTGCCGTGACCAATCCATTCGAGGGATCATGACCAGACGCAAGCTCGACAAGGGGCGGGACGGGGGGACGTTGGTGATTGCCACCCACAACCCCGGCAAGCTGCGTGAAATCAATGAGTTGGTTGCGCCCTATGGGTTCGATGTGGTCTCGGCGGGGGCGCTTGGCTTGCCGGAGCCGGTCGAGGACGGCACCACGTATATCGAGAACGCGCGGATCAAGGCGCTGGCGGCGGCGACCGCGTCCGGCAAACCGGCCCTCGCAGACGATTCCGGCATATCGGTCGATGCGTTGCATGGTGCGCCGGGTATTTTCTCGGCGCGCTGGGCACCGGGCAAGGATTTCAGCGTGGCGATGGAGCGGGTCGAGGCGGAATTGCGCTGGCGCGATGCCCTTGCCGCGCCCGCCGCCCACTTTGTCAGCGCGCTGACGCTGGCTTGGCCCGATGGGCATATGGAGGATGTCGAGGGCACGGTGCACGGCACCCTTACCTTTCCGGCTCGCGGCGAGCGCGGGTTCGGCTATGACCCGATTTTTGTGCCAGCGAGCGGAACGCTGACCTTTGGCGAGATGGACCCGACCGAGAAAAACGCCATGAGCCACCGGGCCGATGCTTTCGCTCAATTGTCGCGCCTGTGTCTGGAGTGAGCGGGGCGGTTGCTGTTGCGGATCGAAGCGCCGGGTCTTGGTCCGGGGCAGCCCTTCAGGCGGGGTTCGGCGTCTATGTCCATTGGCCGTTCTGTGCCGCGAAATGCCCCTATTGCGATTTCAATTCTCACGTTCGGCGCGATGTCGATCAGGACCGCTGGCGCGCGGCGCTGGTGCGGGCTCTGGAGGTCGAGGCGGCGCGCACGCCCGGACGGACCGTAGACAGCATTTTTTTCGGTGGCGGGACGCCCTCGCTGATGCCCCCCGAGACCGTCGCGGCGGTCATCGAGACCATCGGGCAGGTCTGGACCCTCGCCCCCGATGCCGAGGTCACGCTGGAGGCGAACCCGACTTCGGTGGAGGCCGGGCGGTTTCGGGGCTATGCCGAGGCCGGGGTGAACCGCGTGTCGATGGGGGTGCAGGCGCTCAATGACCGCGACCTGAAGGCGCTGGGCCGGATGCACACCGCCGCCGAGGCTCGGGCGGCGTTTGATATTGCCCGGGGCGTCTTCGACCGGGTCAGCTTTGACCTGATCTATGCGCGCATGGGGCAGACGGTGGCGGATTGGCGCGATGAGCTGGCCGAGGCGCTCGCCATGGCCGTCGATCACCTGTCGCTTTACCAGTTAACCATCGAGGCAGGCACGCGGTTCGGCGACCTCTATGATCTCGGCAAGCTGACGGTGCCCACCGACGATGCGGCGGCGGCGATGTATGAGGTGACTCAGGAGGTGTGCGAGGCCGCTGGGATGCCCGCTTATGAAATCTCGAACCACGCACGGGCGGGGGCCGAGAGCCGCCATAACCTGATTTACTGGCGCTATGGCGATTATGTCGGGGTCGGGCCGGGGGCGCATGGTCGTCTGACCCTCGGGGACCGGCGGGTGGCGACCGAGACGATCCTCGCGCCCGAGGCTTGGCTGGATGCAGCGGATCGGGACGGGACGGGCCTGGCCGTGGAAACCACCGTCGCCTCGGAAGACCAAGCGACGGAATACCTGCTCATGTGCCTGCGCCTGCGCGAGGGGGCCGACCTGAACCGGTACAGGGCGCTGGGCGGCCCTGCCATCGACCCCGCCCGCATCGCCGGACTGGAGCAGGACGGGCTGCTGCTGCAAGACGGCCCCCGCCTGATCGCGACCGCGCGGGGACGGATTGTGCTGAATGCGGTGCTGGCATCGTTGTTGGCTTAGGGGAAGACGCGAACAAATCGCTCATCTGTTGCGTTTATTTCGAATATCGCGCATATAAGCACTACGGAGGCATAAAGGTGACGATCCCAGCCACGGCACAACCCTTTACAGAGCAGTTGCCGACCGACCTTGAGCGGGCGACGGCGGATCATTTGCGCACGGTTATCGCCCAAAGTATGACCCGCAGCGATGGACAGCCGACATTGTATGTCCATCAGCCCGATGAAGAACCGCAGCCTGTGACGCTGACCCCTCTTGTGTCCCAAGTCATGCTGGAACTTCTTCGCCATCTTGCGAAAGGTGAGGCCGTGACGCTCGTTCCCATGGCGGAAATGCTGACGACGCAGCAGGCGGCGGACATACTCAATGTCTCTCGTCCACATCTCGTCAAGCTGGTGGACAAGGGCGAGATCGATCATACGATGACGGGCAGGCACCGACGCATTCGCGCCGACGATCTTTTCGCCTACAAGCGCGCTCGAGACGAACGCCGTTCGAAGGCCTTGGACGACTTGGCGGAAATGAGCGGAGATATGCTCTGACGTGTTCGCAAACCGCTTTACGGTCCTGTTGGATGCGAATGTTCTGGTCCCCGCGCTGACGCGGAACATGCTTTTGTCGCTGGCAGAGGCACAATTCTTTCGCCCACGATGGTCCGCGCGGATTATGAGCGAAACCGAGCGCGCCCTTTCTGAATTGCTACAGGACTATAGCAAACCTGATCCGTCAGCAGATGCCGCCCGCGCTTGCCATGCAATGAATCGCGCCTTCGAGGATGCGACGGTTGCTGGGTTCGAAGCGATCGAAAGCGGGATTGCAGATCATCCCGGTCTGCGCGACCCCGACGACGCCCATGTGATTGCCGCCGCAATACAAACAGGCGCCTCGATCATAGTAACGGACAATCTGAAGGACTTTCCCGAGACCGTGTTAGCCGAGTACGGCATTGAAGCGAAAGACGCGAATGCCTTTCTGGCGGACACCATTGATCTGAAACCTGAAAAAGCCGCTGAAGCGCTTGCCGTCATGCGGAACAGATTTCAGAATCCCTCGATCACAGCGGAAAGCCTGTTGTTGAAAATGGAAGCAAGGGGATTGGGCGACGCCGCAGACCTTTTGCGGGATCACATCAGCGCGCTGTGACCCCGCACATGTCGGCACCACCATTGCGCCCAAGCCTCACGGGGTAACACGAGGCCCCGCATCAAGTGCGGGTCGGCGCAGCAGATCACCCCAGCGTCGACAGCCTTGTCAGCTCGCTGTCTGCATTGGCCAAGGGGGCGATGACCGAGAAGTGATTGTCGCCCGCCGCCTCAACGCGCCGGGTTGCCAGTGAGCCGCCCCACATATCGGCCAAGAGTGCGTTTTGGCGGCGGAATTCGGGTGTTTCGGCACCGCCTACCCAGGCGATCATATCGTGCTTGCCCAGACGCGGGGTCAGGAACAGGGGGCTGGCGGCGACCGCCTCGGCGGTGTCGATGCGCAGGGTTGCGTTCATGGCGACTTGCATCAGCGGGCGCAGGTCGGGGACGCCGCTGATCGGGATCAGGCGTGCGAGGCGGGCAAAGGTTGCCTCGGCCAATCCGGTTTCCGCCGCGCCCATCATCGCCGTCAGGTGACCGCCAGCGGAATGACCGGCGATCACGAGTGGGCCGTCCGGGGCCGCTGCGCTGGCGGTTTCCACGGCCTGCCGCGACTGATCGACGATTCCGGCGATGCGGATGTCGGGGCAAAGGGTGTAGCTGGGGATGGCGACGGTCCAGCCACGGGCCAGTGCGCCGCCCGCCAGATGGCTGAAATACTCGCGGCCAAAGAAACTCCACCATCCGCCATGCAGAAAGACCAGCAGGCCCTTCGATGGGCCATAGGGGCGGAAGAGGTCCATCCGTTCGCGCGGGGCGGGGCCATAGGCGATGTCTTCGGGCGAGTGGCCCGCGCGAAAGGCGGCGGCGTCGGCTTGCCAACCGGCAAAATACGCCTCGAAGGTCGGCACCGCCGCCCGGTTGTCATAGGCGGCATTCCAGTCCGTTATGCGGTCCCAGTCGGCTTGCATCTTGCACCCTTCGGTCAGAATTTGAGGTTATTGGCTATTGCAGCGCAACATTATGTCTTTCGTAATGGAACTGTCATTGTTATGGACAGGCATTCAAGAGGCAATGGGGCGTCCGTCTCAGCCAACACCGCCGGAGGATAGCGCGTGATTGAACAGGGTATCAGAAACCCTTCCCTCGACCTTGGGATCGAGGCGGGCGAAGTCCACTACAATGACCTGCCCCCGGCCCTTGTCGAAAAGGCCCTGCGCAACGGCGAGGGCAATCTGGCCCCCGGCGGCGCTTTTCTGGCCCTGACCGGTCAGCACACGGGCCGCTCGCCCAAGGACAAGTTCACGGTTCGGGACGCGACGACCGAGGGAACGGTCGACTGGGGCAATAATGCGGGCATGGA
>CALGNO010000022.1 GCA_937958625.1 uncultured Neomegalonema sp.
GGCCTGAAATCCCTCCCACGTAAAGGCGGTATCGCTCGACTCGGGCGCATTCGACAACAGCCACCAGCGCCAGTAATCGCTCGGCAACAGGTCCAGCGCCTGATCCATGAAGATGCCGCGCTGTTTCGAGGTCGAGAACTGCCCCCCCTCATAGGTCAGCCAGTTCAATGACTTCAGATGATCGACCAGCTTCCACGGCTCGCCCGACCCCATGATGGTGACGGGGAACGACAGCGTGTGAAACGGCACGTTGTCCTTGCCCATGAACTGAATGTAGCGCACATCGTCGGCGCCCTCGTCCTTGCGCCACCAGCGCCGCCAGTCCGCTTCGGACTTGCCGTTTGCATCGGCCCATTCGGCGGTGGCGGCAATATATTCGATCGGCGCGTCGAACCAGACATAGAAGACCTTGCCCTCCATCCCCGGCCAGTCCTCGCGGCCCTTCCTGACCGGAATCCCCCAGTCGAGGTCACGCGTAATCCCGCGATCCTGCAAGCCATCCCCGTCATCGAGCCATTTCTTGGCAATCGACGTCGTGAGAATCGGCCAGTCTTTCTTGCTCTCGATCCACGTCCGCAGCGTGTCCCGCATCTTGGACTGGCGCAGGTAGAGATGCTTGGTCTCGCGCACCTCCAGATCCGTCGAGCCTGAAATGGTCGAGCGCGGATCAATCAGGTCGGTGGGGTCGAGTTGCTTGGTGCAGTTCTCGCACTGATCCCCCCGGGCATCGGGCGACCCGCAATTCGGGCAGGTTCCCTCGATATAGCGGTCGGGCAGATAGCGCCCGTCGGCATTGGAATAGACCTGTTTTTCAGACACTTCCTCGATCAACCCGGCCTCGGCCAGCCGCCCGGCGAAATGCTGGGTCAGGTCGTGATTGCGCTGGCTGGACGAGCGCCCGAAATGATCGAAGGACAGCCGAAACCCGTCCGCCAACCCCTTTTGCGCCTCATACATCTCGGCGCAGAAATCGGCGACCGGCTTTCCGGCCTTTGCCGCTGCCAGTTCGGCGGGGGTGCCGTGCTCGTCGGTGGCGCAGATATACATCACCTCGTTCCCGCGCAGGCGCATATAGCGGGCATAGGCATCGGACGGCAATTGCGAGCCGACCAGATTGCCGAGATGCTTGATCCCGTTGATATAGGGCAAGGCAGAGGTGATGAGAATCCGGGCCATGGGGCGCTCCAAGGTGCTTTGGCGCTTCTATACAGGATGCGGCCCGGAAACCGTAGCCGTTCTCGTTACTGAACCGGAATCTGCACCTCGTTGCGGCGCAGGGGGCCGATGACCCAGGGCGCATCGTAGAAGGCGTAGGTTGCCGGGCCGGTTGCGACCAGTCCCCGCTCGCGCATCCACGCGCGCAACTCGCCCTCTTTTTCCGCCAGCATCGCGTCTCCAGCGCGGCCCGAAAACTCGACCGTGGCCAGCTTTGCCGCCGGTTCCTCGCGCAGGGTGATGTTGGGGTTCTCCGGTTTTGGCAACGTCGCGAGGGTCCATTTTTCCGGCATCGAGAAGGCCATGGTCCACTCGTTTTCGGCTCCTTGTTCCTGCACGACCGGGGCTGTCATGGCGATCTTTTCCCGGCTCGGCTGTTGCACCACCGGGGCCGTCATCGCGATTCCGCCTTCGGGGCGCTCGTCGTCGAAGATATAGGCGGCGAGTTGCCGGAATGCCTTGCCCGAGGCTTCGTCGCGCGTGCCGGTAGCCGTGACTTCGGCATAAAGCTGCGGAGCATAGCTGCGCACTTCAAAGGCGTCGTCGGCCTGCAAAACGGTATAATTCGGCATCTCTTCGCTTCCGGAAACGCTGGAACAGGAAATCAGTCCAATGCTGGCAAGGGCGGCGATGGCGAGGCTGCGAAAGGTCATGGTGGCTCCTGTCGTTTGGATTATCGACAGATAGGGCGTGAATGCCGCCTGCAAACCCCTTGAACCGGTCGCCCCGCCTCGCTATGAGAGCGCTTCGCACAAGCGCGCGGGCGTTGTGTAATGGTAAGACCTCAGCCTTCCAAGCTGATGATGCGGGTTCGATTCCCGCCGCCCGCTCCATAAGCAAATTTCGCAAAGCGATTTTGCGGGCGTCATTTCCCAGACCCTCGCGACAGCATGTTGCGCAGCAACGTGCGAGAGCCCGTCAGCTTTTCGCAAAGTGAAAAGCGTCAGCCCTATCAACCAGCACAACCCTCTCGTGACAGCATGTTGCGAAGCAACGTGCGAGAGCCTTCACCTACCCCCCCCCAAATTCCCCAATAAATCCCTGTAAAATCCCCCCACACTCACCCCTTCACCACCCCCGCCGCTCCAGCCCGCAATGCGAGCCAATGACAATCCAGCAAGGTCTCGTGAATCGCCTCCCGCCGCCGCTCCCGATGGCCCGGAGGCATACCGGGGCGCAGGGGGTCGATGAACTTCACCGGTTTTCCGAGATGGCGCTGCAACCGTCGCCGCGCCCGCCATCGTGCCAGACGCTTGGCTTGTCCCGGTACATCCGCCAGCGCGCGGTGCATCGCCTCGACCCGGCGGCATAGTCTGGAGGCATCGACGGGGGCCTTCTCGTCCACCGCTGGCTCTTCCTCGCGAGTCTCCCCCTCGCCGATCACCGAGATTCGCGGCGCAACCTGCGTGAAGCGACGACGATGGGGCGTAAAAGTCTTTCGCGAATCGAACAGCCGAAAGCAGGGCGCACGCAGGCGGCCACTCCCGGTGCCGACAGGTTCAACTACGGCACCCGTCGCCCGGGCCACACGCTCGACCGTCATCCCGCGCGCCGCGATCACGATCAACCG
>CALGNO010000023.1 GCA_937958625.1 uncultured Neomegalonema sp.
CGCCCGAATCGAGTTGGACGATGGACAGAAACCGCTGATCGACGCCGAAATCGAGGCAATGCTGGAGGACGAAACGCTTTCGGATCGCGAAAAGCAGAAGGCGAAATGGACGACCACGGAACGGCTGGTCGGCTCGGACAAGCGCATCGCTCAGGTCGCCGCCGATATGGTTGCGCATCTGGAGGCTCGCATCGACGGTATGAACGGCGGCAAGGCCATGGCCGTCTGCATGAGCCGCCGCATCTGTGTCGCACTCTATGACGCCATCATCGCATTGCGTCCCGATTGCCACGGTGACGGGGATGCTGACGGCGCGGTGAAGATCGTGATGACCGGCTCGGCCTCCGACCCCGTGGAATGGCAACAGCATATCGGCAACAAGAAACGCCGCGATGCACTGGCGAACCGCGCGCGCGACGAGGGCGATCCGCTCAAGCTGGTGATCGTGCGGGATATGTGGCTGACCGGCTTCGACGCACCCTCCATGCACACGATGTATGTGGACAAGCCCATGCGCGGCCACGGGTTGATGCAGGCCATCGCCCGCGTGAACCGCGTGCTCGGTGATAAACCCGGCGGGCTGGTGGTCGATTACATCGGCATCGGGCAAAACCTGCGCAACGCGCTCAGCCAGTACACCGACTCGGATCGCAGCAAGACGGGCATCGATGAAGAGGATGCTGTCGCCGCCCTGAACGAGGCGCTGGGCATCGTGCGGACGATTTTTCACGGGCACGATTATTCGGTGGGTGTGACAGGCACCCCGCAGGAACGGCTGGTCGCACTCGGAGGGGCCATCGATTGGGTGTCGAAATGGACGGAGACGCAAATTCGCGACGCCTCCAGTGAGACGGAGAGAGCCGCAGCGAAACGCCGGTTTCTGGACCATGTGGTCACGCTGCGAAAGGCCTTCGCGCTCTCCTCGGCCAGCGATACCGCCCGCGCGGTGCGCGACGAAGTGGGTTTCTTCGAGGCGGTTCGCGCCCAGCTCGCGAAGACCACGGCGACAGCGGGCAACAGCGGCAACGCGAAAGCACGGGAATTCGCCATCGGCCAACTGATCGACGGGGCCGTGGCGAATATCGAGATCATCGACGTCCTGAAGGCCGCCGGGATGACCTCGCCCGACATCTCGGTCCTGTCACCGGAGTTTTTGGATGAAATCCAGCGCCTCGATCAAAAGAACCTCGCGTTGGAGGCGCTCAAGCGCCTGTTGAACGGCGAAATCAAGAGCCGCGCGAAAGGCAACGTGACCGAGGCCAAGCAGTTCTCAGAACGCCTTGAAGCTGCCCTGGCTCGCTATCACGCCGGAGCACTCGACAGCCTGCAAGTGTTGCAAGCCATGGTCGATATGGCCAAGGACTTGAGCGCGGCAGCGGCGAGGGGTGAGCAAGATGGGCTATCCCCCGAGGAGCGCGCCTTCTACGATGCCCTCGCGGCTCATAAGACCGCTATGGAGGCGATGGGGAGCGATGCCCTCAAAGCAATTGCTGCTGAAGTCCTGATCGCGCTGCAATCGAACGCGACAGTGGACTGGAATCGGCGCGAGAATGCACGGGCGCGGATGCGAACCCTCGTAAAACGCATTCTCAAGCGTCGAGGGTATCCGCCAGACCTATCAGATGCGGCGGTTCAGAATGTGCTGGAGCAAGCCGAAGCATTTCTTCTGCAAAAGTGATGAAGCGTCGTGCCCAAATCATGTTGTGGGTCACAATGTGGGACGAAATTCACCGCTTGGAACTTAACTCATTAATATAATTATATTTTTACGAGAAAATTGGCGGAGAGGGTGGGATTCGAACCCACGGTACGGTCTCCCGCACGCTGGTTTTCAAGACCAGTGCCTTAAACCACTCGGCCACCTCTCCTGCGCTGCTTTTCCTAGCGGTGCGCGGCCCTTCGGTCTACAGAGTTTTCGCATAAAGGGCGGCACGGGTCCGCAGGGCGAAAACGGGGAGACGATAATGCTTGATCTGACACACTATATCGACGGCGAACACCATGAGGGTAGCAGCGGTCGATTTGCTGAAGTCTTCAACCCGGCGACGGGCGAGATTGAAAAGCGCACGCCTCTCGCTTCGGCCTCCGAACTGGACCGCGCGGTTGCCGCCGCGAAGGCTGCACAGCCTGAATGGGCCGCCGCGAACCCGCAAAAACGCGCCCGGGTGTTCATCAAGCTGGCCGCCCTGCTCGAAGAGAACAAGGCCGCCATGGCAGAAGATCTGTCGCGCGAACATGGCAAGACTATCGAGGATTCCAAGGGCGACATCCAGCGCGGGCTAGAAGTGGTCGAGTTCGTCATCGCCGCGCCGCACTTGTTGAAAGGTGAGTTCACCGAGGGCGCCGGGCCAGGCATCGACATGTACTCCATGCGCCAGCCGGTCGGCATCGGCGCGGGCATCACGCCGTTTAACTTCCCGGCTATGATTCCGCTCTGGATGGCGGCCCCGGCGATTGCCTGCGGGAACGCCTTTATCCTCAAACCCTCCGAGCGTGACCCCTCGGTGCCCCTGCGCATCGCGGAACTGTTCGAGGAAGCGGGCCTGCCCAAGGGAATTTTCCAGGTCGTTCAGGGCGACAAGGAAACCGTCGAGGCGATCTGCGCGCATCCCGAGATTGGCGCGATCAGCTTTGTCGGGTCCACGCCGATTGCCCGGTCGGTCTATGCCAATGCCACCGCCAACGGCAAACGCGCGCAGTGCTTTGGCGGGGCCAAGAACCACATGGTCATCATGCCCGATGCCGATCTGGATCAGGCCGCCGACGCACTCATCGGGGCGGGGTATGGCTCGGCAGGCGAGCGGTGCATGGCGATCTCGGTGGCTGTTCCGGTGGGTCAGGAAACCGCCGACAAGCTGATCGACAAGCTGAAACCCCGCATTGAGGAACTGCATGTCGGCCCCTATACCGATGAGAAGGCTGACTTTGGCCCGCTGGTGACGGCGGCAGCAAAGGAGAAAGTACTCGGCCTGATCGAAACCGGCGTTGCCGACGGCGCGAAGCTGGTCGTGGATGGGCGCGGGTTCTCGCATCAGGGATATGAAGACGGGTTTTTCGTCGGCGGGTGCCTGTTCGATGACGTGACGCCGGATATGGAGATCTACAAAACCGAGATTTTCGGTCCGGTGCTTTCTGTTGTTCGGGCAAAGACTTACGAGGAAGCCATCGACCTGCCCATGAAGCATGAATACGGCAATGGCGTCTCGATCTATACCCGGGACGGGGATGCCGCGCGGGACTTTGCCAACCGGATCAATATCGGCATGGTCGGCGTGAACGTGCCGATTCCGGTGCCGCTGGCCTATCACTCGTTTGGCGGCTGGAAGGCGTCGAGCTTTGGCGATCTGAACCAGCACGGCACCGACTCGATCCGGTTCTGGACGCGGGTAAAGACGGTGACGGCGCGCTGGCCCTCGGGCGTGAAGGACGGGGCGGAGTTCTCGATTCCGGTGATGAACTGATCCGAAAGCACGGGCGGCGGGCGCATGGCGTTGCGCCGCCTGAACTTCATTATTAAATTTTTGACTGATTACAATATACTATGGTATCTTCCTGAGACTTAATCTCAGCAGGATGAAGCCATGTTTCGTGTCACCAGTCTTCTGATCGCCGGTTGCCTCGGGGCCGCCATCGCCTGTCAGGCCCCGGCTTTTATGCAGCAATACAAGCAGCGGCTCGGCGGGGCGATTGATGAACTGGCGACGGTGGTCAGCCACTTTGACCGTGACGCGCGGGCGGCGAATATGGATCGGGCGTCGGCGATTGAGCGCTACACGCGCTCCGGTGATCAGTTCTTCGTGGCGCGCGGCACGGCGATGATGGACACGATCAACCGCTGGCACGATATGTCCGACCATTGGCGCGCGATGACATCGGCGACGGCGCTGACCCGCTTGCCGGTCTTTGTCTCCGGCCTCGACCGCGATCTCGCGGCGCGCACGTGGAACGCCTATAAGCCGTCGATCCCGACCACGCCCGAGGGGCTGGGCTATGGCGGGGTCGGGTTCTTGTTCAGCCATTTCCTGTTTGGCGGGGTGTTGTCGATGTTGCGCGGCGGGCGGCGCAGGCCCTCGCGGCATGTTGAAACGCGGCAAGCGGCTGGTTCTTGACGACCGACATAAAAAGAGGGTGCCTGCACGCAGACGCCCTTGGGAAGTCAGATCGAAGCGGCGACGGCCCGGTTTATCAGAGGGGAGCGATGCTCCGGTGCCGCCGCCTGCGCAGGACAGAGGGCTGCCTGCACGACTGAGTTTATCGCCCGGATTCGCGACGGTATTGCGACGGCCTGTGTCATGATTTGTCTAAATCAATCGTCTTACCCATCCCGATCTGACGGTCGATTTCCTTCATTAACATATTGATTTTAATTAAATCTGGTCCTTCCAGGCCAACCGGCACCGGCCAGATCTTACCTCTCGTAAAGGAAGGTAACTTTACGGCATCTTTCTCGGTCGTGACCACCATGAGATCTTTGGCGTCGGCCCGCGCCAGCAAGCGCTCGACCAGAACGCGGCTGTAGATCTGGTGATCGGCAAAGCTTTCGCTCTCGACGATCTCGGCCCCCAGTTCTCGCACGGTCTGGAAGAATTTTTCGGGCCTGCCGATCCCGGCGAAGGCGAGAACCCGCGCGCCCTCCAGCCCGATGCCGGAATATTTCGGCACGAGGGACGCGCGCAGGACCGGCTTTTCGTGGAAGCGGTCGGGCCATGGCTCGGGCGGCGTGCCGATCAGCAAGACGGCATCGGCGCGCGCCATGCCTTGCGCCACCGGCTCGCGCAGGGGTCCGGCGGGGAGTGTGCGTCCGTTACCGAAGCCGAATCCTGCATCGACGACGATGATCGACAGGTCTTTTTCGACACTCGGGTTCTGGAAGCCATCATCGAGCACAACGACCTCAGCCCCCGCCGCGACCGCCGCCTTGATCCCGGCTGCGCGGTCCCGTGCAATCCATGTGGGTGCATAGGCGGCGATCAGTAGCGGTTCATCGCCGACCTGTTCGGCGCTGTGACGGGCTAGGTCGACCGCGAGCGGTCCTGTCATCGACCCGCCATAGCCGCGCGAGACGACATGGACCGCCTTGCCCTGCTCGATCAAGTGCTGGACCAGATAGATCACCGTCGGTGTCTTGCCGCTGCCCCCCACGGTCAGGTTGCCAACGCAGATGACCGGCACCGGCGCGCGATAGGGGCGCTTCAGCGACCGCAACACGCGATCAGCGGCCCGGTAAAGCCAAGCCGCTGGTAGCAGCAGGGTCGAGCGCCAGTCGCGGCGGGTCCAAAATGCCGGGGTTTTCATCGAAAGGCCCGCTCGGCGAGGGGCAGCAGATGCGCCATGGTCGCGTCGAGCGGCGCGGGATCGGGCGCACCGGCGATGCGGGCATTGGCGGTCATTGTTTCGACAAGAGCAGGGTCGCGCATCAGTATTGCGACATTGGCCTCCAGCACGGCGGCATCTTCGACGAAGCGCAGGGCAGACGCGGCTTTGAGACGCTCGAACGTTCCGGTGAAATTAAAGACCCGTGGCCCGCTCAGGATCGCGCATCCGGCCTGCGCGGGTTCCAGCGGGTTATGGCCGCCCAGCTTGCCCCAGCCGCCGCCGAGAAACACAATCGGCGCGACGGCATAGCAAAGCGGCATTTCACCAAGCGTATCGGCGAGATAAATCTCGGCATCCCCCACCGTCTCCGCGCGGCTGCGCCGCGCGACGGTCAGACCGCGCGCCCGTAGCATTGTCTCGATCCCCTCTGCCCGCGACGGGTGGCGCGGGGCGATGAGGGTCAGCAGGTCGGGCCAGTCTTTTGCGAGGGCGAGATGCGCGTCGGCGGCGGCCTCCTCCTCGCCGGGATGGGTACTTGCGGCCAGCCAGCAGGGGCGAGGGCCGATCTGTGCCTCCAGAGCTGCCAAGGCGACGGGATCAGGGGCCTCGATCTGGCGCGATGCCTTGAGGTCGCCGGTCACGCGGGTCGTGTCCGCTGGCGCGCCGAGGACGATCAGGCGCGCGCGCACCTCTTCGCTTTGTACCAACCGCAGGTCGAAGCTGCGCAGCAACTCCGCGATCGTGCGCCCCAGCATCCGCCATCGCTTGGCCGAGCGTTCCGACACCCGGCCATTGACCAGCGCAAGCGGGATGCCGCGGCGGCGCGCTGCACCCAAAATTCCGGGCCATATCTCTGACTCGACCCACAGCGCGAGGTCGGGTCGCCAATGGTCGAGGAATCGCGCAATCGCCGCCGGGGACTCGCTCGGGGCGTATTGGTGCAGCACATCCGGCGCGCGCTGTTCGATCAAGCGGGCGGCGGTGACGGTTCCGGTCGTGACCAGCACACCAAGACCCGGAAACCGGGCTTTCATGGCGGAGATCAGCGGCAGGGTCGACAGCGCCTCGCCATTGCTGGCCGCGTGCAGCCACAGCAGCGCCCCGTCGGGCCGCGCCAGATCGCCGTGGCCATAGCGTTCGGGCAGGCGCTCGCGCTCTTCCTTGCCCCGCATGACCCGGATCGCGAAATGTGCGGCGCGCAGGGGAGCGGCAAGGCGCGAGAGACCGCCATAGAGCGCGAGAGGCAGGGTCATTCGGTGCGCCCGACCATAACGTCAGCGCGGTCTGTCAGGGTATTCAGCACCGCTTCCAATGCCTGCCGATGGGCCTCGACCGCATCGTCGCCCTTCTCCGGGATCGGCATTGGCTCGCCGACGACATAAGCGCCCTTCGCGAAAGGCAGGGACAGGCGGAACCGATCCCAGCTGCGCAGGGTTGGCCCGCGATTAGTGGCGCAGGCAACCGGCAACACGGCCACGCCAGACTGAGCCGATAGCAGGCTGGCCCCGAGTTGAGCTTGCCGTGCGGGGCCGCGCGGACCGTCGGGCGTTATCGCGGCGCTGCCCCCCGCCTCAAGATGGCGCAACAAGTCGCGCAATGCGGCACCGCCGCCCTTTTGCTTGGTTTTCTTCGGGTTTCGGGTCGAGCCTCGGATCGTGTCATGGCCGAATTTGCGCACGACCCGCGAGATCAACTCGCCGTCGCGGTTGTTCGAGACCAGCA
Source organism: uncultured Neomegalonema sp. (assembly GCA_937958625.1). Lineage (GTDB taxonomy): Bacteria > Pseudomonadota > Alphaproteobacteria > Rhodobacterales > Rhodobacteraceae > JAHDDY01. The sequence continues at coordinate 7,039 of CALGNO010000023.1, forward strand.
CGCGCAAGGGCACCTCGATGTCGCCGATGCGCGGGCACATCATCAGGATGCGGCTGTGCCAGAAAACAAAGATGACCGGGCGGCGTTCTTCAAGGACCGCGTCCAGCACCTCCCTGCCCTGCCAGGTCCAGCGCGTGGTCGCGTGGGTCAGGCGGATATAGGCGGCGGCCAAGGGTGGAGCGATGCGCCCCAGCAGACCACTGCCGAACGCACTGAGGGCACGGCGCGGGTTCATCCGATCAGGAAGGCGTGGCGCTCGTTTCGCGTTCTTCATCCCGCAAACGGTGCAGATGCGCGATGTAATAGCGGGTATGGGCGTTATCGACCGTGCGCTGGGCCGCCTCTTTCCAGGCCGCGTGAGCGCTGGCGTAGTCCGGGAAGACGCCGACCATGTCGATGTCTTTATAGTCGCGAAACTCGTTGCGGCTGGGATCGACGAGATCGCCACCGAAGACGATATGCAGCTTTGCCATGGGGCTTCCTTTCAGGCTTCGGCGTCATATAGGGCGGCGGCGCGGCGGCGGTCAACGCGCGCTTGTCATACCGGGGCGAGGTTCCAGAATTCGGTGATGCCATCGAGCACGAACTGCACGGACAAAGCCCCCAGCAACGTGCCGAAAAGCCGGGTCAGGACGTTGATGCCGGTGGGGCCGATAACCCGCTCGATCAAGCCGGTCATCATGAAGGTGACAAGGCAGATCGACAGGACGGCTCCCATCCCGAGATAGACCATCGCCTGCGCCGTCACATCGCCGGGATACTCGGACACGAGCAAGATCATCGTCGCCATGGCCCCCGGCCCCGCAATCAGCGGCGTGGCCAGCGGAAAGACCGAGGGGTCGTTGGTCGGTTCCTCCGCCGTGCGTTTCTCGCGGCGTTCCCGGCGTTTTTCGAACAGCATGTCGATGGCGACCAGAAACAGCATGATGCCGCCCGAAATGCGGAAGGCCGGGATTGAGATGCCCACCGCCTCCAGCAGGGCATCGCCCATCAGGCCAAAGACCGACAGGATCAGAGCGGCGATCAAAACCGCCGTTATCGCAACGATAATCCGCCTGCGTTGACTCATGCCCATGGTGAGAGCGGCGAACATCGGCGTCGTGCCGATGGGGTCGATAATCACGAACAGGGTCGCGAAGGCGGCAATGAACTCGACGCTCATGACGGGTCGCGGGGGATCAGGTCGCGGCGGATTTCCGCGTGCAGCAACGGATGCGCGCATATCATGCCGTCGATGCGCGGCGTTTCGCGGTTAAAGCGCAAACGTCGCCCGCGCTGGTCGGTTACCGTGCCCCCGGCCTCGGACAGGATCAGTCCGGCGGCGGCAATATCCCACTCATGCAGGCGCGTCACGGTCACGGCGGCATCATAACTGCCCATCGCCACCAGACAAAGCTGATAGGCCAGCGAGCCGATATAGCCGGGTTTCGTCGTCGGCACGTTATGAACCCAGCGTTCCGGCTTCATGACGTTCTTGCGGCTTAGAAACCGTGCGTCGCCCAGCATCGCGCCCCTCGGCCCTGTGATACGCGCGCCGTTCAGCCATGCGCCGCCCCCGGCTAGCGCCGTAAAGGTCTGTTTGTTGACCGGATTGACGACCACCCCGGCCACGGGCCGACCCCCGCGCACCAGACCGGCGCAGATGGTGAAGTCGCCCTTGCCCTGCAGAAAGGCGTTGGTCCCGTCGATCGGATCAACCACCCAAACACTCTCGCAAGACAGCCGTTCGGGATTGTCTTCGGTCTCTTCGGACAGCCAGCCATAATGCGAGCGATCCGCCAGCAACATCTCGCGCAACAGGGCATCGGAGGCGATATCGGCCTCGGAAACCGGCGAAACGTCGTCTTTTTTCCACGACTTCGGATCGCGCTGGAAAAAGCCCATCACGAGGTCGGCGGCGGCCTTCCCTGCGCGTTCGAGCAGTTCCAGATCATCCTTGAGGGGGGCCGGTTCACTCACCGGACACCTGAAGGCCGGTCACGAGAACGCTGGGCGAGGCAACGCCCCGGTCGAGGGGCAGATCATCGGCGGGGGTCATGCTAGCGAAGATTTCGATCAGGTTCCCGGCCACCGTCGCCTCGGTCACGGGGTGGGTGATCTCGCCGTTCTCGATCCAGAAACCGCTGGCCCCGCGCGAATAATCGCCGGTGGTCGGGTTGATGCTCGCGCCGAGCATTTCGGTGATGAGAAAGCCTTGCTCCAGCCCCGCGATCATATCGGCGCGGGTGGTCGCGCCGGGGGCAAGGACGACGTTCGACGAGGACGGGCGCGGCGGGCTGCCAATGCCGAACGAGGCCGAGCCGGTCGATTCCATCTCAAGCTGTCGCCCGGTTGCGGTATCGAGAATCCAGGTCGTCAGGCGGCCATCCTCAATCAGATCAAGGCGGCGGGTCGCCTGTCCCTCGCCGTCGAAGGGCCGCGAAGCGGGACCGCGCCGACGGTGGGGGTCGTCATAGATTGATACACCCTCGGCGAACACTTTCTGGCCCAGCTTGTCTTTCAGAAAACTGGACCCGCGCGCGACGCCTGCGCCGTTGATCGCGCCCAGAAAGCTGCCCAAAAGCGAGGCCGCAAGGCGCTGGTCGTAGATCACTGGCACCTGACACGTCGTCACCTTGCGGGGGTTCAGGCGTTTGACCGTGCGTTCGCCCGCCTCGCGCCCGACCTCTGCCGGATCGCGCAGATCTTCGCGGTGGCGGGCGCTGGTCCAGGCATAATCGCGCTCCATCCCCAAACCTTCGCCCGCAATCGCCGTGCAGGAGGTGCCCCAGAAACTGCCGCGCCGCTCGGCGGAAAAACCGTTCGACATCACCAGCGCGGCGTTGCGGCGAGACCAGCTTGCGCTCGATCCGTCGGTTTTCGCGATACCGCTGACCTCTCGCGCGGCGGCGTCGGCGGTCAGGGCCACTTCGCGCAGGCCATCGGCGCTCGCCTCCGCCGGGTCGAACAGGTCGCAATCGGGCATGTCCTCGTCCCGGGCGAAGGCATCGGGCAGGCCGCAATAGGGGTCTTCCGGCGTCTCCCGCGCCATGGCCACGGCGCGCTCGGCGAGTTCTTTCAGCACATCGGGCTTGTCGCTGGAGGCTGAAACACAGGCCTGTCGCTGACCGACCAATACCCTAATGCCGATATCTAGGCTTTCGGAGCGCCCGATCTCCTCGATCACGCCGTCACGGGCAGAAGCCTCGATCCCGTCATGCCAAGCGGCCCCGACAGAAGCCTGTTCGGCCCCGGCTTTCTTGGCCAGATCAAGCAGTCGCGCGGCGGTATCGATCAAATCGGTCACAAGGGGTCTTCCTGTCAGGGCTTCGCGGCGGACAATAGCGTTGGCGCGGCGAAAGTCGATTGCCGAGTTGCCGGATGCCATATCGGGCTACATTATCCAGCGACAGCGAAGGCCACCGGTGACAGGCAGGTCAGTCACAAGGTGAATGGCAGGCCCATGAGCGACAAGCAGTCCAACGACTCCTACGATGCCGGTGTCGAGAGCGTTGTCGATGACGTAGACCCGCGTGCGGTCGAGCGCACCGGGGATGACAGCCCCGCGACCTCCCTGCCCCGCTATATCTGGCGCATGAGCGGGCGTCACCAGATCGGCGCGGGCCTGATCGCGATTATGGTGGCCATCCTCGATCTGATCCCCATCGAGCTGCAACGCCGCATCGTCGATGGGGCGCTGGAGAAAGACTCGTACGAATTGCTGATGCTGTATGGCGCGACTTATTTCGGGGTGGTCGTCGTTCACCAGCTGACGAAATACGCCCTGAGGCTCTATCAGGGCTGGATTTCCGAAAGCGCCATCGTCTATTCGCGCACGCACCTGTTCAAGGTCTATCGCGAGCGGGTGGAAGATGGCGAGGAGGATAGCGGCAGCGCCGTGTCGATCCTGACCAATGAAATCGACAAGCTGGGCGGGTATGTCGGCGAGGGCGTGACCCAGGCAGCGACGAATATCGCCCTGCTGATCGGGGCGGTGATCTATATGATGATCGTCGAGCCGACCATTGCGCTTTTCGGACTGGCCTTCATGGTGCCGCAGATATTGCTGACGCCGCTGTTGCAGAAACGGCTGAACGCGCTGATAGAAGTCCGCGTCAGCTATATGCGCGACCTGAGCGCCATCGCCACCGATGGAGAGCGTGTGCGCAATCAGGGCGAAGAGGACATCTTGCCCAAGGTCTATAACAACCGGATGCGGTTTTTCTTCGTGAAGTTCGGGATGAAGATGATCCTGAATTTTCTCAACACCCTCGCGCCGCTTACCGTGTTGATTTATGGCGGTTATCTGGTGCTGGAGGATGCGACGACGGTGGGTGTGATCGTCGCCTTCCTCGCAGGTTTTCAGCGGGTTTCGGAACCGCTGCGCGAGTTGATCTCGTTCTATCGCACGACGGCGCAGGCCAATGTGCAGCACACGATGATCTCGGACTGGATGCAGCGCAAGGATAGCCGCAGCGGCTCATAGCCGGTCGTCAGCGATACGCAATCGGGGCCAGAACGCCCTCGCGCCGGTCCTTGTACCGATGCCACAACTCGAAGGCGCGGATGCCCAGCGGCATGAGGGATGAGGGCGGCCAGCCGCGCAGGCTGGTGACGTCGAAGGGCGACGCCGCCTCAGCCGTGCCCGCAATCTTCTGGGCCAGCCGCCAGCCCTGAAACGGCGCCATCGCGATGCCAGAGCCGCAATAACCGCCCGCGTACCAGATGCCGTTCAGCTTGCCGATCTGCGCCACGCCATCGCGGCTATAGGCAATGCGTCCGGTCCAGCTATCGTCGATTCCGGTATCGGCCAGTTCGGGAAAGACGCTCGACATGTGGCGGCGCAGGCGGTCGGTTGCAGTTGCCTCCTCAAGCGGTGTCAGCGAGGCCCGCCCGCCCCACAAGATGCGCTCGCCATCGGGCGAGGGACGGAAATACGAATGCGACGAGCGGGTATCGACATACATGCGCCCGCCGGGCATCAGCGCCTTCACCCGGTTCTGGCCGAGGCGCTGGGTCGCAATGAGAAAGCTGGGCAAGGTCAGCATGGTGTCGGCAAAGGGTTTCAGGGCCTTCGTAAACTGTGCAGCATAGCCATTGGCAGCGAAGACAACCTCGCGCGCCGTAACCTCGCCGCGAACGGTCCGCACCCGCCATCTCTCGCCGCTGTGTTCGATTTTGGTTACAGCGGCTTGGCTCGCAATCTTCGCACCGGAGCGCAGGGCAGCCGCAAGCAATCCGCGATGAAACTTGCCGGGGTGCACGGCGTGGTGGGCATCGAAAACCGCCCCGCCGCAATAGACCTGCGTCGAGATTTCCGCGCCCTGATCCTGCGGTTCGACAACGCGGCAGGCGACGCCCATCGGCTGGAATACCGTTTCAACGTCCCGGCGTATTTTGTTGAAATGTCGGGGCGAAGCCGCCGCCAGAAAGCGCCCGGTATGCTGAAGGTCGCAGTCGATGCCCTCGCGCTCCATCAGTCCGAGCGTAAACGCGAGGGATACCGGCCCCTCGGCCATAATCGCCCGCGCCGCCTCGGCCCCGTAACGCTGTTCCAGTTTCGACAGGTCAGCCCGATGCCCCCAACCGAGCATCCCGCCATTGCGGGTCGACGCGCCGAATCCCGGCTCCCGCGCCTCCAGCACCACGACAGACCGGCCCAGCCGCGCGAGTTCGAGGGCGCAGCTCAGACCGGTAAAACCGCCGCCGATAATCGCCACATCGGCCTTTTCCGGTATCGGCTGTGCCTCCGCACTGTCGAGCGGTGCCTCTCGGTGCCAATAGGGCGCGTCTTCGGCGAAGTGCAGGGTCACGGGGCCAGCTTTCCGTAGCCTCCGCCATAGTACAGGAGCGGCGCTGCGTCCTCGCGATAGCCGACTCGCACGACACGGCCCAGCAGGATGACATGATCGCCGCCACCATAGGTATCCAGCAGCACGCAATCAGCCACCGACAGCGCCGAGCGGAGCACGGGGGCGCCGCTATCCCATGTCTCGGTCGGCACATCGTCGCCGAGAGCATGATTGCCCGCAAAGCGATTCGACAGATCGGCCTGATCTTCGGCAAGGATATTCAGGGCAAAATGCCCCGCGCGCAGAAAGTGCGGCAGGGACTTGGCCCCTTCATCGAGACAAAACAGCGCCAGCGCCGGGTCCAGCGAAACCGATGTCATGGAATTGATCGTCACGCCCATAGGCCCCTCGCCCTCGGGATGACAGGTGACGATACTGACGCCGGTCGCGAACCGCCCGAAGGTCGCCTTGAACGCCGCCGGATCGTCCGGGTTGCGCCGGGTTTCGATAAAACTCACGCGGTTCCTCCAGAAACGGCGGCACGCGCCGCGCGGCACCGCATATGGCCGAAAACAAGCGGCACTTCAACAAACACGCATATCAGACTGCTGACAAAGCTCACACCCTTCGAGACACTCGCTTCGCTCGTTCCTCAGGGTGAGGTAAGCTGTTGATTTTCCTCATCCTGAGGAGCGGCGCAGCCGCGTCTCGAAGGATTTCTTCATCGAAGGATGGATTTGTCGTCAATCTGATATTCTCCTTGCATTGAGCAGCGGGCAGACCCGACGGTCTTTGGGATCACTACCTGCAACGACGGGCATGAAGGACAAGATGGAAATCAGGATTGCAGACAGCGCTGCCGACATCGCCGAGTGCCTGCGCCTGCGCGAAGACGTCTTTATCGGCGAACAGAATGTGCCGCCAGACGAAGAGCGCGATGGCCTCGATGACCAATGCGTGCACTTTCTGGCGCGGCAGGAGGGTGAGGCGATTGGCGCGGCGCGGCTTAACCTGCTCAATGACGGCTACGCCAAGATTCAGCGGGTTTGCGTCATCGCCCCCGTGCGGAGGACGGGCGCAGGGGCGGCGATTATTCGGCATATGATCGAGCATATGCGCGGGGCCACTCCCCATACCCGCGTGCGGCTCGGCGCACAGACCCATGCGCTGGAGTTTTATCGCAAACTTGGTTTTGTGGCCTTTGGTGACGAGTACATGGACGCCGGAATCCCGCATTTCGACATGGAGATGACCCTTTGAGCCAAAGCCGGACCCGGCTCATGCGCGGTTGCGCCGCTTTACTCGAAGCACTGGTTTGATGCAGCCTCCGTGGATGCGGCAGAAGGGACGACAGCGACGCCATGACCACCGAAACGATTGATACGCTGGTGGTCGGCGCGGGTCAGGCCGGACTGGCCATGAGCGAGCATCTGAGCCGCCACGAAATCGATCATCTGGTTCTCGAAAAAGACAGGATCGCCGAGAAATGGCGCAGCGGGCGTTGGGACTCGCTGGTCGCCAACGGCCCGGCCTGGCACGACCGGCTTCCGGGGCTGGAGTTCGATTGCGTCGGTCCCGATGGCTTTCCGGCGAAGGAGGCCATCGCCGATTACTTCGTGCGCTATGCCGAGCAGATTAACGCGCCGATCCGATGCGGTGTGACGGTCACGCGCGCCGAGCGCCGCGCCGGACAACCCGGCTTTATCGTCGAGACCTCCGCAGGCCGGATCGAGGCGCGCAATATCGTGTCGGCGACCGGTGCATTTCAGCGTCCGGTGATCCCGCCGGTGGTGCCCGATGATGCGCCGGTGAAACAGATTCACTCCTTCGATTATCGCAACCCGGATCAACTGCCAGCAGGCGCGGTGCTGGTGGTCGGGGCCGGGTCTTCGGGGGCGCAGATTGCCGATGAGCTGATGCGGAAAGGGCGCAAGGTTTACCTCTCTGCCGGTCCCCATGACAGGCCGCCGCGCCGCTATCGCGGACGGGATTTCTGCTGGTGGCTGGGGGTGTTGGGTCTCTGGGACATCGCCGCGCCCTCCCCCGGCACCGAGCATGTGACGATTGCCGTCAGCGGGGCAGAGGGCGGCAGGACGGTCGATTTTCGGCAGTTTGCGGCGGGCGGCATGACCCTGACCGGGATGACCGAGCGCTACGAGAACGGTGTTCTGACCTTCGCCGCCGATCTGGCCGACAATATCGCCGCCGGGGATGCGAGCTATCTCGCGATGCTCGACCTCGCAGATGCCTATGTTGAGCGCAATGGCCTCGACTTACCCGAGGAGCCGGAGGCGCGCCGCATCGGCCCTGACCCGGCTTGCATGACCGACCCGGTGCGCAGGCTCGATCTGGCGGAGGCGGGGGTAAGCTCGATCATCTGGGCGACGGGCTATGCGCGCGATTTCGGCTGGCTGAAGGTCGATGCCTTTGACGAGAGCGGCGCGCCGAGGCATCAGCGCGGGGTATCCTCGGAGCCGGGTGTCTTTTTCCTTGGCCTGCCGTGGCAATCCCGGCGTGGTTCGACCTTTATCTGGGGCGTGTGGCACGACGCAAAGCACCTCGCCGATCACATCGCGACCCAGCGCACGTATCTGGACTATCACGCCGCCGCCCAGCGCCGCACCGGGCAACAATGGACATGACATGACCCATACCAGACTGCGCCCGTTCAACACCTCGGAGACCTATCCCGAGCAAAAGCTCGATAACGACCTGTGCCATGCGGTCATCACCCGGGGCGGGGCGACGGTCTATCTGCGTGGCCAGTGCCCGCAGAACCTCGATGATGCGCGGAATATCGACAGCACGGACGCCGCCGAACAGACTCACAAAGTCATGCAGAATATCCGGCAGTTGATCGAGGAGGCGGGCGGCGACATGAGCCATCTGGTCAAGCTGGTGGTCTATATCACCGATATTCGTCACCGCGAGGCGATCTATCGGACCATGGGCGCGTACATCAAGGGCGTGCATCCCGTCTGTACCGGGCTGGTGGTGCAGGCGCTGGCACGGCCCGAATGGCTGGTCGAGATCGACGCCACCGCCGTAATCCCGGAGTAAGCCGATGACCTTTTCCCTCGTCGCCCGCTGTGCCGAAACCGGGATGTTCGGCATCGGCATCGCGTCGTCCTCCCCCGCCGTGGCCGCGCGCTGTGCCTATACCCGCGCCGGGGTGGGTGCGGTGGCGAGCCAGAATATCACCGACCCTTCGCTGGGGCCGTATGCCCTCGATCTGATGGCGGCGGGCCTGTCGGCGCAGGCTGCGATTGCCGATATTCAGGCCACCCGCGCCTATACCGAGTATCGGCAGGTTCTGGTTATCGACACAGCAGGGCGCACGGCGATTCATTCCGGGCCGAACTCGCTGGGCATCTGGACCCAGGCCGAGGGGGTCGATGTTGCCTCGGGCGGCAATCTTTTGGCCAATGATGGCGTGCCGCAGGCCATCGTGGACGGGTTCCAGAGCGCGACCGGCCCTCTCGGCGACCGCGTGATCGCGGCGATGCGCGCGGGGCTGGCCGCCGGGGGTGAGGCGGGGCCGGTTCATTCGGCGGGGATGCAGCTTTGCGATAAGGTCAGTTGGCCGGTAGCCGACCTGCGTTGTGACTGGACCGAAGATTGCCCCATCGAGGCGGTGGCGACGGCGTGGGCCGTTTATAAGCCGCAGCTGGATGCCTATACCCAGCGCGCCCTCGATCCGTGCGAGGCCCCGTCTTATGGGGTGCCGGGGGATGAGTGAGCAGACCTAAAGTCCGCTTTCCAGCCGTTCGATCAACCGTGCCAGCATCATGTCGCATTGGGAGAGTTGGTCGAGCGAGACGAACTCGTCGGGCTTGTGTCCCTGTGCCATTGAGCCGGGACCGCACACCACGGTCGGGATGCCCAACGCGCCCGAGAACAAGCCGCCCTCGGTGCCGAAGGCGACCTTGATCGTGCCGTTCGCCCCGGTCAGGGATTTGACGAAGGCGACTGCCTCGGCGTCGCGGGGGGTATCGAGGCCGGGATAGGTGTTGAAGACCTCGATCTCTATCGCGGCCTCCTCCGCCTGTTGCCGAGCCGCGCCCACGATGCGGTCCGCTGCGGCGCGAATCTCGTTGAGGAGCGCTGTCGGATCGTCTTGGGCAATGTTTCGAATCTCGAAATCAACGCGGCATAGGTTGGGCACGATGTTGAGCGCCACGCCGCCCTCGATCCGGCCCACATGCAGAGTCGTGTAAGGCACGTCGTAATCATCGTCGCGGCCTCCGCCCCCGGCAATCCGGGCCTGTATCGCGCGTATTTCGTTGATCAGGTCCGTCGCAAGGTGGATCGCGTTCAGGGCGAAGGGGGCGAGGGCTGAATGTCCCTCGCGGCCCCTGCACACCGCCCGCGCCGCCAGCTTGCCCTTATGGCCCGTCGCCACGGCCATGGCGGTGGGTTCGCCGACAATGCACAGCGCCGGACGAAACGGCGCCGCGCGCAGCATGTCGATCAGCGAGCGCACGCCGATACAACCGATTTCCTCGTCATAGGACAGGGCCAGATGCAAAGGCGTCTTGAGGGGCCGCGTCGCCGCCTCCAGCGCGGCAGCGATGGCACAGGCGACAAAGCCCTTCATATCCGCCGCGCCGCGCCCATAGGCCTTGCCGTCCCGTTGCGTCAGGCGAAACGGCGGCAGGGTCCAGTCCTGCCCCTCGACCGGCACGACATCGGTATGGCCGGACAGCAGCACACCGGGACGGTCGGCGGGGCCGATGGTGGCGTAAAGGTTCGCCTTGCCGCCGCTTTCGTCGTGGATCACCTGCGCGTCGATGCCTCGCGTTTGCAGCAGGTCGCGGACGAAGTGGATCAGCTCGCGATTCGGGTGTGCGCTGACCGTATCGAACGCGATCAACCGTTCCAGAATCTCGAGCGTCTTCATCGACATCCCCGCCGGGCGCTTCATCAGAAGAGGAAACTGTCCTCCATCAAATCGGCGGCGGCAATACCGTTCAGCAGAACCGTATTCTCGCCAAAGGCAATCAGCGCGCCCTCTTCTTCGTCGGTGACGATCAGGTCGGCAAGGCTGTCGATGCCCGCCACGTCACTGAAATCGAGGGTTTCAGCGCCGTTATTGGCAAAGTCCGTGATCGTGTCGGCACCCCAGCTATCCTCGAAGATAAAGCTGTCGGCCCCGTTGCCCCCCGTCAGGGTGTCGTCACCGGTGCCGCCGAACAGCCGGTCGTTACTGCCGCCGCCATCCAGCGTATCGTTGCCCGTACCGCCGACGAGGGTATCCGATCCACCCTGGCCGAAGAGCTTGTCATTGCCCGCATCGCCCGTGATGTCATCATCGCCGCCGCCGCCATAGAGCGTGTCGTTGCCGTCGATCCCGGCGAGATAATCCGCGCCGTTGCCGCCGCTGATAAAGTCGCCGCCGCCCGCGCCGATGATGACGTCGTTTCCATCAAAGCCATACAGCCGGTCGTTGGACGTGCCGCCGATGAGGCCATCGTCGAAGGCCGTGCCGTAGACCCGCTCGATCGACGTGTAGGTATCGCCCAGGGCATCGCCGCTGAAACCGCCCGTATCCAGCTCAAGCTCGATACCCCCTGACGACGCGCGGTAATCGGCGATGTCGGTTCCGGTGCCGCCATCCATCGCATCGCTGCCGGTGCCGCCGATGAACGTGTCGTTGCCCGAGCCGCCGATGAGGGTGTTGCTGCCGCCATCGCCGACCAGCGTATCGTTACCGCCGCCGCCGTCGATGACATCATTGCCCTCGCCGCCGGAGAGGTAATCGGACCCGCCCGCGCCGCTGAGGCTGTCGTTGCCTGCACCGCCGTAAAGGGCGTCGGAGGCGCTCGACCCGTTTAGCGCGTCATCGAAACGGCTGCCGACAACCCGCTCGATGGAATCGAAGGTATCGCCCGCCGCATCGCCCAGCGAGCCGGAGCCAGCCGCAAGATCGACGGCCACTGCGGAATCTGCGCCGCTGTAATCAGCCGTGTCAGTGCCCGCGCCGCCGATCAGGGTATCAGCCCCCGCGCCGCCGATCAGGACATCGTTGCCTGCCGAGCCGTCCAGATGGTCGCCTGCGCTCGACCCGAGCAGCGTGTCGTCGTGGGATGAGCCGACGAAACGCTCGACCTCGACATAGCTGTCACCTGACCAACCGCCGCTTACGTCCAAGGTTACGCCATAGGCGCTGTTGGCATAGCTGACCGTGTCGAGGCCTTCGCCGCCGATAAAGGTTGTTGCCCCGGCACCGCCGATCATCGTGTCGTTGCCCGCACCGCCATTCAGGGTCATTGCGCCCGACCCGGCGGTAAAGACGTCGTCTCCCGATCCGGCCAGAATGACCTCGATGCCCGTGGCCCGGTCGCCCTCGGCAGTGCCGCCGCCGAAGCGTCCGCCTGCTACGTCGAGATCGAGCGACACCGTCTCTGCGCGGTAGTCGAGGGTGTCGATCCCCGCCCCGCCGTCGATCACGTCGTTGCCTTCGTCGCCGAGGATCACGTCATCGCCCGCGCCGCCATAGATGTAATCGCGGTCCGCGCCGCCGGTGAGAACGTCATTGCCGCCCCAGCCATAGACCCAGTCGGTGACATTCGAGCCGGTGATCCGGTCATCGCCGGTGGCCGAGCCGTGAATGCGCTCGATGCCGGTCAGGGTATCGCCTTCGGCCAGACCACCCGAACCGGTGCCGCCGAGCAGGTCGATCTCGATCCCGACCGAGGAACCGCGATAATCGACCTTGTCGATGCCCGAGCCGCCATCCATCGCGTCCGCGCCGCTCTCGCCGAGGAAGGCATCGTCGCCGTCGCCGCCGTTCAGCACATCATCGCCATCACCGCCGCGCAGGGAGTCGTTGCCTTCGCCGCCGTTGACCGTGTCGTCGCCGTCATCGCCGCTGAGGTAATCGTCGCCGCCCGCGCCCGAGATAACGTCGTCACCGCCGGAGCCGTAGATCCAGTCTTTCTCGTCTGACCCGGTGAGGGTATCCGCCGCATCGCGCGCGCCGTAGAGGCGCTCGATCCCGGTCAGCGTGTCGCCCTCGGCCAGTCCGCCCGCGCCGGTGCCGCCTTTGAGGTCGATGACGATGCCCGCCGTCGAGGCGCGGTAATCGACCATGTCGGCACCCTCGCCGCCCTGCATCGCGTCGGCTCCGGCATCGCCAAAGAAGCGGTCATCGCCGTCGCCGCCCTGAAGGCTGTCATCGCCCTCGCCGCCGCGCAGGGTGTCATTGCCCGCGCCGCCCAAAAGCGTATCGTCGCCATCGCCGCCGTCGAGGTAATCGCTGCCCCCCTCGCCGGACAGAACGTCGTCGCCGCCCCAGCCGTAAAGACGGTCGGTATTGTCGAAGCCGGTGATCGCATCCCCCGCAGTCGCCGAGCCGTGGACGCGCTCGATATTGACCAGCGTATCGCCCTCGGCCAGATCGCCGCTGCCGACGCCGCCGTTCAGGTCGATGACGATGCCGGTGGTCGAGGCGCGGTAGTCGACCTTGTCGATGCCTGCGCCGCCATCCATGGCATCCGCACCCGCCTCGCCGATAAAGGCGTCGTTGCCGTCATCGCCGTTCAACCGGTCATCGCCCGCGCCGCCGCGCAGGGCGTCGTTATCCGCACCGCCATGCAGCGTATCGTTGCCGTCGCCGCCGTTCAGGTAATCGTTGCCGCCAGCGCCGGAGAGGGCATCGTCGCCGCCCAGGCCGTAAATCCAGTCCTTGACCTCGGACCCGCCGATGGTGTCCGCCGCCGACCCCGCGCCGTAAATGCGCTCGATATTGACCAGGGTATCGCCCTCGGCCAGATCGCCCGAACCGACGCCGCCGTTCAGGTCGATGACGATGCCGGTGGTCGAGGCGCGATAGTCGATCTTGTCGATGCCCGCGCCGCCATCCATGGCATCCGCGCCCGCCTCGACGATGAAGGTGTCGTTGCCGTCCGCGCCGTTGAGCCGGTCATCGCCCTCGCCGCCGCGCAGGGTATCTCTGCCCGCACCGCCGTCGAGGGTATCGTCGCCGTCTCCGCCATGCAGATAGTCGTTGCCAGCGCCCGCCGACAGCGCATCGTCGCCGCCGAAACCATAGAGCCAGTCATTGCCCTCGGACCCGCCGATGGTATCAGCCGCAGACCGCGCGCCATAGATGCGCTCGATATTGACCAGCGTATCACCCTCGGCAAGGCCGCCCGAGCCGACGGTGCCGTCGAGGGCGATGGTGATGCCGGTATCCGAGCGGCGGTAATCCACGATGTCTACGCCCGTGCCGCCGTCATAGGCATCGGCACCGCCGAAGGCGTAGAACCGGTCGAAGCCCGCGCCGCCATAGACGATGTCGTCGCCCTCGCCGTCCATGATCTCATCATCGCCATCGCCGCCGTCGATGCGGTCATTGCCATCACCGCCGCCGACGAAGTCATGACCGCCGCCGCCATAGAGCGTATCGTCGCCATTCCAGCCGTGGATCAGCTCGCGATCGTCGCTGCCATGGATCGTATCGCCGCCGCGATTGGTGCCGTGGATGCGCTCCACACCGACGACGCTGTCGCCGTCGGCCCAGCCGCCCGAGCTGGTCCGCCCGTCGAGATAGACCGTTACGACCTCGCCCGACCCGCGATAATCGATGGTGTCAGTGCCCGCATCGCCGCGAATGGTATCAGCCCCGTCATCACCGGTGATGTAGTCATCGCCGTCACCGCCCGAGATGACGTCATTGCCCTCGTCGCCCGTCAGACTGTCATTGCCGCCGCCGCCGCTCAGGACGTCGTCGCCGGTGCCGCCGCTGAGATGATCGCGGCCATCGCGGCCCGAGATCGTGTCGTCGCCGCCCAGCCCGTAAAGCTGTTCATCGCCCGCGTCGGTGCCCGTCAGCGTATCGCTGTGATCGCGCGACCCGAAAACGCGCTCGATGCTGTTATAGGTATCGCCCTCGGCAAAACCGCCGGTGCCGGTATTGGCCTGCAAGTTCACATGCACCGCCGCGTGGGAGGCCTCGTAGCGGGCATCGTCCTGGCCCTCGCCGCCATCGAAATGGTCGGCCCCCAGATCGCCGAACAGACGGTCATTGCCTGCCCCGCCCGTCAGAACGTCATCGCCGACCGGCGACAACGAGACGGCATCGAGCAGCGCGCCCGAACCGTCGCTCTGGCCTGCGACTTCGCGGAAGGTAAAGGTCGATTGCGCTTGCGTCGGTGTCACGTCGAGGGAGATGGCCTCCCAGCTTTCCGAACGCGGGGCCACCGTCGCGATGACCACGCCGTCGAGCAGCACTTCGACACCGGAGCTTGCCGGATCGGCGCCCGGTTGCAATGCAAGGGAGAAGGTCAGGCGATAGGTCTGCCCCGCCTCGGTTTCGACGGTTTGCGCGATCATCTCGTCCTGTTCGGACGTGTCCCGGGCATCCATGCTGAGGAAGATATAGCCTTCGCTGGGGGCAACGCCCTCGTGGCCGGACTGCCAGAAGGTGAGGGACTGGTTCGGATTCCAGCCCTCGACGGTGACTTCGAGCGCGGTCTGATCCTGAGCAACCGGGACGGTCTCGAAACCGCCATTGACAAACAGGTTGCCGGTGTCGCCGTAGAGCCGGTCATTGCCCGCGCCCCCCGCGACACGGTCATCGCCGCCGCCGCCATAGACGGTGTCGTTGCCGTCGCCGCCATCGAGCCGGTCATCTCCCCGGCCCCCTTCGAGCGTGTCATTGCCGCCGCGACCGGCGATGGTATCCGCGCCGCCCAGCCCGAGCAGAACGTCGCCCGACGATGATCCGAGCAGGGTATCATCGAAGCGCGATGCCTCGACGATTTCGATGCCGTCGAGGGTATCGCCCTCGGCATGGCCGCCTAGACCCGTGCCCGCCTCCAGATCAATCGTCACCGCAGCGTCGGAGTCGATATAGGAGGCGGTGTCGATGCCCTCTCCGCCGATCAGATCATCGGCCCCCGCCGCGCCGACAAGTTCGTCATTGCCTGCACCGGCGGAAATCACATCATCGCCGTCGCCGCCATCGAATGCCTCCGACCTTGCGCTGCCGGACAAGCTGTCGCCAAAGGCCGAGCCGTAGAGTTTTTCGATGCTGATGAGCGTGTCGCCCTCGGCATGGCCGCCCGCGCCGGTGCCGCTTGCCAGATCGACCTTCACGGCGGCATCGGA
>CALGNO010000024.1 GCA_937958625.1 uncultured Neomegalonema sp.
CGCGCGCTATGTCCGTGAAGCCTATGCTGCCTGAGCCGTCATGACCGTCACCGTTGCAGCGCTCTATCACTTCACCGAGTTTGCGGACCCCGACGCTCTGCGCGAGCCTTTGCTGGCGCTGTGCGAGGCGCACGGGATACGCGGGACGTTGTTGCTCGCGAGCGAGGGGATCAACGGCACGATTGCGGGGCCGGAGCCGGGTATCGCGGCTGTGCTGGCCCACCTGCGCGCCTTGCCGGGATGTGCTGACCTCGACTGGAAGCGCTCGACGGCGGACGCGGTGCCGTTTCGGCGCATGAAGGTCCGGCTCAAGGCCGAGATCGTCACCATGGGCCAGCCGAACACCAACCCCCGCGCTCGCGTTGGCACTTATGTCGAGCCGGAGGACTGGAACGATCTGATTGGCCGCGATGATGTGGTGGTCATCGACACCCGCAATACCTACGAGACTATGATCGGCAGTTTCGAGGGCGCGCTCGATCCTCAAACCGACAGCTTTCGCGAGTTTCCTGACTGGTGGCAGGCGAACCGGGATCGTTTTGCCGGTAAGCAAGTGGCGATGTTCTGCACCGGCGGTATCCGTTGTGAAAAGGCGACAAGCTGGCTGATCGGCGAGGGCGTCGACGGGGTGCATCACCTGAAGGGTGGCATCCTGAAATACCTCGAAACCGTGCCTGAGGATGACAGCCGCTGGAACGGTGAGTGCTATGTGTTCGACAAGCGGGTCTCGGTCGGCCATGGCCTCGCGCAAGGCTCCCATAGTGCCTGCGGTGCGTGTGGACGTCCGGTTTCGCCCGAGGCCGCGACGCAATCAGAGTATCGTGAGGGCGTCAGTTGTCCGGCCTGTATCAATGAGTATTCCGACGCTGATCGTGCCCGATTTGCCGAGCGGCAGCGTCAGCTTGATGCCGCAGCCAAGGCATAGCCAATGCCGCCAATGACCATGGCGCAGACCAGAACGACGACCCATCCCATCCACAACGTCGCAACAGCGTCGCGAACGTCGATCGGCGTCAGCTCACGCCTGCCGCTCTCGTTCAAAAACGGATCATCCGTGGTCACCCCGCCATAGACCCGTGGCCCCGCCAGCGCGATGCCTAGGGTTGCCGCAAGGGCGCTTTCCGGCCATCCGGCATTGGGCGAGCGGTGCTTGCGCGCGTCGCGCCACATGAGTTTGAGGGCGGGACGGCGGCCACCGATCAGGCAGATGAGCAACCCACTCAACCGTGCAGGAATCCAGTTCAGAACATCATCCAGACGCGCGGCGGCCCAGCCGAAACGGGCATAGCGGTCATTGCGGTGGCCGATCATGGAATCCGCCGTATTGATCATCTTGTAGATGACGATCCCCGGCAGACCCGCGACCAGAAACCAGAAGGCGGGGGCGATGACGCCGTCTGACCAGTTCTCGGCGGCGCTCTCGATGGCCGCGCGGGCGACGCCGCTCTCGTCGAGGGTCTCCGGGTCGCGGCCCACGATCATCGCGACCTTGCGGCGGCCCTCGTCCAGCGAGATGTCGAGACCCGCTGCCACCGCGTTGACATGCTGGGACAGGCTGCGCTGGGCGAGCAGGATGGCCGCGCCGATGACCTCGAACACGCCGGCGAAGCCATGCCATGAGAGCGGCACGGAGACGACAAGCGAAAGGGCGATTAGGGCGAGGACTGCAACGATGCCTTTGAATAACGGCGCGCTGCCCCGGTTTAACCGTTGATCCAGCGCATCGACCGCCCGACCCATGAGAACCGCCGGATGCGGCACCCGCCGCCACAGCCAGTCAGGCTCTCCAAAAACAGCATCGAGTATGAGGGCAATCGCGAGCATGGCGTGATCCACCACGCCCTGCGCCGTGGGTCAACTGTCGTTGCGACTCGCCAAAAACTCCAGCACCGGTTCCAGCGAACGGGCGGGGCCTTCTTCCATTGGCAGGTGGCCCAGATCGGGCAGGCGCACGAGCCGCGCGTTGGGCAGGGCGTCCAGATAGTCTTGCCCATTCTCCACCGGAATCATTCCGTCTTCCTCGCCCCACACTAACAGGACGGGCACGTCGATCCGCTCCAGAAACGGCACCGGGTCGGTCAACACAGTCTGCTCCATTCGCGAAATCAGCGCGCCGCGATTGCCGGGGGCGAGCAGCAGGTCGTGATAGCGTTCCAGCGTCGGCTCATCCAGCGCATCGGGGTCGGCATAGGCGACAGCAAGATTCGGGCGGACGGCCCAGCGGGGCATGAACACCTTGCTGGCGTGCATGATCGCGGGCACCTCGGGGGCCTCGCCGTAGCTGAAGGTCGGGCTCGCAAACCCGTCCGGTGCGACGAGGACAAGGCCGCTGACGCGGGCCGGATGCTCCGCCGCCATCCGCCACGCGATGCGCCCGCCGATGGAATTGCCGATCAACACGGCGTCGGGAATCTCAAGCCGATCCATCAGGGCAAGCAACAGCGAGACAACCCTTGGGTCGGTGTAATCATCCAGCGGATCGGCGGGGGAAAGGCCCGCACCGGGCATATCGAACCGCACGGTCCGGTAGTCGGCCTCCAAGACTGCGGCCCAGTCTTCCCAGGTATGCAGGCTCGACCCGAAGCCGTGGATCATCACGACGGTTTCCGCATCACGCGGCCCGCTATCGCGCACATGCAGGACCGTCCCGGCGACCTCGACCAGATCGCTCTCGTCGCTCAGGTACTTCGCGTGCAGCTCCGCGCGCGGAATATCCGGGGTCCACGCACAGGCCGCTGCACCCCCGAGGGCGAGTATAGCGATCAATAGAATTTTTCGGATCACGCTATGCCTCGCCGGTTTTGCCTCGATTAAGTCAATCTATGTCGCCGTTTGAACCAATCCACAAATTGCGGGATTCCCTCGGCAAGCGACGTCGTGGGGGCAAAGCCCAGATCGGCGCTGATCCGGTCGATATTGGCATAGGTTTCATGCACGTCGCCGGGTTGCATCGGCAGCATGATCTTTTCCGCCTTGCGCCCCGCCGCGCCCTCGATGGCGGCGATAAAGTCCATCAGGCGCTCGGGCTTGTTATTGCCGATATTGTAGACGCGGTGGCGCTCGGCCCCTTCGCCGGGCAGGGGGTTCATATCGGCGGCTGCGATCACGCCCGCGACGATGTCGTCGATATAGGTAAAGTCCCGGCGCATCTCGCCATGATTAAAGACTTTGATCGGCTCGCCCTTGAGAATGGCCGAGGTGAACAGCCACGGGGCCATATCAGGGCGACCTGACGGGCCATAGACGGTGAAAAAGCGCAGACCGACCAACGACAGATTGTAGAGATGCGCATAGCTGCGGCTCATCAATTCGTCGGCGCGTTTGGTGGCGGCATAAAGCGAGACGGGCTGGTCCACACGATCCGCCTCGCTGAAGGGCTGTTCCTCATTGGCCCCATAGACCGAGGAAGATGAGGCATAGACGCTGTGCTCGACGGTGTCTGAATGGCGTACGGCCTCAAGAATATTCAGGTGCCCGACCACATTTGACTGCACATAGGCATGGGGGTTTTCCAGCGAATACCGCACCCCGGCCTGAGCCGCGAGGTGGATCACACGCCGGATCCCGTGCGCCGCGAACAGGGCGTTGACCGCTGTCGTATCGGCGATGTCGGCCTCGATAAACTCAAACGCCGTGCCGAACGGGGTCAGTTCCGCCAGTCTCTCGCGTTTCAGGGCGACTTCGTAATAGTCGTTCAAGTTGTCGATGCCGACCACCCGCTCGCCGCGTGCCAGCAATGCCTTGGCCGTCGCCATGCCGATGAACCCGGCAACACCGGTTACGAGATAAGTCATGTCATCCTCCGCCTTCGCTGCTCTTATATAAGCATGAAGAGTCATCAACTCCTTTACGAAATATTTGCAACTGAGTAACCCGCGATTGCAGATGAATATTTATACAATGCCAAGTTTGGTTTCTTTTTTGCTAAGAGATTGATGAAATCGTGAGTGATTTATTTACAAAACAATCCCATGTTCGCTATGTTGAATTAACGGATCGAGTAATCTTGCGTGAAAGAGGCTTTTGTGGGCAGTGGTCTGGAGGGACACAGAAATCTCTCGAAGGCATTTCTGGTGGCTGCCGGAATCCAGCTTCTGTTGTTGGTCGCGACCTTCGGGTTTTCGGTGGTCGGCAAGAACCAGACGTCGCGTATCGTTGCTTTCGATATGGCCGCCAGCCGCCTGCATACCGACTTCGAGAATGTCAGTGACGGCCTGCAACGCTTCTATCGCGAACTGGCCAATCAATCGCCGAGCCAGCCCTACATCGAGGCGTTGCAGACCGATCTGAGTCAAAAGGTCGAACAACTGGAACAATCCCTCGCCGAGATGGTGGCCGACGAAGAAGGCGGTATCGGCCCGTTCGATTCAATGGATGACGAATCCCGCGAACTGCTGACGATCATCGTGCCGCGTATCGATACGTTTATCGAGCGTGCGTCCTCTTTCGCGAGCATCGATTTCGAGAACCTGAAGGAGCGGTTTGCGCGCCCGAGCGTCGTCGATCTGGTGTCATCCCGCACGGGCATGGTGGGCCGCTCTCTCGAAGAACTCGTTTATAAAACGCGTGATCGCCAGCAACGAAATATCGAGTATGTCCATGCTGGCAACGTATCGGCGATCTTGCTGTTGCTGCTGTCTCTTTTGGCATCATGGCGCTTGATCATCGCCCCGGCCCTTTCTGAACAAAGGCAGGCAATTGACCGCGAATTGCAGTTTTCCGAAAGCCTTGGGCGCAAGAATGCCGAACTTCAACTCGCCGAGGGCCGCGCCCGCCTTCTTTACGAGGATGCAATGCGGGGCGTTCGGGCGAGAACTGAATTTCTGGCGGTGGTCTCCCATGAATTGCGCACGCCTCTGAATGCGGTAATCGGGTTTTCCGAGATCATGAAAGATGAGCTGTTCGGCAAGCACGAGATCGAGTCCTATAAGGGTTTTTCGGGCGATATTCACCAGAGCGGGAAGCATCTGCTGAGCATCGTTGAGGATATTCTCGAATTCTCCCGCTACGAATCGGGCCGGTATGATCTTGAGGAATCCGACGTGCCTTTGACAGACATCCTGGCGGATGCGCGGATGCTGCTGAAGGATCAGGCGGCGAAACGGGACGTCACGCTTTATTTCAACGATAATCTGCCGAAAGATACAGCGATCCGGGTCGATCGGCGGCTGTTTTACCAAGCGCTGCTGAACCTCATTGATAATGCGATCAAGTTCTCCTCGCCCGAAAGCGCGGTCACGATTACAGGCAACGCCGATGATAAGGGCGGCGCCGTGGTCGCCATATCCGACAGCGGCATCGGCATCGACCCGGACGTCGCCGAAACACTGTTCGAGCCCTTCGAGCAGGTCGAGGGGGCGTTCAATCGACAGGCGGGCGGCCTCGGCCTTGGCCTTGCCATCGCAAAGAAAGTCATGGACTCCCATGGGGGCGAAATCAGTCTGGAAAGCACGCCAGGGCAGGGCAGTTGTTTCACCCTGCGCCTGCCAGCGGAACGCCTTGTTCGACCGGCAAGCGATGCCGCGCCCGAGGCGAAACGCATCACGCAAGAGAGTGTTACAGCATGAAACGAGTGTCCCTGGCGGCGGCGCTGCTCCTCTCCGGCACGGGGCTGGGCCGCGCGGAGAGCGTCGAAGTCCTCCACTATTGGCAAGGGCCAGCCGAACGCGCGGCCCTGCAGGTTTTCTCCGATAGTTTCGAGCAACGGGGCGGCAAATGGTACGACGCGCCCCGTGCGAACGAAGTGGCGCTGAAAGCCTACGCCATCGACCGCATCAAGAGCGGGTATGCCCCATCGGCGGTTCAATGGCATGGCGGTCCCGAGATCGAGCGGCTCTATTCGCTGGAAATTCTCTCGTCTCTGTCAGAAATTGCCAGCGAAGATGAGTTGACCTCGATCCTGTCCTCCGTTGCCGATGTTTTGCGCGTGAACGGCAATGTCGGTGCATTGCCCGTGGGTCTGCATGGCGGCAACTGGTTGTGGCGGAACACGCCTATCTACCGAGAGCTCGGGCTGGAACCGCCGCGTGATTGGGCGCATTTTCTCGAACAAGCAAAGGTTATCCGGGCCGCCGGATACCGACCGCTCGCCATCGGCCATGCACCTTGGGAGCGAGTGGCGCTGTTTGTAGCGGTCATGATCGATGTCGCGGGGATCGATTGCTACAAGCGTTTGCTGGAGGGCCGACTGGACCTCGCCATCGACGGTCCCGGCCTCGAAAAGACGTTTCGGGTGATGCAAAGATTGCGCGACGAGGCCACAAGCCCCGACTTCGCCCATGACATCTGGTCGGAATCGACCAATGACGTGATGGAAGGCAAGGCGGCGGCTCAGTTGATGGGGGATTGGGCGAAGGGTGAATTTCTAAAGGCGGGCAAGGTCATCGGTAGAGACTTCGATTGCATGATTGCCCCCGGAAACAACGAAACCCTGACAATTGTACTCGACATTTTTGTCTTGCCGAAGGCCCAGAACCCCGACATGCAAAAGGCGCAGGCTATGCTGGCGGATGTCGTGCTGGACCCTGAAAACCAGAGGAAATTTTCCCTGATCAAGGGGTCACTGCCCGTTGTTAAAGGGATGGATATGCACTCATTCGATGCCTGTTCCCAGTTGGGCTTCGAGGCAATTTCGACCGAGGGCGGCAGTGTCCCTTCCCTGAGCCTTTCCCTTACCCAAGAACGGATCGCCGAGATTCAGGGAATGATACAGGTCGCATGGGAAGACGAGGATGTCAGCATCGACGAGCTGAAAGCGATGATCCTTCAGTAACGCGCCCCTGCCTCTGTCTCGGGCGATGGCGCGTTGGGTTGTGGCCAATGCGTGCCGAGGCGCGCCTTTATACGGTCGCAACTTAACGCTATTCGGCGTTTCCGAACCGTTGCCATCCTTGCGAGACAGGATACCTTGCTTTTCATGAGACTGCTCTGCATTGCCCTTGGCCTCGTCGGAGGTGTTATCGCGCACACGGCCCTTGCCGAGTCGGATAGCGGGCCTGTTGCAGAGGTCTCAGCGCTGAATGCGGTTGCAGAACCGACCGAGGCTGCTTTTGCACGAAAGGACAGGTCGGAAGCGGTTCTCTTGGCCGAGGGTATTCCCGTAGACGTTTCGCTGCCGCCGATTGTCGATGCGAGACAAGCCCTGCCGCGATCCCATGAAGAGGTCGTGCGCCGCACCCTTGCGGTACTGGCGACAGCGATCAAGGGAGAAGGCGCGGCGCAGGAAAAGATAGAGCGTCTGCTCGATGATTTCGGCGTGCGATCTGACCTTTCCGACGACGAGGCCGCGTTTATCTCGAACCAGTCGCCCTCGACATTGGACCGCATTCGTTATGCGTGGCGTTACGAGGCCGCATGGACATTCGTCTGGGCACTCTCTTTGGTCGATACGCTCGAACCGCCCCGCGAGATCGTGCAGATGCGAAAGCTTGGTAAGCATCTGCAGGGAAAGACGGTCGACACACTACTCGCCACGTCAGAATTGCGACCCATCGACGATATTCTGGACCAGGCCGACCTGATCTATCGCTATCGCAATGCCATTACGCAGGCTGTTCAACAGGATCGCGACCTGCCCGCGGGGCTTGATCCCGGGATCGCCGAGGAACGGTATCGCGCGCTCTATTGGCTGATCGGTAATCTCGGGCAGGACTGGGACGAGATCGACCCGGATCGGTAGTCCTATTGCGCCGACTTCTCGCGACACGCCGCGCTGAGCCGGTCGTGTCCGGCGGAACGCTCGGTTCCGAGCAGGCGGCAAAAGTCCTTTATCTCGCCGAGTACCAATCGGTCTCGCACCTTGCAGAGGGTCAGTATCGCGGTGGTCGCGCTATCGACGCGGCCCCACGAATAGTTGACGGTGCCGTCCTTGAAGTCATGAATTTCAAGAAATGCCGGGTCGCCTTGATCGGTCACGCATGACCAGCGCTGTCCTTGCTCAAAGGCAGATGCCGGCTGTGACAGTACTGCGATACCGGTCGCGGCGGCGAGCATCGTCCGTTTGATCATTGGGTTTTCATAACCATTTCGACAAATTCTGCCCCCGTCATTTTATGGGCTTCACCGGCGAAACTGTAATGACCCGGTTTGCTGTCGACAAAAATTTCGGTTCCGAGGGTGAGATCGTCGGAATCGTCGAGGGCACCAACCCAGACGACATTGACGCTGCCATCCTTCATGCGCCAGAACAGATGCGTGCCACAGGTGCCGCAGAAAACCCGCTCGCCATAGTCGGAACTGCCATAGGCCCGGAGCGCTGACGTGTCGGCAATGCGCAGTGAAACAGCATTTGTTGCCATGCCCGGGCCGCCCCAGCGGCGGCAGGTATCACAGTGGCAGGCATGATAATGCGGTGCCTCTATATCGGCTTCGAAGGCAACGGCTCCGCACAGGCATTGGCCGGTTCTGGTATCGGTCATGGCGTGTCTCCGCGTCTGTCCCTATCCCTTGGCGATGGCCGATGATACCACATCTTCAGGTTCAGGCACGCAAGGGGAGGCCGCCATGCCCGTTTTCTCGCTCGATGGCGTTGCGCCGCGAATTCACGAAACGGCATGGATTGCGCCGACGGCGGTGGTGATCGGCAATGTCGTCGTCGAGGAGGGCGCGAGCATCTGGTTCAATGCCGTTCTGCGCGGCGACAACGAAGAGATGCGAATCGGGCCGCGCTGTAATGTGCAGGACGGCTGCGTTTTGCACTCGGACCCCGGCTTTCCGCTGGTTCTGGAGGCCGATGTAGCCCTTGGTCACGCGGCGATCATCCATGGCTGCCGCATTGGTGCGGGCACTCTGATCGGTATGGGCGCAACGGTCCTGAACGGTGTCGAGATCGGTGAGGGAGCGCTGGTCGGGGCCAATGCGCTGATCCCCGAGGGTAAGACGATCCCCGCAGGGATGATGGCTTTGGGTGCCCCCGCGAAGGTAGTGAAGGAACTGTCTGGCCTTCAGCAACAACGCCTGACGGCAACGGCGGCGCTTTACGAGCGCAACGCGGCCCGGTTTCGCGATGGATTGGTCGAACTTTAGCGCTTTGGGTCAAGGAATGAGGACAGCCCGGAAATCATTGACGTTAGTCAGTGTCGGGCCAGTGATCACCTGAGCCTTCATCGCCTCGAAAAATCCATGTCCGTCATTGCGGGCCAGCGATGCGAGCGGGTCGTGGCCCGCCGCCCGCGCCCGGGCCAGAAGATCGGGTGTGACGATGGCCCCGGCGATTTCTTCCGCGCCATCAATGCCGTCGGTATCCCCCGCGATGGCCCAGACCCCGTTCGCGCCATCCAGCGCCACGGCGAGGGCGAGGCAGAACTCGACATTGCGCCCGCCGCGCCCGTCGCCCCGCACTGTTACCGTCGTCTCGCCGCCGGAGATCAGCACGCAAGGCGAGGGCAGAGGCTGCCCGTGCCGGATTACCTGCATCGCCATGCCCGCGTGGACCTTAGCCACGTCTCGGGATTCGCCCTCGATGGCATCACCGAGGATCACGGGTGTGACCCCGGCCTCGCGGGCGACCGATGCAGCAGCTTCAAGCGAGAGTTGAGGGGCGGCGATAACGCGGTTTTCTGTGCGCGACAGGCGTTCATCCTGTGGCCCCGGTGGCGGTGTCCGGCCCTCCAGATGCGCCCGGATCGAAGCCGGAATGTCGATGCCATATTGTTCGAGCAACGCGAGGGCCGTTTCCGGATCGCTCTCCGTGCCCACCGTCGGACCCGAGGCAATAACGCCCGGTTCGTCTCCCGGCACATCGGAAATCATGAGCGACAGCACGGGCGCGGGCCATGCCGCCGCTGCCAGCCCGCCGCCCTTCACGTCGCTGAGATGCTTGCGCACTGTGTTCATTTCGCCGATGGCGGCACCAGACTTCAGCAGCGCCTGATTAACGGCGCGCTTTTCATCAAGCGTGATTTTGCCCGCCGGTGCGGTCAGCAGCGCCGACCCGCCGCCCGAGATAAGCGCCAGCACCAGATCGTCCTCGGTCAGCCCGGTTACCGCGTCGAGAATGGCGCGGGTCGCGTCTACCCCGGCCTGATCCGGAACCGGGTGCGATGCCTCATGGATCGTAATCCGCTCGCAGGGCGCGCCGTGGCCATAGCGGGTGACGACCACGCCCTCCAACGGTCCGGACCAATGGGTCTCGACCGCCTGTGCCATCCGCGCTGAGGCTTTGCCTGCGCCGACAACGATCAACCGGCCCTTGGGCGCGGGGGGCAGGTTCGGCGGCACGCAGACCATCGGATCGGCGGCGGCCACCGCTGCATCGAACATTGCCCGCAGCAGGGTTTCGGGATCGGTCATCGCGGCCTCGTCCTACTCGTCATCACTCGGCGCAACGATGGCCGATGGTTATCCGGTTGCCAAGGCTTCTAGAGCCGCAAGCGCAGCATCGGCATCCGCTTCGGCCACGAAAACATGGTCGTGGAAATACGCTGCAACCATATTTGCGCTGATACCCGCGTCCGCGAGCGCGTTTGAGACCGCCGCCGTCAGGCCAACGGCCTCTAGGCTGGAATGAATGCCAAGGGTAATCATCGAGAAAAATGGCCCGCCGCCCCCTTCGATAATAAGGGTCAGGCCCTCGGTTTCCTGAAACAGGCCAATCGGGCCAAGCGCAGCGCCGTCGGCCATGGTCATACCGGGATGGGTTTCAAACGAGAACCGGCGGGGATCGAGGGTCGGTCTCAGCCCGCGCAGCATTGCCGCCAGATCAGTCTCGCCCGCCATTACCGAACCCCGAAGGAGGCAAGCGCCTCGCGCAATTCGCCGGGCATATCCGCCAACACTTCGCCCTCGCCATCAAGGTCGGGCGGTGCGTCCTCGGCGGTGAGATAGCGCCATCCCTGAAACGGGCGTTTCGGCCTGGGATCAACGCGGATCAGGGCGGGGTCGAGGATAATGGCACAGCGCTTGATGCCGTCCTGACCGGTGACGGTTTCCAGCCCGACCAACCGCTGGCGCGCGATGATATTGCGCTTGATCACCCAATAGATCGATCCGCCATCGAGCAGTTCAGCGGCTCGTTTAGGGCGCATCCGGGTGACGTGCATGGGTCGTGCATCCCTGCCCATAGCCGCGCGCTCCTGTACGCGCTCAGCCTGCCATTGTTGAAGACTTTCAACGCTTTCGGAACCGACGCTCAGTTTGACGAGGTGAAGGGGCGCGCCATTGGACATATGTTTCCCATCGAGTTCGTCAGGCCGGTTTTGATTCGGCAGTTGCTAAAACTGTCTACATTAAATCTCCATTATTGGCTCTGCCGTATGCTTTGCCACGGATGGAAACGATGCAGCCGGGGCACAGAATGTCAGCTTTAGTGAGTGAAGACGTGCGCGATGCCGGAACGTCTTTCGGCCTGCAAGCGATGGAACGGACAGAGTTGCCCGAAAATCATCCCGTGTCCGTTTTCGCCGA
>CALGNO010000025.1 GCA_937958625.1 uncultured Neomegalonema sp.
GACAGGATCATATCGGTCGCGGCGGCCCCGCCCGCACAGGTAAAGACATCGCCGTCGATCTCGTAAAGGCGGTTGGTCAGCTCGATGTCGAGGTATTCTTCGCGAAACGCAGCCTGATTTTCCCAGTGGATCGTACAGCGCTTGCCATCGAGCAGACCGGCTCGCGCCAGCACGATGGTGCCGGTACAGATCGCGCCGATGCGCGCCCCGAGGCGTGATTGCTTGCGCAGCCATGTAAGCACGGGCCGGGTCGCGGCGGCGGCGGCGTCGATGCCGCTGGCCACGACGATCGTGGCATCACGGTTTAGATCGACCAGACCGCCATCCACGCCAATCCGCGCACCGTTGGAGCATGTCACCTCTTGGCCGTCATCGGAGACGAACTGCCACTGATACAGCTCGCGCCCGATCATCCGGTTGGCAAGGCGCAGGGGGTCGACGGCAGAGGCAAGCGCCAGCATGGATAGCTTTGGCGTCAGCAGAAAAACGAACCGTTTCGGGGCGTCGAATTCGGCGTCCATCATCTGTCCTCGGCGCGGCGCGGGGTGTCGCATTGCCGCGCACGCTGGACTCGACTTCAAGGGCTTTCGGCAAGCGCCGTCAAGTCGTCATACGCATCAGGAACGATTGAAATACGCCTCGAAAGTCACGCTCAAGGCGTCAGCGCCCTCGCACCGGATCAGAATCCGGTTTCCGCTGGTTTGCATCACGTCGATGCAGTCGGCGTAGAACGAGGTTTGCTGGATGCTTTCGGCGGGAATGTGCAGGCAGGGTTTTCGTGCATCCGCCGGTTCCAGCGAGAGACCGCCGCGCAAAACAACGAGGCTGCCTTCGGTGCCGCGCTTCAGCTCTGCGATGCGCGGATACGGCATGGCCCGCCCCCGGCGTCGCAGGGTCAAATGCCGTGGTCCTGTGTTTTTGGAGCGCGTGCGGTCGATGCGCGTGGTCCAGTTCGCCTCCGCCGAGAACAGGATCGTGCTGCTCGTCGCTGTCTTGTCCAGAAAGAGAGGCATGTACCGTGCGCCCGTCGCCGCATGTTCCGGCGAAACACTGCTGAGCAGTCGGTTTAACTCACCTGTATCACTCAACATTTGGCCCTCCCCCTGAAGGCCGCAATGTGACCGGAACAGATTAAATCCGCTTTAAACGGCGCTGGTCGAATTAACGGAAACAAAGCAAATTCGACTCAATTTAGATGGGTTCGGGTGCCCTATTCATCATCGACCGGATTATCCGAACGAACCCGCACGTAACTGCCCGGTGCATCCTCGATGGTGCCGAGGGTTGCGCCGGGTTCGCGTGCGGCGACCTTTTTGCCGGATTTTTTCGAGAGCCATTTGTCATAGTCCGGCCACCACGATCCGGGGGTTTCCTCGGCATTTTCAAGCCATTTCTCGATGGTCTCGGGCCAGTCTTCCTTTTTGGTCTCGTTGGTCCAGTACTGGTATTTCGGCTTGTCCTCGCGGGGGGGATTGACGACCCCGGCGATGTGACCCGACCCGCCGACGATAAACCGCACCGGCGAGCCGAACAGCTTCATCGTGCGCAGCACCGACTCCGCCGGGGCGATGTGGTCCTCCTTGGCGCAGATCGAATAGATCGGGGTCTTGATCTTTCCGAGGTCGAGGTCGGTATCCATCATCCGCAGGTTGCCCTGGGACAAGGCATTGTCGCGATAGAAATCGCGCAGATACGAGATATGACACTTGGCGGGCATCCGGGTGGAATCCGCGTTCCAGTAGAGCAAGTCGAAGGCCGTCGGTTCCTTGCCCAGATAGTAGTTGTTGATGACGTAGTTCCAGATCAGCTCGTTGCCGCGCATCATGTTGAAGGCCTGCGCCATTTCCTGCGCGGACAGGACGCCGCCGCTTTTTTCGCCGTCCTTCTTCATCTGTTCGAGGGATTTGTCATCGACGAAGACCTTGAGTTCTCCGGCCTTTTCGAAATCCGCCTGCGCCGTAAAGAACGTGGCGGAATTGACCCGCTTGTCCCCATGCTGGGCCATATGGGCGAGGGCGCAGGACAGCATGGTGCCGCCGATGCAATAGCCGACGGCATTGACCGATTTCTGCCCGGTCTCCTCCAGCACGGCATCGACCGCCTTGTAAAAGCCCTCGGAGATATAATCCTCGAAGTCACGCTCGACCCCGCCGGGGGTCGGATTGACCCACGAGATCACGAAGACGGTGTATCCTTGGGCAACGATCCAGCGGATGAAGGATTTTTGTTCGTTCAGGTCGAGGATGTAGAACTTGTTGATCCAGGGCGGGGCGATCAGCAAGGGCCGCGCATAGACCTTTTCAGTGGTCGGCGTGTACTGGATCAACTGGATCAGATCGTTCTGATAGACGACCTTGCCCGGGGTGACGGCAATGTTTCTGCCGACCTCGAAGGCTTCCATATCCGTCTGGCTGATCAACAATTCGCCGTCGCCGCGCTTCATGTCCTTCAGCATCTGTTTCATGCCGCGCACGACATTGGCACCGTTTTCCTCGGCGGTGGTTTTCATCACCTCGGGGTTCATGGCGAAGACGTTGGAGGGCGACATCGCCTCGACAAAGCGGTCGGTGAAAAATTCCAGCTTCATCCGCTCGTTCTCGGGCAACTCGCTGTCGAGGCGGCCAACACTGTCGCGCATGACGCTGGAGGCGAGCAGATAGGATTGTTTCAGGTAACTGAACGCGGCGTTGGATTGCCATGCCTCGCCCTTGAAGCGCCGATCCTTGTCGGCGTTCTCAAGCCCCTTCACCGGCTTGGTTTCGACGCCGCCCATGGCCGCGATGGTGTTGGTCCACAGCATGGCCTGACGCGACCACAAGTCGATGGCGGTCTCGACCACATGATCGGGATTTTCGACCATGTTCTTTTGCAGGTCGGCGAGGGCGGGCATGATGTTGAAGGGATCGGGGTCGGCCTCGATTTCGTCGCCGGAGTGCTTTTTGGTGTAAAGCGCCCACGCTTCCTGAGCGAGTTTTTGCGCCATGGCCATATTCTCGGCCATCTCTCCCGCCGAGGCCATCGCTTTGACTGGGTCAATTTCGGTGCCCTGCGTATCGGCCATGTCGCGTCCCCTCGAATTTCCTGTTGCAGTCCAGTTAAGTCGCCATAGGCTTGTGGTCAACGAAGACCCGGTCATTGGTCGGAGCGTTAGAAGAGGGACGGATTTCGAATGAGACCCAGCATTCCAGTTTTGGCGCTATTGCTGGCCGGGTGTGGTCAGGTCGTCGGCGATCTGTCCGAATTACCTCGCGGCGCGGACTTGAGCGACACGCCCTGGCCGCTTCTTGTCGATACGCCGGAGCCGCCGACCGACCGCCTTTTGATTACCGAAGGCGAGCGCACGGCGGTGCGGCTGGCCGGGTTGCGAGAGGCGGCGGATACCCGGTTGGCGCGGGCGCAGGCGGTGCCCCCGGTTTCCGATGGCTTGGTTGCGCGCGGCGCGGCCAATCAGGGACGCACCGGCGATGCCGCCCCGCCCATCGACGAGGTGGCCTTGCTGGCACGGGCAGAAGAATTGCGCCGGCGCGCGCAGTCGATCAATGCCGAGAGCGCAAGCGCCCCGGTCCTGCCCGCGCGCCCAACTCCCCTGCGCCCCCTCGATGCGCCGGTGGTCAGCAGCGGCTTCGAAGAGCGCGCGCGCCGTGCCCTTGCGCGGGCATCCGCCGGGGGATGAGATTGGCCTGACCCGGTAACAAAGCGCTAACCATAAGAAATACATATATTTTTCGTCGATCCTTACGATCTTGCAATCATCGGCACCCATAGTCGGCAGCTTGTTCCGAATCCTATCCGGTGTCGTTGATGATCTCGTCCCTGCTCACTCGACGCGACGAAGAGGCATTGTTGCTTCGCGATTATGCCGTGTCGGTGGTCAAACCCGAAACGCTGGACAGCCGTGTGCTGGCATCCTGGGACAGCCTGTATCGTGACCTCGCCCAGCCGAACCCGTTCTTCTCGCCCTGGTTCTTGCGTCCGGCCATGCGCTGGCTCGACCCCGAGCGTTCGGTGCATCTTATTCTGATAGAAGAACCGGAGACCGGCCTGCTTTGCGGTCTGATGCCCGTGGTCGTCGGGCCGTCCTACGCGCGTATTCCGATGCGGCATCTGTCGGTCTGGAAGAACGAACATCTCTATCTCGGGACACCGCTGGTGCGCAGCGGCCATACCACCGAAGTCGTGCGCGCGGTGATCGACTGGATCGGGACATGCCCAATGGGCATCTGTTTCCTGCGCCTGACCCAGCTTCCCGCCGATGGACCGGTGCATCGCGCGCTCAAGGTGGCGTGTCAGGATCGGGGTCGGCCCCTGTTCGTGCAGAAACGTCAGCAGCGGGCGATCCTGCACGGGTTTCAGGACTTCGATGCGGTTCTGAATGCCGCGACCTCGTCCAAAGGCCGGGCAGAGCTTCGTCGCCGCCTGCGCCGTTTCGGCGATCTCGGCAGCGTTTCGCTGGAGGAACGGACGATCACTGAGGCCGAGGCACGCGCCCTGGCAGAGGACTTCCTGCGTCTCGAAAGTTCGGGCTGGAAGCAATCGCAGTACGACGGTTTCGCCCTTGCGAAAACCGAAGCGGGCGGGCGCTTTCTGGTCGAGGCGATGACCGGCGCGGCGGCGCGGGGCGAGATGCTCGGGACCGTGCTTGCCCTCGATGACAAACCGGTCGCGATCAGCCTGTCCCTGCGCGGTGAACATGCTCTGTTCGGCTTCAAGACGGGCTTCGATGTTGACTATGCGCGGTTTTCGCCCGGTATTCATGTGCTGCACGAAGCCACGCGCCGGATGCTGGGCGATGGCAAGACGGCGCTCTACGATTCCTGCGCCAAGGCAGGGCATCCTGTCCTCGATACGCTGTGGCCGGATCGTCAGGAGGTGCTACAGGTCAACATCCCCGCCGGCAGCCGATGGGGGCAGACCTTGCTGCGCGTCGCGGTCGGGGCAGAGGCCACGGCGGACGTGCTTTTACGGCGCTGATGGTCAGCTTTTAAGTGAATTGCGTTCCGGTCGTTTCTCCTCTTACGGGAGGCGCGAAATAGCGATACCCTAGCCGCAAGAGGGCAGGGTCTTGGATCAGAGCGTCTTTCGATTCATCTGGCGATATTCAAAGCGCGATCAGCTTTTGATCGTCGGCATCGTCCTGTTGTCGTTGCCGTTTTATTTCCTGTCCCTCGACCTGCCGAAAACCATCGTCAACAACGCCATTCAGGGCGAGGGGTTCGCCGTGGGCGGCACCCGCACCGCCTTTGAGATCAGTCTTCCGGCGGGGTGGTTCGGCGACGGCTATACGATCTTCGGCGGGGTCGAGCTGGAGCGGGTGTCGTTTCTGGTCTGGATGAGTCTGGCCTTCTTGGCGCTGGTAATCGTGAACGGGCTGTTCAAACTGGTCATCAACACCGCCAAGGGACGGCTGGGCGAGCGGATGCTGCGCCGCCTGCGCTTTATCCTGTTCGACCGCATCCTGCGCTTTCCATTCCCGCATTTCCGCAAGGTCAAGGCCCCGGAACTGGCCACGATGGTCAAGGACGAGGTCGAACCGCTGGGCGGGTTTATCGGCGATGCCTATGTCCAGCCGGTGTTTCTGGGCGGGCAAACGCTGACCGCGCTGATCTTCATCATCGCGCAGAATTTCTGGCTGGGGATGCTGGCGGGGGGCATTGCGCTGATCCAAGCGTTGCTAATCCCGCGCCTGCGGCGTCCGATCCTGATCCTGGGCCGCGAGCGCCAGTTGACCGCACGCGATCTGGCCGGGCGCATCGGCGAGGCGGTGGACGGGATCGAGCAGATCTACGTCAACGACGTGGGCCGGTTCGAGCGTGCCGATATGGCCGCGCGGCTCGGGCGCATCTTTGGCATCCGGTTCGAGCTGTATCAGAAGAAATTCAGCGTCAAGTTCATCAACAACATGCTGTCGCAGGTGACGCCGTTCCTGTTCTACCTGATCGGCGGCTATCTCGCCATCAAGGGCCAGCTCGATGTGGGGCAGTTGATTGCGGTGATAGTCGCCTACAAGGACTTGCCCGGCCCGATGAAGGAGCTGATCGACTGGGACCAGCGGCGGCAGGATACCCAGATCAAATACGAACAGGTCGTCAAGCAATTCGATCCCGAGGGCCTCGCCGATACAGCCCTGACCGAACCGTCGGATATGGCGTTTGGCGGGCCGCTGACCCTGTCGAACCTGACCTTGTCCGAGGATGGCGGCGCGCCGATGGTCGAGGCGGTGTCGATGGCGGTGCAACTGGATGAAAGCGTGGCGGTCATGGGGCCGGGGGCGGGGCGGGTGATCGAGGCGATTGCCCGCCTGCGCCGTCCGACCGGGGGCGATATCCGCTTTGGCGACGCACGGCTCGCCACGATGCCGAATGCGGTTTTCGGACGGCACATCGCCTATATCGGCGAGAGCGTCTATCTGCGCGGTCCCACCCTGTTCGATACCCTCGCCTATGCCCTGAAAAGCGCGCCGGTTGCTGCGGCATCCCTCCTCCCCGCCGATGCGAAGGAAGCGTTGCGCAGCGGTAATCCGGCGGACGATCCCGCCGCTGACTGGATCGATTATGCCCGGGCCGGTGTGCAGGACATGGACAGCCTGCGCCTCGCGATGCTGGAGGCGCTGGCGGTCGTCGAGATGGAGGAGGATGTCTATAGCTGGGGCCTGCGAGAGCCTGTTCGCGCCGAGGGCGGGATGGAAGACAGCATCCTGCGTGCGCGGCGCGCGGTGGCCGAACGGCTGGCGCGGGAGGATTTGTCGGCACTGGTCGAACGCTTCGACTTGGAGCACGTCAATGCCAATGCGACGATTGCGGAAAACCTGTTATTCGGGGCCGCAATCGACCCGGCATTCGACCAAAAGCAATTGCCGAAAAACACAACGGTGCTCGCTGCCTTGCGAGAGGCAGGTGCGTTCGATCCGTTGATCGAGGCGGGCCGTGCCATTGCCACGACCCTGACCGAGATTTTCGATGACCTGTCCCCGGATAACCCGCTGATGGAGCGCTATAGCTTTGTCGATGCCGCCGATATGCCGAAACTGCGCGGCATTCTGGATCGCGCGGCGCTGACCGATGCGGATCGCGAGGCGCTGTTGGCGCTGATCTTCGGTTATATCGACGTGCGCCACCGCCTCGGGGTGCTGGACGAACCCTTGCGGGCGCGGATCGTGGCGGCGCGGGTGATCCTGCGCCGGATGATCGAGGCCGGGGACGATATCGGCGTTGCCTTTTACAGCCCGGACAAGGCGACCCCCGGTGCGCCGCTGATCGACGATATTCTCTTTGGCCGGGTCGCCAATGACATCGCCCGCGCGCGCGAACGGGTAGAGGCGGTAGTGTTCGAGGTTCTGGATGCCGAGGGCCTGTTGACCGTCGTGCGCATCGCTGGTCTGAACCACGAAATCGGCCCCGGCGGTCGGCGGCTGAGCGCCTCTCAACGGCAACGCGCCGGGCTCGCGCGGGCCTTGCTGCGCCGCCCTGACGTGCTGTTGCTGAACGAACCCATGGTCGTCATCGACGAGGGGCTGGGCAAGCGGATTTTCGCGCGTCTGCTGGCGTTGCGCGAGGGCAAGGCGACCTATGCGGCACTGGCGCGGACGCATTATGCCGAGATGTTCGGGCGGCGCATCTGGTTCGAGGATGGTCGGCTCAAAAGTGACGAGACCGATGCCAGCGGCACCCAAGAGGTCGCGCCCGCCGATATCGGACTCGATACCGAGGTCGCGGCGCTGGAGCGGGTGCCGCTGTTCGCGGGGCTGGAACCGGCGAAACTGAAACTCATCGCCCTTGCCAGCGAGCGGATGATCTTTGCGGCGGGAGAAGACCTGTTCCGGCAGGGCGACAGCGCCGACCATGCCTATGTCATCATCGCCGGGGCCGCCGATATTCTGGTCGATGGGCCGGACGGTTTCACCCGTGTCGCCACCGTCGAAAAGAACCACTTCGTCGGTGAACTCGCTCTGCTGTCGTCGCAGTCCCGCAGCGCTACGGTTCGCGCGACCAGCGACCTGACGGCCCTTGCGATCACCAAGGACACGTTCTTCCAGATGATCGAGGACTTTCCGCAGATCTCGATCGAGATGATGCGCGATATGGGCCGCCGCTTGCTGGATACGAATGACAGGTTGGCAGAAGCGCGCCGGGAACTGGCCGATGAGCCATGAGGCCGATCATGCGCCTGCATTGCCGAGCGCGAAGACGGCGTAGCCTGCATACATCAGCAGGAACGCGGTCCCGGCCCTGCGCCCCAGCTTGACCTGCCAGATCAGGAACGGCGCGAGCAGCAGGCTGACCACCACCATAATCGGAATATCGACGCTGCGGAAACCGGCGGCGACCTCCAGCGGGGCGATCACGGCGGTGGCCCCGACCACGACCAGCAGGTTCAGCATGTTCGAGCCAAGGACGTTGCCCAGCGCCACATCCGCGCGCCCGCGAAAGGCCGCCGCGGTGCTCGCCGCAAGCTCTGGCAGCGATGTGCCGAGCGCCACCACCGTCAAGCCGATGGCCGCCTCGGACAGGCCAAAGGTCAGCGCGATGCCCCGCGCCCCTTCAATCAGAAAATGCGCGCCAATCGGCAGGCCCACCACGCCCACGGCCAGCCACGCCCCGATTTTCCAGCCCGGTGCGCTGCCGTCGGCCCCGTCCAGTTCATCCGGCGTGATATTGGGGTCAGATTTCACATAGCTGTAGGCAATCATCGCGACGAGGGCCGCGAGCATGGTGATGCCCGCCAGTCTGCCGATGCCGCCGGTCAGGGCAAAACCGCAGAACAGCGCGGTCGCCAGCATCATCAGGACGAAGTTTCGGCGCATCTCATGCCCCTCGACATTCATCGCCATAATGATGGCCGGGACGCCGACGATCAGCAGGACATTGGCGATATTGCTGCCGACAACATTGCCGATGGCAATATCGGGCGACCCGCCCAGCGCCGCCTCGATGCTGATGACCAACTCGGGCGCCGACGTGCCCAGCGCGACCACCGTGAGGCTGATCAGGGTTGCCGACAGACCGAATTTCAGGCTCAGCCCGATGGCCCCGCGCACCAGTAAATCGCCGGCAATCATCAGGATCAGGGCCCCGCCGACGGTCATCAAGAGGTTCATTGGCTGGGCATCCCGATATTTATGAAGGCTTTTTCGCTATTGCGCGCTTTCGGAAGGAAAACCGGTCTTTGCTTTTCCTCGAAAACGCGCTGGTGACAGCCCGTGATATAGGCGACGCCGCGCCCGAAACGAAGGTGCCGAAGGGGATAAAAGGCGCAATTGCCCCTATTCGACGACCTTTGGCACGGCGAAAAACCCTTCGCGGGCGTCGGGGGCATTGGCAAGAATATCGTCGCGGCGGCTGCCATCGGTGACGACATCTTCGCGGCGTTTCAGGCGCATGGGGACGGCGGAGGTCATCGGCTCGACGCCCTCGACATCCACTGCCTGCAACTGTTCGACCCAGTCGAGGATGCTGGAGAGTTCGGCGGCCAGAGGCTCGACCTCGTGTTCTTCGACGGCAATCCGCGCCAGCCGTGCCACCTTGCGAACCGTATTTGCATCGACCGACATACTGCGCCTCTCTTGTTGCTTCGCCTGCCTATAGCCCGCGTTTGCCGCGTCCTCAAGGGGCGGTCGTCGCCCTGCCATGGCGGATAAGGCCGACCAGCAACAGGGCGATCATCACACCGTTCAGGGTATGCCACAGAAAATGCGTGCCGACCGGAAAGGCGTCGCAGAGATGCGCGTCGGTGATTCTGGTCGACAGCGACAGGATGAAAACCCCCGCCGCCGCCCCGATCCAGACCGCCGAGCGCCGTCCCATCACGGCCAGAATAAGCGCCGCGCCCACCAGCAATGCCAGGGCCGGGGCATAGCCCTCGGAGCCGTTCAACTGCTCCTTGGTGGCCAGCATCAGAACGCCATTGCGCGCCAGCAGCGCCAGCCCGAAAGCGCCGATTGCCGCCGGAATCGCTATGATCCAGCGCAGGCCGAACAGATAGTGCGAGGCCGCGAACAGATAGGTCAGGATAAACAGCAGAATCGGCACCACATCCGCCAGCCCCGCCCAGCGCTGGGCAAAGGTGTGGAACAGGAACGACCCGACCCCGATGCAAAATGCCAGCGCACAGAGCGCGATGATCCACCCGTTGCGCCACCCTCGCTTTTGCGCCTCGCGCCATCCGATGAAGGCGGCGATGATGAAAGCCAGATTGCTGAGCGCATTGACCGGCTCGGCCCAGAAATCCGGCCCGAGGCGCTCGCAATAGATATCGACGGGGGCAGTCCAATCCATGATCCGGCACATTTGTTGTTGCACATATCGGCGCGGTGCCGACCTGACGGGAACCTAGATCGGGCGGTGCCGCTTGCCACGGATGCCGGAGAAACCGAGCCGCCGGGACGCATGGCGCGCTGGAGATTTGCCGCGTTTCCGAAAAGGGCGTTAGCTTGCTTCGCGCAGTTTTTCGGCGACTTTGGTGTCCAGGCGGCGCCATTCGGGCAGGATGATGCGGCACCGGGTGCCGAGGCCGAGGGCGCTTTCGAGGGTCAGACGACCGCCGTGAATCTCCGAGATTTTCTGACAGTAGGGCAGACCCAGACCGGTGCCGCCATTCTGGCGCGACATGGCGCCCTCGACCTGCTCGAAGGGGCGCATGATGCGGTCCATATCCGTCGGGGCGATGCCGACGCCGGTATCGACGACCTCGATCGAGATGTCGCCGGTGCCGTGGGTGATCACCGAGACCTTTACCCGCCCCTTTGCCCCGGTAAACTTGATGGCATTGGACAACAGGTTGAGAATCGCCTGACGCAAAAAGCGCTGGTCGGCACAGATGATGATTTCGCGAGCGGTGCCGTCGGTGAGGATTTCGAGCTGTTTATCCTGGGCGGTGCCGGTGACCATGCGGACGGTCGCCTCGACGGTTTCCGCCAGATCGAAGGCTTCTTCGTTCAGCACCAGCTTGCCGGCCTCGGCCTTCGCGATGTCGAGAATATCGTTGATGATCGACAGCAGGTGATTGCCGCTGGTGCGAATATCCTTGGCATATTCGGCATATTGCGGCTGGCCGACGGGGCCGAACATCTCGCCCTCGATAATCTGGGAAAACCCGCAAATGGCGTTCAGGG
Organism: uncultured Neomegalonema sp.; assembly: GCA_937958625.1. Lineage (GTDB taxonomy): Bacteria > Pseudomonadota > Alphaproteobacteria > Rhodobacterales > Rhodobacteraceae > JAHDDY01. The sequence continues at coordinate 11,108 of CALGNO010000025.1, forward strand.
GCGTTCTCAGCTCGTGACTCATGGTGGCGAGAAATTCGCTCTTTGCCTTGTTCGCGGCCTGGGTTTCGATCAGCAGCAGGCGCGAGCTTTCATTCTGGCGACGGATCGTCTTGTCGGCGACATAGGCCCGGCGCAGGTACAGCTCGTGCAGGTATCCGGTAAAGATGCCGACGCCCGTCGCCATGGCCAGAAAGAACGTATTGGTGAAATAGACCGTATCGGGAATCGGGTTAATCCAGATTGCAACGGCTTGATAAGACAGGAACAAGAATACCGAAGTGCCGACCGTATAGACGAACTTCATGCGGATCAGCGACCCGCAATACGCAACCACCAGAATGATGCCCGCATAGTACATTCCGGCATGGGCGGGCGGCAGTACCGCCGTCATCGCAATGACGCCCATGCCCGATGAAAGCATGGCAAGGGCGAGGGAAAGCTGTGCCCTCGGCCTGAACGTGCGATGATAGGTGTGTGCCAGAATCCCGAACAGGACCGGGCTGACGATGCCGAACCGGATCAGCCAGATCTCGGGCAGGATCTCGGTCGGCAGGACCAGGGCATCGAGGATGCCGAAGAACATGAAGCACAGCGCCCCGGTGGCCATATAAAAGCGTATGTAGCCCAGCGACCGCAGCAGGGTCGCCTCCAGATACTCCGTCTCCGCCGCGCGGTCTTTGAAGCGCAAACGCCAATGATCGAGAGCCAGCGACTCTCTTTCACCAGTGTCGCGTTCTGTGCGCCGGTTGGGTTTCATCAATATGACTCTTCGCTCCGCCTCCAAAGAGCGTAAGTTCCGATAGTTTATGTAATGTGAAAAAGATGGTTAATTTAGCTAAAGTTTGTTTAGAATTTCGGCGCTGCAACCGGCGGTATTCCGCCCCGCATTTCAATCAGTTCTCGCTCGGCGGCTCAGGCGGAACCGGCGCGATGGGCACGCCGTCTTCCTTAAGTTCGCGCACTTCCTCGGGGGTTGCATTGCCTCGGATTGGTTTATGCTCGATCTCGCCCTCGTGCATTTGCCGCGCCTGAGTCGGAAAACTGCCGCCCACGTCTTCGGTCGTGTTCATGACATGGGAGCGAAAGGCGCGCATTTGATTGAAAAATTCACGCGGGCCGACCGTCTCGGCCTTTTTCGGCACGCCGGGCGCCATGAGCGACTTTTCGACCGCCGTCGATCCGCAATCCGGGCATGAGACCTGATCCGCCGTGACTTGCTCATCGAAGGCGGCGCTGTTTTGAAACCAGACCTCGAACCGGTGGGCGCGATCGCATTGCAAAGTGTAGCGGATCATGACGGGCGCTTCTCCTTATAGAGTGTGAGATAGGGACATTCTGCCGGGGCGCAAAGCAAATACCGCGAATTTACCGCCCCCGCGCTCCGTGGTAGGGGGCGGCATGGCGATTGATCCATCACATGACGCGGATGCACGGGCGGTTTGGACGGCGCGGCTTTTGGACCTGTCCTTTCCCGTGGTCGGAGCGCTGGCGGCCACGGTGCTGACATCGGGTACGGCACCTATTGTGGTCATCGGCGGCGTTGCGGGAGCGCTCGTGCGGGTTGTCTGGTCGGGGGCGACGCCCCTGCGCAAGGGCGCGGCGAAGGCTGTGCCAGCGGTGCCGCGCCGCGCATCGGCGCTGGACCTTGCGGCGGCTTTGCCGGTGCCGCTGATTCTCATCGATGGCGCGGGGCGGGTGCGGATGGCCAATCCGGCGGCGGAAACGCTGTTGCAGCGCAGGGTGTCCGGTCAGGATATTTCCCTCGTTTTCCGCTCGCCGTCGCTGTTATCCGCCGTCGAGGAGGCACTGCGCGGTGGCCCGGAAACCCGGTTTGATTTTCGGGTGCATCGTCCGCGCGAGATGATTCTGTCGGCAACGATCACGCCGTTGACGCCAGACACGGAGGGTGCGCGTCTGGCACTGGTGTTGCGCGATGTCTCGGACCGGTCGCTGGTGGCGGAGGCGCGCAGCGATTTCGTCGCCAATGCCAGCCATGAACTGCGCACGCCCCTCGCCGCGATTTCCGGCCTTGTCGAGACCTTGCAGGGACCGGCGCGGGATGATCCGGCAGCGCAGGAACGCTTTCTCGGGATGATCGCGAAGCAGACCACGCGCATGACGCGGCTGGTCAATGACCTGTTGTCGCTGAGCCGAATCGAGGCCGACGAGAATATCCTGCCCGGCAGCGAACAGAACCTTGCCGATATTCTGCGCGATGCACTGGCGGCGGTGAGGCCGCTGGCGGAGGAGGGCGGCGCGCATCTCGATGTCGCTCTGCCCGATACCGCCGTAGCGGTGCGCGGGTCACGGCACGAGCTGACCCAGGTCTTTATCAATCTGATCGAGAACGCGATCAAATATGCCGGGGCGAGTGGACCCATCCATGTCTCTGCACAGATCACGGATACCGATGCCGTTGTTACCGTTGCCGATTCCGGGCCGGGGATCGAGGCCGAGCACATCCCCCGCCTGACCGAGCGGTTCTTTCGTGTCGATCCCGAGGACAGAAATGCAAAAAGCGGGACGGGGCTGGGGCTGGCCATCGTCAAACACATCATTAACCGCCATCGCGGCGGGCTTGAGATTACCAGCAAGCCGGAGGCGGGGGCGGTGTTTACCGTCTCGCTGCCGTTGATAGCGCCGGAGCCGCGTTGACCGTCATTAATCTGTTACAAAACTGTCATCTACGGTTTGTGGAGCCAGATTAGGGAGCAGCGGAGCTTAAATGCGCTCTCGAAATCGCAACTGGAGATCGTCTGATGAAGACAACTCACATTCTCGCCGCCGCCGCAGCGCTGGCCCTTTTCGCCGGTACAGCATCGGCCCGTGACCAGATTCGCATCGTCGGCTCGTCCACCGTCTTTCCGTTCTCGACGGCGGTGGCTGAGCAGTTCGGCAAGAAAACCTCGTTCCAGACGCCCTTGGTGGAATCGACCGGTTCCGGCGGTGGTCTGAAGTTTTTCTGCGCCGGCGTGGGCACGGATACCCCGGACATCGCCAATGCCTCGCGCCGCATGAAGGTGTCGGAGTTCGAGCTGTGCCAGGAAAACGGCGTCACCGACATTGTCGAGGTCAAGATCGGTTTCGACGGCATCGTCATGGGCAATGCCAAGGCCGCCCCGGTCTTCGATCTGACCCAGGAAGAAATCTACAAGGCCCTTGCGGCGAAAACCCTGCAATATGGCCGCGAGGACGAAAACGCATTCACGACCTGGAGCGAGGTGAACCCGTCGCTGCCGAACCTGCCCATCAAGGTCATCGGACCGCCGCCGACCTCGGGTACGCGCGATGCCTTTGAAGAGCTTGCTGTCCACAAGGGCGCAAAGATGGCCGGGGTCGAGAAGGCCGCCGTCAAGAATGTCGAGGTTCGCGAAGACGGCATCTATGTCGAGGCGGGCGAGAACGACAACCTGATTATCTCGAAGCTGGAGGCGGACCCGTCGGCCCTCGGCGTGTTCGGATTCTCGTTCCTCGATCAGAATGCCAGCCGCATCAAGGGGGCCAAGATCGACGGGGTCGAGCCGAGCTTCGACAATATCGCCGATGGCTCTTATCCCCTGTCCCGCTCGATGTATTTCTACGTCAAAAAAGCCCATATCGGCGTCATTCCGGGCCTTGAGGAATATCTCGAAGAGTTCGTGTCCGAGGCCGCCACCGGTGAAGACGGCTATGCGGTCGACAAGGGTCTGATCCCGCTGATCGGCGACGAGCGTGACGAGGCGGTCGAGGCCGCCGAAAACCTCGCGGTCATGAACGCCGATATGTTCTGAACGACCCAGCACCAACGAAAACGGCCCGCCTATTGACGGCGGGCCGCTGTTTTTATCGGGAGAGACCGGCAGGATGATCGGCACCGCTGCCCTGGCAATCGTTGCGCTCGCCATCGCCTCCTATTTCATGGGGCGTCAGCGGGCCGCGTCGTTTCCCGTCGCCGGGATGCATTCGCGCCCGACTTATCACGGGGCCTTTACCGCCCTGCGCACATCGCTGGCGGGGTTGGTCGTTCTGATTTTCGGGGCGTTGATTACCGCGTTTGCCCTGCGGGCGCTGATTTATGGTGCGTTGCCCGCCGATACTGCCGGACTGGCCGAGATCGAGCGCGAGTTGATCGTGCAGGATGGAATCGCGCTGGCCGAGGGGCGGTTGTCCTCCCGCGAGGGACCGGCCCGCTCCGCCGTGGCTGAAGCCTATGCGCTCTATGCCCCGATCCGCCAATGGGGGCTGTTGCTGATTTCGCTCGCGGCGGCGGCGGCGGCGTTCTGGATGAGCTATCGCCAGCTTTCGCCCGCCTTCCGCGCCCGCAACCGCACCGAAGGCATCATCGGCTGGGTGCTGGTCTTCGCCGCCGCCGTTGCGATCATGACCACCCTTGGCATCGTGCTGTCCCTGACCGGACAGGCGCTGAGCTTTTTCGGCGATGTGGGGCTGTTCAACTTTCTGTTCGGGGCGCATTGGAGTCCGCTGTCGGGGGTGCATAGCGGCGCGATGGACTCCGATAAGGTCGGCGCGATTCCGCTTTTTGCCGGGACGTTGATGATTACCGCGATTGCCATGGCTGTGGCGGTGCCGGTCGGGTTGTTCGCGGCGATTTACCTGTCGGATTATGCCAGTTCGCGGTTTCGGTCGATTGCCAAGCCGCTGCTGGAGTTGCTCGCGGGGATACCGACGGTCGTCTACGGCTTTTTCGCCGCCATCGTCGTTGCGCCCGCCTTCAAGGGCATCGGTGAGAGCGTGGGCCTGAGCGTTTCTGCCGAAAGCGCGCTGGCCGCCGGGGTGGTGATGGGGATCATGATCATCCCGTTCATCTCGTCCCTGTCCGATGATGTTATCAACGCCGTGCCGCAATCCCTGCGCGATGGGGCGCTGGGGCTGGGCGCGACGAAGGCGGAGACGATCCGCAATGTCGTGTTGCCCGCTGCCTTGCCGGGGATTGTCTCGGCGGTCCTGCTCGGGGTAAGCCGCGCGATTGGTGAGACGATGATCGTCGTGATGGCGGCGGGGCAGGCCGCGAACCTGACCGCGAATCCGCTGGAAGCCGTGACGACGGTGACGGTGCAGATCGTGGCGCTGATTACCGGCGATACCGAGGCCGCGACTGCCGCCGGACCGGCCTTTGCCCTCGGTTTTACGCTCTTCTGCGTGACGCTGATGTTCAACATTATCGCCCTGCAACTCGTGAACAAATATCGCGAGAGGTACGACTGAGTCATGGCCGCAGAAACAATCACCGCCCCCGTTCCCGGCAAACCCGCCTCGGTTCATACCAGCGATGCCGCCAAGAACCGCGTTCGCGCCCGTGCCCGCGCCAATACACGGCTGAAAGTCTATGGCTTGCTCGCCATCGGCTTTGCGGTCGGTGCGCTCGTGCTGCTGCTGTGGAGTGTGTTCGAGCGCGCGTGGAACAGCGCGACCGAGCATTATGCCGTCATCGAGATGACCGTGCCCGCGTCAGAAATCAATGCCGAGAATATCGCGGGTACGGACTTTGCGGGCATTATCAAGGACACGCTGAAAGAACGCTTTTCGCCATCCGGGCGCAGCGAGCGCCGTGCGCTTTATGCCCTTACGAGTGATGGCGCCGCCGACGATTTGCGCGAGGCCGCCGTCGCCGGAACCCTCGATCTGGATACACCGTTGCAGCGGCCCTTGCTGGTTTCCGATGACGCGGATCTCTACCTGCGCGGCGATTTCGGCAGGTTGCGCGCGTTGGATGTCTCCGGCCCGCTGACGATTGAGGGTGACGGCGATGCGCTGACCCTGACGGCGACCGATAACGCCTTTCGCGACGTGCTCGGCTCTGCCAAGGCAGAACTGCGCGGGCAGGCGGATCAACTGCGGGGGCAGGCGGCCCGGCAGGAGCAAGGCATTGCGGTCTTGCAGGATCGGCTCGCCAACCTCGAAGGACGGGAGGCTGAAGACACGGCCCGTCAACTTGAAAGCTTCAAGGTAAAGCGTGATTTCTTCACCGCCCAGGCCGACGACCTCGACAAAAAGATCACGGCGGGACCAGAGCAGGATTTGGCCCTGACCGACCAGATGCCGAGTTACTTCGTCCATATCGGTGACAGCTATCTCAAACTAAGCGCGGCCTCGGCGAACCGTGCCACGGCAGAGCCTTTGCTGCCTTTCGACCGGACCGGCATGGTCGCCGACTGGAAACTGGAGATCATGGAAACGCCCGAGGCGGGCCGGACGCGGATGAGCGATTACCAGATCGCCATTCTCGAAAGCCTGCGCGCGAGCGGCAAGATCAGCGAAGAGGCGAACCTGCGGTTCTTTTCCAAGGGCGACAGCCGCGAGCCGGAACTGGCCGGGATCAAGGGCGCGATTGTCGGTAGTCTGCTGACGATGCTGGTCACGTTCGTCATCGCGTTCCCGACCGGGGTGCTGGCCGCGATTTACCTCGAAGAATTCGCGCCGAAGAACAAGCTGACCGATTTTATCGAGGTCAATATCAACAACCTCGCCGCCGTGCCCTCCATCGTCTTCGGTTTGCTCGGCGTCGGCGTGTTTTTATGGCTGATGCCGGACTATCGCTCGACGCCGCTGATCGGCGGGATCGTGCTGGCGCTGATGACCTTGCCGACCATCGTAATCGCTTCGCGTGCGGCGTTGAAGGCGGTGCCGCCCTCGATCCGCTCGGCGGCGCTGGGCCTCGGGGCGAGCAAGACCCAGACGGTGTTTCACCACGTCCTGCCGCTGGCGATGCCTGGGATTTTGACCGGGTCTATCATCGGTATGGCGCAGGCGCTGGGCGAGACTGCGCCGCTGTTGCTGATCGGGATGGTCGCCTTTATCACCTCCGTGCCCGAGGGCGTGACCGATGCCGCCACCGTGCTGCCGGTGCAGGTGTTTATCTGGGCGAACCAGTCCGAGACCATGTTCGATTATCGCACCGCCGCGGCCATCGTGGTGCTGCTGGCTTTTCTTATTGTCATGAACCTGATCGCCATCGTCCTGCGCAAGCGGTTCGAGCGACGCTGGTAACGGGAACCCGATCATCATGTCAGACGCCACCAAGATTTCCTGCTCGGATGTCCACGTCTATTACGGCGGCCTGCCGAGTACGCGCGGCGAGAGCGTTCATGCCATCAAGGGTGTCGATATCGACATCGAGGACAATCTGGTCACTGCCTTTATCGGTCCCTCGGGGTGCGGAAAGTCGACTTTCCTGCGCTGTCTCAACCGTATGAACGACACGATCGACGAGTGCGTCGTGCAGGGCAGAATCCATCTCGATGGCGAGGATGTCTATGCCGCAGATGTTGACCCCGTGCAGATACGCGCGCGTGTCGGCATGGTGTTTCAAAAGCCGAACCCGTTCCCGAAATCTATCTATGAGAACGTCGCGTACGGCCCGAAAATCCACGGCCTTGCCCGCACCCGCGCCGAGTTCGATGAGGTGGTGGAAACATCCCTGACCCGCGCGGGCCTCTGGGACGAGGTCAAGGACCGGCTCGACAAACCCGGTACTGGCCTGTCGGGGGGTCAGCAACAACGCCTGTGTATCGCCCGGGCGATTTCGACCCAGCCCGAGGTTCTGTTGATGGACGAGCCGTGCTCGGCCCTCGACCCGATTGCAACCGGGACCGTCGAGGAACTGATCGAAGAACTCGGGCAGAAATACTGCCTTGTGATCGTGACCCACTCGATGCAGCAGGCGAACCGCGTCTCCCAGCGCACTGCGTATTTCCATCTCGGAGAGATCGCGGAATACGGCACGACAGAACAGATATTCACCAACCCGAAGGATGAACGGACCAACGGGTATATCAGCGGACGGTTCGGATAGGATGAAGACACGCAACGAAGCGCCAGACAGCCGATCCTTCGAGACGGCCATGCTGGCCTCATCCTGAGGAGCGAGCATCGCGAGCGTCTCGAAGGGTGTTGAGGAGCGGGCAAACGATCAGTCCACGGCCTCCTGCCAGCACTGTAGATATTCAGAGAAAGGAATAGGGTCATGCATTCTTTTGAAACCGAAATGCAAAAGCTGATCGGGTCGGTCGCCAAGCTGGGCGGGGCCGCCGAGGAGCAACTGAGCCATGCCCTCGATGCCGTGGGCCGCCGCGATGGCGATTTTGCGCGCCAAGTAATCGCGGGCGATGCGGCGCTGGATGCGATGGAAGCCGATATTGAAAAACAGGTCGCGGGTCTGTTCGTGCGCCGGCAACCGATGGCAACCGACCTGCGCGTGGCGCTGTCGTCGATCAAGATCGCCTCGGCCATCGAGCGCGTCGGCGATTTGGCCAAGAACACCGCCCGCCGCTCGTTGATGCTCAACGATAATCCGGCGCTCAAGATCGTGCAGCCGATCCTGCGTTTCGGCAAGGAAACCCTCGGCCAGTTCAGCGAGTGCATGGAGGCCTATGCCCAGCGCGACGTCGATCTGGCGATGGCGGTGTGGAAGCGGGATGAGCAGCTAGACCTGCTTTATAACAGTCTGATGGGCGATATCATCGCCGAGATGGAGGGCACGCCCGGGCAGATTCCGCTTTATACGCAGACCATGTTCATCTCGAAAAACATGGAGCGGATCGGCGACCACGCGACCTTCATCGCCGAGATGACGTACTATATCGTCACCGGCGCGCCGCCCGCCGAGGACAGGCCCAAG
>CALGNO010000026.1 GCA_937958625.1 uncultured Neomegalonema sp.
GCCCCGGCCTATCTGGCCAATGTCGCCGAGTATGTGCGCAATGGCGGCGCGACCCTGATCGCGGCGGGGCCGAATTTTGGCGGGCCGAACAGCCTGTATCGCAGTCCGCTGGCCGAGATCATGCCCGCGACCCCAACCGGCGGATCGGTCGAAAAATTCTTCGTGCCCGGCCTTACCGAACCGGGCACCAAGCACCCTGTCACAGCCGATCTGCCCGAAGGTGGGGCAGAGCCGGATTGGGGCCGCTGGGGCCGCCTGATCGACATCGCGCCAAGGGGCGGCGATGTGCTGATGGAAGGCGAAGACAGCGAGCCGCTGCTGGTGCTGTCTCGTGTTGGCGAGGGCCGGGTCGCGATGCTGGCCTCGGATACCGCGTGGCTCTGGTCGCGCGGGTTTGAGGGCGGCGGGCCCTTGGCCGAAATGCTGCGCCGCGTCGCCCATTGGCTGATGAAAGAACCGCAGCTTGAGGAAGACGCGCTCACGGCAGAAACCCTCGGCTCTCGCGTACAGATCACCCGCCGCAGTCTGGGCGACGCCCCGGCAACCGCCGACATCGTCACCCCCTCGGGCCGCCGCGCGGTCGCACAGTTTCGCCGTGTCGGCCCCGGAAAGTGGCAAGCGAATTACGATGCCGAGGAAGCGGGGCTGTTCTCGATCACCGATGGCGTGCTGGAAACCTCCGCCGCCGTCGGCCCGCCCTCGCCCAAGGAATTCGAGAACCCGCTCGCCACCTTCGACAGCCTGCGTCCGGTCACCGAAGTCACCGGCGGGGCCGAGATCATGCTTCGCGATGCGGGCGTGCCAGAGTTACGCCGGGTTGCCGGTCTGCGCCGCACCGAGGGCACGGGCTGGATCGGCCTGCGCGAGCGCGGGGCTTATATCGTGCGCGATGCCAGCCTGACGCCACTGGCTCCGGGATGGCTGGCGCTGTTGCTCGCAGCCGCGTTGCTGTTGGGCGCATGGCGTCTAGAGGGGCGCTGACAGACGATCAAGCTTTTTTTTCAATGGCTTGTCAATCGCCTGACTGACGTGCCCGCTCGATCTTGCGCCACTCGGCGACGTTGCGATTGTGCTGTTTCAGCGTCTTCGCAAAGGCATGACCGCCCGTACCGTCCGCGACGAAATAGAGTTCATCGGTTTCGTCAGGATTCAGGGTCGCCTTGATCGCGGCGCTGCCCGGATTGGCAATCGGTGTGGGCGGCAAGCCCTTGATGACATAGGTGTTATAGGGCGTCTCAGCCTTCAATTCCGACCGCCGCAACCCGCGCCCCAGCACCGACTTGCCCAGCGTGATGCCATAGATCACTGTCGGGTCGGTCTGCAAGCGCATCCCCCGGCGCAGGCGGTTGATGAAGACCGCCGCCACCCGGCCCCGTTCGCTGGAAACGCCGGTTTCCTTCTCGACGATAGAGGCGAGAATCAACGCCTCTTCCTTGCTGTCGAGGGGCAAGTCCGGGGCGCGCGCCGCCCATAGCTCGTCGAGGGTCTTGGCTTGGGCCGCCTGCATCCGCTCGATCACCGCTGCGCGGGCTTCGCCGCGCTGGTAGAAATAGGTCTCGGGCGCGAGCGATCCTTCGGGCGGGATTTCCGTGATCTCGCCGGTCAGTTCCTCGGCGGCGGCAAGGCGCTGGACCGCCTCGAACGAGGTCAGTCCCTCGGCAATTGTCACCTTGCGCTGGACCGTCTCGCCGCGTTCGAGCAGGTCGAGCACTTCGGCCATCGAAGCCCCGGCGGGTATCGCGTACTCCCCCGCCTTCAGTGTCCGGTCCGCACCCTTCCACTTTGCGCCGAGGCGAAAGATCAGGGCGTCGGAAATGGCCCGCTCGCGTTCAAGCTGCGCCGCGATGGCGTTCAGGCCAGAGCCGCGTTCCAGCAGGACCACCGTTTCTTGGGTGGACGGGCCGGGGGCTTCGAATTGCGACTTGCCGTAGATCGCCGCGCCCCCAGCAACCAGACCCCCAAGGGTTAGAAGCGAAAAGGCAGCGGAGATGATGCGCATCGCAGGCTCCGGTCAGTCTTCGACCCGGGCCAGCACCAACGATGCGTTGGTGCCGCCGAAGCCAAAGGAGTTGGAAAGGGCCACGTTGATCTCGCGCTTCACCGGCGCATTGGCCGCCAGATTCAGCGGGGTATCGACATTGGGATTGTCGAGGTTGATCGTCGGGGGGGCAATCCCGTCCCGCATCGCAAGAACGCAGAAAATCGCCTCGACCGCTCCGGCGGCCCCGAGCAGGTGCCCGATGGAGGATTTCGTGGAGGACATGACCGCCGAACTGGCCGCCTCGCCCATCAGGCGGGTGACGGCCTTGACCTCGATCTCGTCACCGACCGGCGTGGAGGTGCCGTGGGCGTTGATATAGTCGATCTGATCGGGGCTGAGGCCTGCATCTTTCAGCGCCGCGCTCATGGCGCGGAAACCGCCATCGCCATCGGGGGACGGTGCGGTGATGTGATAGGCGTCGCCGGACAGGCCATAGCCCTTGACCTCGGCATAGATTTTCGCGCCGCGGGCCTTGGCGTGTTCGTATTCTTCTAGGACCAGAACCCCGGCCCCCTCACCCATGACAAAGCCGTCACGGTCTTGGTCATAGGGGCGCGAGCCGCGCTCGGGTTCATCGTTGAAATTCGTGGACAGCGCCTTGCACGCGGCAAAGCCAGCAATGCCAAGACGGCACAGCGCGCTCTCGGCACCGCCCGCGATCATCACATCGGCATCGCCGTATTTGATCAGCCGAGCCGCATCGCCGATAGCATGGGCACCGGTCGAACAGGCGGTGACGACCGAGTGATTCGGGCCTTTAAATCCGTATTTAATCGCGATCTGGCCAGAGCACAGATTGATCAGGCTGCCCGGAATAAAGAACGGGCCGATTTTGCGCGGGCCTTTTTCGTGCAGCAGGATACTCGCCGTCTCGATGGACGGCAGACCACCGATTCCTGACCCGACCAGAACGCCCGTGCGCTCTAGCTCGGCCTCGTCATCGGGGGTCCAGTCGGCATCGGTCAACGCCTGACGCGCAGCCGCGAGGGCGTAGAGAATGAAGACGTCGATGCGCCGTTGTTCGCGGGCATCGACCCAGTCGTCGGGATCGAAACCGGCTTCCTCGTCCTTGCCCGGAACCGTGCAGGCAATCTTGCAGGGCATGTCGGAGACATCGAAGCGCGTGATCGGACCGGCCCCGGACTTTCCGTCCAGCAGGCGGGACCAGGTTTCTTCGACCCCGCACGCAAGCGGCGTTACCAGTCCAAGTCCCGTGACGACCACTCTTCTCATAATCCAAGTCCCTTTTTATGCCGTGAATTCAATGACATGGCATTGCCCCACCCGCATGATGGTAAGGGATGAGTGCGCAAAAGAAAAGACGCCGCGCTTCACTGAAAAGCGGGCGCCTTTGGATGCCATAGACTCGCAAAAGCCTTAGGCGCTGTGTTCCTTGATGAACGAGATCGCGTCGCCCACGGTCTGAATTTTCTCGGCGGCGTCATCGGGGATTTCGACGCCGAATTCCTCTTCGAACGCCATGACAAGTTCGACCGTGTCCAGGCTGTCAGCCCCGAGGTCATCGATGAAGCTCGCGTCTTCCTTCACCTTGGCCTCATCAACGCCGAGATAGTTCACGACGATTTTCTTAACGCGCTCGGCGACGTTATCACTCATGCTTGGTCCTCACCTTAGCGGCCGACAATATACCGGCTGGCCCTGAAATTAGGGCGATACAAGCGTTCTGCAAGCTTTCTACTGCCTGAGAAACTGCGCGTACCTATCATAGGGAACGGGTTTTTCAAACATTGATTGGCTTTACGGCGGACGCAGAAAAGCTAGGTTTGTGGGTGTGACCTTCGCGCCAGGCGGCATCGTGTACCCTCGGTTTAACCGCGCGCGACGAAGGACCGAACAATATCGAAGGGGAGAAAACCAGAATGGCGAAGATGAAAATCAACGGCGGAGACCACGAGGTCGAAGCCGCCGATGACATGCCCCTGCTGTGGGCGATCCGTGACATTGCGGGCCTGACGGGCACGAAATACGGCTGCGGCGTGGGCCTGTGCGGGGCCTGCACCGTGCATGTGGACGGCAAGGCGGTTCGATCGTGCCTGACCACGGTGGGCGAGGCCAAGGGCGCGTCGATCACCACCATCGAAGGGCTGGACGAGGCCGGGGACCATCCGCTGCAAGTCGCGTGGCGCGAGAAGAACGTGCCCCAGTGCGGCTTTTGCCAGTCGGGCCAGATCATGCAGGCCGCCGGATTGCTCGCCGATAATCCCAAGCCCACCGACTCGGAAATTCTCGAAGCCATGAGCGGCAATGTCTGTCGCTGCGGTTGTTACGAGCGCATCGTCGATGCCGTTCGCCTTGCTGCGACGGGGAGCTGAAATCATGATGAAATATATGCAACAGGTCGCCGAGACCGCCGCACCCATCGCGCTCAAAACCGTCAGCCGCCGCACATTTTTGCAGGCCAGCGCCGTCGCCGGGGGCTTTACCCTCGCCGCCTATGCCTCGCCCGCCACTGCGTTTGAAAAGTACCCGACCGGCGGCGAGACCATGCCGCGCGGTATCTCTTATGACGTGCTGGCCTTCGTCGCCCTCGATCCCGACGGCACCGTCACGATCACGGCGCATCGCTCCGAGATGGGCACGGGATCGCGCACCTCGCTGCCCATGGTCGTCGCTGACGAGATGGAGGCCGACTGGGACCGCGTGAAGATCGTGCAGGCCCCGGGCGACGAGCCGAAATACGGCAATCAGGACACCGACGGTTCGCGCTCCATGCGCCATCATATCCAGTCGATGCGCCAGATCGGGGCGTCCGTGCGGCACATGCTGGCCAGTGCTGCCGCCGAAAAATGGGATGTGGCCGTCGATGATATCGAGGTGGCTGGGCACGAGGTCAAGAATACCAAGACCGGCGAGAGCATCGGCTTCGGCGGGCTTGCAGAGGCGGCGATGAAACAGGCCGTTCCTGCCTTCGAAGACCTTAGCTTCAAGGACGAGGCTGAGTTTCGCTATATCGGCAAGGGCAATGTCGCCATCACCGACTTGCGCGACATTACCACCGGCGCGGCGGTCTATGGTGCCGATGTCAGCCTGCCGGGGATGAAGTTCGCGGTTGTCGCGCGGCCTCCCGTGGTTGGCGGCACGGTGAAATCCCACGACGATTCGGCAACGCTCAAGGTGCCGGGTGTCGAAAAAGTCATTGCCATCAAGGGCCATGACATTCCGGCCAAATTCGCCCCCTTGGGCGGGCTTGCGGTTGTCGCCAGCAACACATGGGCCGCCCTGCAAGGCCGCGATGCGCTGGAGATCGAATGGGATGGCGGTCGTCATGCGGGGTACAACTCCGAATCCTACCGCAAGGAAATGGAGCAGACGGCTAAAAAACCCGGCAAGGTCTTCCGCGACCAGGGCGACTGGGATGCGGCCAAGAAGGACGCGGCCCGCACCTTCAGCGGAACCTATCATCAGGCGCACATGGCCCATATCCCCATGGAGCCGCCGGTCGCCATCGCCGATTTCAAGGATGACGGCACGCTGGAGGTCTGGGGGCCGATGCAATCGCCCTATGGCGCGCGGGAAGACCTCGCCAAGCATTTCGACATGGATATTGCCGATGTCACGGTCCACACGACCCTGCTCGGTGGCGGTTTCGGACGCAAATCGAAATGCGATTACGCCATCGAAGCGGCGATCCTCTCCAAGGAGGTCGGCGCACCCGTTCGTGTTCAGTGGACTCGCGAAGATGATGTGAAGCACTCGTTTTATCACACCACCTCGGTCGAGCACATTGAAGTGGCGATGGACGAGAACGATAAGGTCACGGGCTGGCGGCATAACTCGGTCGCCCCGTCGATCCTCTCGACCTTTGCACCCGATAGCGGTCATCAGTTCATGATCGAATCCGGCATGGGCCATGTGGACGTGCCCTTCGATATTGAAAACATCCGCTGCGACAACGGGCAAGCGATGGCCCATACGCGCATCGGCTGGTATCGCGCCGTGTCCAACGTGCCCCGCGCCTTTGCTATCCAGTCTTTCGCCGCCGAACTGGCGGACGAGTTGGGCAAGGACCAGAAGGAGATGCTGCTCGAACTGATCGGCCCGGCGCGGGAGATCGACATCGCCGAAGCGAAAATGCCAGAGGATTACTGGAATTACGGCGAACCGAAGGGGGCCTATCCCATCGATACGGGGCGTCTTGCCAACACGCTGAACATGGCCGCCGATGCCATCGGCTGGGGCAAAGATATGCCCGAGGGCGAGGGGCTTGGCCTCGCGGTGCATCGCAGCTTTGTCTCCTATGTGGCGGCGGCGGCGCGGGTGAAGATTGTCGATGGGCTGATCCGGGTGCCCGAGATGCATCTAGCCATCGACTGCGGCTATGCGGCCAATCCCGAGCGCATCGAGTCCCAGCTACAGGGCGCGGCGGTCATGGGCATGACGCTCGCGCTGGATAGCGGTATCACCTTCGAAAATGGCGCGGTGATGCAGAGCAACTTCTATGATTATGACGTGGTTCGCGCGGATAACTATCCCGAAAAGGTCCATGTTCATATCGTGAAGCACCCGTTCTCGGTCCATGCGGCGGGCGTCGGCGAACCGGGCGTGCCGCCCATCGCTCCGGCGATCATGAACGCGGTTGCGAACGCCACCGGAAAGCGCCTCCGGTCGCTGCCGACCGGAAAATATGTCAGCTGAAGACTTACCGGGGGCCGCTTCCGGGCGGCCCGTGGGACCACCGCCAATCTCCCACCCTTCGAGACAGCCTTTCAGGCTTCCTCAGGGTTAGGACAATGGACAAACCTCATCCTGAGGAGCCGCGAAGCGGCGTCTCGAAGGATGGGAAATGCTGCGAGATCATTCGCGTTATACGTATATCGCTATCCACCGGAGACGCCCCATGCGCCTGATCGCCTTCGCCCTTATTGCAACCGCCCTGCCCGCCCCGGCGATGGCCGAGACCTGCGGTGTCGATATTCAGGCCCGGTTCGTCGAGAGCGCGCCGCGCGACCGGTTTATCATCGAGAACCGCTCGACCCTGCCCGCCGATATTGCCGCCCTGATGCTGGACCTCGGCCCCTCTGTCGGGCGGCTGATCTTCGACACCGAAAGCGGCGGTGACGGTGTTGAGGTATTCCAGCTTTACCGCACCGAGCAAAGCGATGCCGTCCTCGCCGCCGCACCAGCAGTCAATGACGGTGACGACCGCCTGTCGCTGGCGTTCGAGACCTTCGCCCCGGGCCAGACTTATCGGTTTTCGATTGACGTCGATGACCGCCTGACCAATTCCGATCTAGGTCAGATCCGGGTGTCGGGGGGCGAAATGCAGGGCGCAACCCTGACCGCCATCACGACAGGCGGCACAACCCACAGCGCCGCCTTCGACGCCGCCAACCGCGCGCAACTGACGGCACCGTGTTCGTAAGCACCGTAAGGCGCGCCATACGCGGTCTTTACTACGCACTCGAACTGACGAGACCCTCGCGTCGAGCGCGAGGGTGACGATACGCCTCCACAGACGTTGAAACCGCTCCCGAAACCGCGTACCGACGCTGCAACCACCACCACCCTTTCGGAGCGCTCCCATGTCAAAGCCTAAAAAGGTCGTCCTTGCCTATTCCGGCGGGCTCGATACCTCGATCATCCTGAAATGGCTGCAAAAGGAATACGGCTGCGACGTCGTCACCTTCACCGCCGATTTGGGTCAGGGCGAAGAACTGGGACCGGCCCGCGACAAGGCCAAGCTGATGGGCATCCCCGACGAGAACATCTTCATCGAAGATGTGCGCGAAGAATTCGTCCGCGATTTCGTCTTTCCGATGTTCCGGGCCAATGCGGTCTATGAGGGCGTCTACCTGCTCGGCACGTCGATCGCCCGCCCGCTGATTTCCAAACGGCTAGTCGAGATCGCCCGCGAAACCGGAGCCGATGCCATCGCCCATGGCGCGACCGGCAAGGGCAACGATCAGGTGAGGTTCGAACTCGCCGCCTATGCGTTGGAACCCGAAATCAAGGTGATCGCTCCGTGGCGCGAGTGGGATCTGACCTCGCGCACAAAGCTGATCGAATGGGCCGAGGCGCATCAGGTGCCGGTGCCGAAGGACAAGCGCGGCGAGGCCCCGTTCTCGGTCGATGCCAACCTGCTTCACACCTCATCCGAGGGCAAGGTGCTGGAAGACCCGGCGGAAGAAGCGCCCGATTATGTCTATCAGCGCACGGTTGCCCCCGAGGATGCGCCGGACACGCCCGAACATATCGAAATCACCTTCAAGGGCGGCGATGCCTGCGCCATTAATGGCGAGGCGATGTCTCCGGCAACGATTCTGACGGCGCTGAACGAATATGGCCGCAAGCACGGCATTGGCCGCATTGATCTGGTCGAGGGCCGCTATGTCGGCATGAAATCGCGCGGCATCTACGAGACCCCTGGCGGCTCGATCCTGCTGGTCGCCCATCGCGGCATCGAGAGCATCACGCTGGATCGCGGGGCGGCACATCTGAAAGATCAGCTCATGCCGCAATATGCCGAGCTGATCTATAACGGCTATTGGTTCAGCCCCGAGCGCGAGATGCTGCAAGCCGCCATAGACGTCAGCCAGACCCACGTAAACGGCACCGTGCGCCTAAAACTCTACAAAGGCAGTGCCTCGGTGGTGGGCCGGTGGTCAGAGAATGACAGCCTTTACTCCGAACAGCATGTGACGTTCGAGGATGACCGCGGTGCCTATGACCAGAAGGACGCCGAGGGCTTCATCCGCATCAACGCCCTGCGCCTGCGCCTGATGGCGACGCGGGACAAGCGGATTACCGGGCTGAAGGAAGTGCCCGATGGCGATCTGCCCCGGTTCGATTGAGTGATCGCTCTCGCCCATCACACCGAAAAGCCCTCTCCCGCTGGGAGGGGGTTGGGTGAGGGTTCTTTCGCGAAAACTGGAACTGTGATTTCCCGGAAGCGCCGCAAAAGCTATGCGAGGCCTCGATCCGGTTGGTCATTGTACCGCGAGGCCCCGGCTCAGGGCCGGGGCAGCGTGTCTGGATTTCAAGCGATTGCCCTCACCCCGACCCTCTCCCAAAGGGCGAGGAAGATGCGCCGCCGCCGTCCATGAGCGCCGGAACCGAAGCGCCCCGCTCGGATCGGCCCGGCACCGGCATTCTGCTGATGCAGATTGCGGTGCTGTGTTTTACAGCCATCGACACCTGCGCGAAATATCTGGTGCAGCAAGGTCTGCCGCCCCTCGAAATCGTCTTCTTTCGCTATTTCGGCCATTTCGTGATCGTCGCGGCGGTCTATCTGCCGCTGGAGGGGATGACGTTGCTGCGGGCGAACAAGCCAAAGACGCAGGTTTTACGGGCGCTTTTCTTGCTCGGCAGTACGATCCTGAACTTTCTGGCGCTGCAATACCTGCATCTCGGCGTCACGAGCGCGATCTTCTTCACCATACCGCTGCTGGTCTGCGCCCTGTCGGTGCCGTTTCTAGGCGAGCAGGTCGGGCCACGGCGCTGGGCGGCGATTTGCGTGGGGCTGCTCGGCGTCCTTATCATCGTGCGGCCCGGTCTGGGCGCGCTTCACTGGGCATGGCTGTTGTCCATAGGCGCGGCGACGAGCGCGGCCTGCTACATGATTACGACACGAAAGCTGGCCGGAGTGGATTCGACCGAGACGAGCCAGTTCTATGCCGGTCTGGTGGCGGTTATCGTCCTGACGCCCATTGCGATCATGGTCTGGGAAACGCCGACCGGGGGGCTGACGATCCTGCTCTGTGTCATCATCGGCTTTTTCGGTTGGCTGGGCCATCAATGCCTCACGATTGCGCATAGGTTCGCCCCCGCCTCGACCCTTGCGCCCTATTCGTATTCGCAGATTTTATGGATGGTCCTGTCGGGCTATGTGATCTTTGCGAACGTGCCGGATTTCTGGGTTTTTGCCGGGGCCGGGATTGTCATCGGCAGCGGCCTATATCTGTGGAAGCGGGAGCGACACCTCGCGCGGGAGGGCACCGCCCTCGAACGACCACCGAAGTAGCGCGATACCCCGCCGGGATTGGACAAGACTTATGGACTCGCTCACACAATTCGCGCTGGGTGCTACCGTGACGGCCCTGTGCCTCGGCAAGCCGCTGGGGCCGCGCAAGGCGGCGATTCTGGGCGGGGTTCTCGGCACCTTGCCCGACCTCGACGTGTTTTTGCCGTTTGATACGCCGGTGGATTCCTTCGTCCTGCATCGCGGGTGGAGCCATGCCTTCGCCGTGCACGCGCTGGCGACGCCGGTGGTCGGCGAGGTTCTGGTTAGGCTGTTCTCATCGTTGAGGGACCGGCGGGCGCTGGTCTGGCTGACGGTGTTCCTGTGTTTTACGACCCATGCGATTATCGACGGCATAACGGTCTATGGAACGCGGATATTCCTGCCATTTTATCCCGACCCCGTGGGCGTCGGGTCGATGTTCATCATTGATCCGATCTACACCCTGCCGCTGATCATCGTCGTGGTGTGGTCATTGCTGAAACGGGATTGGTCGGCGCGACTCGGGCGAGCGATCAAGGCGGCGCTGGTTTTCAGCACGGCCTATATCGGCCTCGGCATCGGGCTACAGGCACAAGCGACGTCGCGCGCGAAAGCGGCCTTTGCCGAGGCGGGGATCGCCACTGACCGGGTTTATGCCATCGCCGCCCCGCTCAATATCGTGGTGTGGAAGGTGATCGCGCTGGAGGATGACCGCTATCACAACCTTTATCTGTCGCTGCTCGACGGCGACCATGAGCCGCCGATTCACAGCCACCAGAGAAACCCCGCGCTGATCGCCTGCCTCGATGGCATCGACGCCTTCGAAAAGCTGGAATGGTTCAGCCGGGGGTATTTTCGCGCGGATCGTGAGGGGGACAAGATCGTCGTGTCAGACCTGCGCATGGGCCTGACCCCGAACTATGCCTTTCAGTTCGCCGTGGCCGAAAGCGCCGATGAGGGCGTCAGAGAGATCGCCCCCGAGCGCGCGGGCCAGGACCAGCGCACCGCCGAGGGCGACCTTGCATGGCTGGGTCAGCGCTTGCTGGGGCGTCCGGCGGTGCGGCCCGCCGAGGCGGGCACGACGCTGCCGGACATCGAAGAACCCGAGGGCGCTTGCTGACGCCGCGCCCCCCGCGTCTTACATTCAGGCGTTCACATCGACGACGATCCGGCCCCGGGTCTGGCCCTTGAGAATATCCGAGCCGAGTTTCGGCAGGTCAGCCAGCGTCGCCATCTCGATCATCGACTCGAGTTTATCCATCGGCAGGTCGCTGGCGATGCGCTGCCATGCTCGCTGGCGATTTTCGAAGGGCTGCATCACCGAATCGATGCCGAGCAGATTCACGCCTCGCAGCAGGAACGGCACCACGGTGCCGGGATAGGTCGCCCCGCCCGCGAGGCCCACCGCCGAAACCGATGTGCCATATTTCATCTGTCCCAGCACCCGCGCCAGCATCTCGCCGCCCACGGCATCGACACAGCCCGCCCAGGTTTCTTTCTCCAGCGGGCGCTTGACCGCCTCGCCGATTTCCTCGCGGGGCACTATGGTGCTTGCACCGAGGCTCTTGAGGTAATCGCCGGATTCTGGCCGCCCGGTGACCGCCGCGACCTCGTGGCCGAGCTTGGCGAGAATCGCCGTCGCCACCGACCCGACGCCGCCCGATGCCCCGGTCACCAGCACAGGACCGTCGCCGACCTTAAGCCCGTGATCCTCCAGCGCCATGATCGCCAGCATCGAGGTAAAGCCCGCCGTGCCGACCGCCATAGCCTGTTTCGGCGACAGACCCTCGGGCAGCGGCACCAGCCAATCAGCCTTCACCCGCGCCTTTTGCGCATAGCCGCCCCAATGGGCCTCGCCCACGCGCCAACCGGTCAGGACAACCTTGTCGCCCGCCTTGTAGCGGTCGTCGTCCGACGCCTCGACCGTGCCGACGAAATCGATTCCCGGCACATGGGGAAAGTTCCGCACCAGCCCCCCCGTCGCATTCACGCACAGGCCGTCCTTGTAATTGACGGTCGAGTAATCGACGGCGACCAGCACCTCGCCCTCGGGCAAGCGGTCGACCTCGATCTGTTCGATTGTCTGGCTGACATTGCCGTCATCGTCCTTGTTCACGATCAGAGCGTTGAAAGTCATGGCGTGTCCCTCGGTTGGTTTGCAGGTCGTCTGTTTAGGCCATAAAGATAGGATCGCATGGAAAAAATAAAGGTGTCGTCTGATGCGCGCAGTATTGCTTGCCGGTTCGTTCCTCATGTCCACCGCGCCCGCCATGGCGGAGGTGATCGACCTGAAAGAAGGCGACGTGTTCTGCATTGCCTATGACCAGAAATCTGAATCCTGCGCGTCGGTCCAAACTCTGAAGGAAACCGGCGAGGGCGAATACCTGATGCTGGACCTCAGCGGCTTTGCCTTCGGCCCGACGCGGCTGGACATGACCTCGACATGGGAACTGGCGATCCGCGAGGAGCAGCTTTGCATCGTCCCCGGCGGCGCGAATATCCGCATCACCCCCGAGGATAGCAAACTGGCCGAGGGCTGGGGCAACCTCATGCGCTATCAACTCGGCCAGATGATCGACGAAGGCTATTGCTTCGAGCATCAGAAATGCGGCGATGCGTGGGTCGCGGTCGCCTATGTCGGGGGCGAGCGGCGCGAGGAGATCAGCGCGCAGTTTGACGTTTTCGGGGCCGACGATCCCCGCGCCCAATCCGTACAGCCGCGTTATCTGAACGAAACCGAGATGATGAAGCTGCAAAAGGAAACCGCCGAGGCGTGTTTTCCCGAGGAGACCTGAGGCGGCTATTCCACAAAAACCTTAGCCCGTGCCGATACGCCGTCGCGGTCAACGACCGAGATCGACAGGAAGCCCGGCCCCTGCGGCGTTACCGAAATTTCGCGGTCAAACCGGCTGACGGGCACCGGCTTGCCGTCGGCCAGCCAGATGAAGGGCGGCCTGCCGTGGCGCAGCTTGACGACCAGCGGCTCGCCGTCGAGATCAACCCGTGCGCCATGGGGCGGGAAGGCGATCTGGGGCTTTGCCGCGTGCTGCACCCCACGCATTGCCGGATGACGGAACCTTCGCAGGGGCACGGGGAGTTCTGCATTACTGACAGTCAGGACCGAGGGCGGCGGCGGGGCCAGCGGGTCGGGAGCGGGCTTTAGCCGCGCAAACGCCTCGAACAGAATTGGAGCCGCCGTGTCGATGCCGAGGATGCCGGGCACCGACGCCGCATCGGCGCGCCCAAGCCACACACCAATCACATGCGCCCCGTCGAAGCCAACCGCCCAGGCATCGCGATAGCCGTAGGAGGTGCCGGTCTTGAAGGCCAGACGCTCGGCCACCGCATTCCCCGGCGTCGGTGCATTGGCCAGAATATCCGCCACTTGCCATGCCGCGCCGCCAGAGAGCAGACGCGCGCCCTTGTCAGGCGCGTCATCCAAGCGTTCATGCAGCGCAACTGCTTCGCCGCCCCGTGCGATCCCGGCATAGAGCGTGACCAGATCATGCAGGGTCAAACCGACACCGCCGAGACCGATGGCCAGACCCGGCGCGCGGCCCGTTGGCATCTGCGCCTCGATGCCCGCCCGCCGCAGCCGCGCGAGCAGTTTGGCGGGGCCGACACTGTCCAGCACCGCAACCGCAGGAATATTCAACGACGATTGCAGGGCCTCGCGGATGCTGACCGTGCCGCGATAGGCGCGGTCGAAATTGCCGGGGGCATAGCCGCCGAAATCCGTAGGCCGGTCCTCGATCAGCATCTCGGGATGGGCCAAGCCATCCTCGAATCCCAGCCCGTAGATCAGCGGCTTCAGGGTCGAGCCGGGCGAGCGCACGGCGCGGGTCATGTCGATAAAGCCGCGTCGCCGCCGGTCAAACAGGTCCGGCGAGCCTACCGAGGCCAAAACCTCGCCGGTGTTATGATCGGCAACGATCAGCGCCGCCGACAGGCGCGGCCCAATCTCGCGCACGCGCTTGGCCAGCAGGGTTTCGAGGGATGATTGCAGGTCGCGATCCACCGTCGCGCGATGAACGCCCGCACCCTGCCCGCTCAGGCGATCCGCGAGATGGGGCGCGATCATCGGAAAGCCGCGCCGCCGGGTCGGCGTCGGTTCGGTCTTCGCCGTCCGAACGGTATCAGCGGTGAGCACCGCCGCCCGTACGAGGCGATCCAGCACCCGGTCCCGCGCCGCGCGCGCCCGGGTCGGTGCCCGGTCTGGGCGGCGAGCCTCGGGCGATTGCGGCAAGGCGACGAGCAAGGCAGATTCGGCGGTGGTCAGGCGGCGGGGTTCCTTACCAAAATAGCTCAGGCTCGCCGCGCGGACGCCCTCGATATTGCCGCCGAAGGGCGCGAGGGTGAGATAGAGGTCGAGGATGTCATCCTTCGACAACCGCCGTTCCAATGCCAGCGCCAGCCGCACTTGCCGCAGTTTGGCGCTGAGGCTGCCGGTCGGGGCCTCCTCCAGCAGTCGGGCGACCTGCATCGTCAGGGTCGAGCCGCCCGACAACACCCGCCCGTTGCTCACGAATTGCCCCACCGCGCGCAGGGCAGCGGCGGGGTCGACACCGCTATGCGACCGGAACCGCTTGTCCTCATAGGCGATAAGCTGGCGCAGATAATCGGGATCGACCTCCGCCGAAGATACCGGCAACCGCCAGCGTCCATCGGCCACCGTATAGGCCCGCAAGAGCCGACCCTCGCGGTCGAGAACTGTCGTCGAGACTTCGGGCGTCAGGTTCGGAATGTCGGTCGCGCCGATCCAGCGGTCGGCGGCTAGGGTGACGACTCCCACGACCACCGCAGCGATGCCGATGCGTCTAAGCCAGCGTCGCTTGTTTCCGTCACCCTCGCGCCTGACGCGAGGGTCTTTCTCGATAGGGAGAGATCCTCGGATTGAGTCCGAGGATGGCAGGGTGTCCCCCGTCACTTCACGGCCCCGATCACCTCAACCTGCCCCGCATCGGTATTCGCGCGCAGTTCCGGGCGGTACATATCCTCGACGCTCGCCGCCGGGTGATAGAACCGCCCCGGCGATACCGCGCGCACGATATAGGCAAGCTCGAACCGCTCGCCATCACGCGCATCGACCGCCGCGAGAAAGCGGTCGCTTCGGAACTCGGTCATCTCGGCATTGCGCACCGACAGCCAGTCGAGACCGGCGATCTCTCCGGCGCGCAGCAGGGAGGGGTTGTCGATCTCGAACCCGGCGGGCAAGGGGTCATCCACCATCAGGCGACCGGCGGGGGCATCGGTCGCGTTTACGGTCAGGACCGCGACCAGCCGATCATTCTGCGCCACTGCATCCGGCGTGACCTCCTCGCCCTCAAGGGTGTAATACCGGCGCTCGATCTCGAAGCCATTGCCCCCGGCAATGGGAGGCTCGCTGGGCACGCCAAAAGTGGTCAGCACGGCTTCGACGCGGTCCTCGCCGGTGTTTTCCACCACGACGGTGCGCGCACCGATGGTCTCACGATCAAAGACGCGCACCAGCGGGCCGGTCACAGCCGAGCCATCGACGGTGATCCCGTCGGCGGCATCGCCCGCCAGCGCGTGGGCAGCCAGCAGGGTCCAGACCTTTTCCTGAGTCGAGGTGCGACGATAGGATTGACCCAGCGGGCTGATTTGATCGGCCAACACCTCCCGGTTCACCGCGTCGGACCCGGCCTCAACCCCAAGCGCCAGCACGGCGGCGGCGTCACGCAGATGCGAGCCGTAATCGTCCCGCCAGACCGCTTTCGTCGCCTGAGCCGTCTCGATCTGAGCCGAGGCAAGGCGGAACAGGCGATCCGCCCGTTGCTGCTCGCCATACGCCGCCAGCGCCCCGCCCAGTTGCGCCTTGGCCAGAGGGGTGGTCAGCGATCCAGACCGCGCATCGGCGAAATAGCGCAGGTTGCCGATGGATGCCCGCCCCTCGCGCGCCAGCACCAGCATGGCATAGGCGAGCGCATCGCCGCCGCGCTCGAAATCACCGGCATAGGCAATGCGATTGCGCAGGTTCGACAGCGCGGTCTCCATCGCCTCGTCGGGCACGGCATACCCCTTTGTCCGCGCCTGCGAGAGAAAGTCTGTGACATAGGCATCAAGCCACGTATCGCCGCTGGATGCGCGCCAGAGACCAAAACCGCCGGTGCCGGACTGATTGGTCAGCACCTTGCGCACCGCTTTCGCCACGCGCTCGGCGATGTCTTCGGTCTCGCCAATGCCCATCGCCGCCGCGACGTCGTTGAAATAGAGCAGCGGAAACGCCCGCGAGGTCGTCTGCTCGGTGCAGCCATAGGGATAGCGGTCGAGATCGCGCAGCAGCCCCGGCACATCGAACCGCGCCAGCGGGCCAAGGGCGAGGGTGGCTCGGCCTGTACCGGTACGGAACCCGTCGAACGTGCCGGCATCAACGGTCAAAGTCCCGCCAGCCGCCGCCAGCGGAATCACCGTGCGGCGCAGGGTCTCAGGATCGTTCGCGCGCACCGGCAAGCGAACGGTCTTGGTCAGCGCCTTGCCGTCCGGCGTCGTGGTGACAATCCGCAGTTCATGGTCGCCGACCGTGCGCGCCGTGACAGGGATCAGCAATTCCGCACGATCCGTCAGGGTCAGGCGGTGCGTGGTCTTGCCGATTTCCAGCCCCTCATCACTGCCCAGATCGACCGTGATCTCACCGGTCGGTCCCTCGGCATGGGCCAACTCGATCAGCACGCGGCTTTCATCTCCGGGTGCGAGGAACCGCGGGACGGAGGCGCTGACGACCACCGGATCGGCCACGATCACATCCTGCGCCGCGTCGCCCACCCCGGCATCGGACCAGACCACGGCCATCAGCTTTACGGTTCCGTTGAAGTCCGGCAGATCGAATGCGGCGCTGGCGGTGCCATCCTCCGCGACCTCAATGACGCCAGAAAAGAACGCCAGCACATCCTCGTTTGGCGGCGGCGCGTTCTTGCCCGAGGCAGCGGTGTCCCCGCCCGACCGGATACGCCCCAGCGTGCCGAGCGAACCGTCGATCAGTCGCCCGTAGAGGTCTCGCATCTCGACCCCAAGCCTGCGCTGGCCGAAATAGTGACCGGTCGGTTCGGGTGCCTCGAATCCGGTAATGTTGAGCACGCCAACATCGACGGCGGCAATGGTCGCATAGGCCGTCTCGCCATCGGGCAGATTGGCAATCTCAATCCGGGCCTCCAGCGGCCCGCGCGGCGATGCCTTTTCCGGCACGTCAAAGCGCACATCAAGACGCCGGTCGACCATATCGACCTCGGCCCATTGCACACCGATGGCGCGGGAGGGGTTGCGCCCCGCCTCGATATCCATAGGCCGAATCAGGGTCGCGGTGAGATAGGCCCCCGGCCCCCAGTCGTCGGTCACCGGCACCTCAATCACCGTCTCGCCCGCCTCGACCGCAACGGCTTGCGTATCAATCAGGCGGTTATCCATTACCGCGACAAAGACCTTGCCCGGAAACCGCGCTTCGACGCGCAGTTTCGCGGTATCGCCAATCGCATAACGTTCCTTGTCGAGGGAGACTTGCAGCGTATCCGGCGTATCGGAACCGGCAACGGGCGCATACCAACCGGCGGTAAAGCGCGTGCTGGAGGCGGTGTACTCGCCCTCGGTCGCAATCAGCTTCAACTCATAGCGGCCCCAATCGACCGGAGCCTCGACCGTCACCGGCCCCACCACCGTCAGGTCGATATCGCCCGAGGCAATGCGCTCGCGGCGGGTGGTCGGCTCGTAGCGCCAGGAGCCACCCACCTCGTACCACTGATAGCGCGTATCGAGCCGCGAGATTTCCCAGCCGACCGCTTTCATATCAGCGAGTGCCAGATCGCGGTCGACCCCGATCACCTCGAACCGGGCAAGGCCGCCCTGTTCCACCGTCTCGTCGAATAACGGCTTGATACCGATCATCGGGCCAGCGGGCATCAGCGCCCTCTCCAGCACCCGCTCGACAGGCCGCCCGGACCCGTCGCGCACACGCAGGATCGCGGCCATCTTCAGCGGCGATGTCACGCCCTCCATCTGGGGCAGGGACAGCGGCACAGACGCATTGCCCTTGGCATCGGTCATCAGCCCCTCGGGCAATCCTTCGACGCGGGCATCGACCCGCTGATCCGCCAGACCGAAGCGATAGCCGGGATGATCCTCGTACCCTTCGCTCGCCGACACGCGAACGCTGCCACTGATCGGAAGATCGCCCGCCGGTGCGCCATAGAGATAGCGGGCGGAGAGCGCCAGTTGAGGCACGTCAGACAAGCGGATCGTCTCGGCCTCGATGGCAAGGTCGAAGTCGATCCGCTCGGGGGTGAAATCCTCGACCAAAAAGCTCTCGCTCGTGAGGGCGGGCCGGTCGGGGTCGGTATGGATCGCCATTTCCCACGATCCGCGCGGCACCCCGCGCGACAGATCGACCGACAGGGCGCGGCCTCCGGCCCCTTCGCCGGCCAGAACCCGGCGGGCATATTCGACTCCATCGGGCCGCGTGAGTATCGCGGTAAGAGGCAGGTCAGCCACCGCCATCGCGCGCTCGTCCCGGGCGAGAATGGTCGCGTGGACTGTCTCACCGGGACGATAGGCACCGCGCTCGGTGGTCAGAAAGATGTCGATGGGACCGGGCGCGGCGCGGCCCTCGACACCGCGATCCGACAGGTCGAACCCTGCTTCGCTCAGGTCGAGAAAGGCGAAATCGCCCTCGGCACCCTCAACGGTCAGCATCGCCGGGGCCATCCCGCCCTCGCCCCGCGCCAGACCGGGGGCAAAGCGAGCCATGCCATCGGCATCGGTGGCGACCTTGCCGAGAACCTCGTTATTCGCGGCGACCAGTTCAACTTCCGCGTCCGCCATCGGCTCGGCACTGGCGAGCGAGCGGACAAAGACGGTCACGCCATCGGCTCCTGACAGCGTGGTCAGGCCCAGATCGGTGACCACGAACCACTGGGTCGCGGCGTCTTCCCAACTCTTCTGACCGTCGGTGCGAGCGGTCATGGCGTAAACCCCCGGCTCGAACGCCGTCACCGCATCGCCAATCGGCAGGGCCGTCGTGACGTCTTCGTTCAGTCGGCGCGACACCTCGCCCGTGCCTTCCCAGACCGGCACGCCGAGATCACGCTCGATTTCGCCCTCCTGATACCCATCGAGAGCACCGTGCAGCATCTTGCGCTGGGACAGGGCGCGCAGGTTACGGCTGCCGACACGGTGAATCCGCAGGGCCACCTCGTCGAGGTTGACGGTCACGACCGGGATCGTCGCCCGCGCCGATTTGGGCAACACATAGGCCCGCCCGGTGAATCGAACCGAAGGCTGGCGGTCGCGGACGTAGATTTCGAGATCGACCGAGCGGTTCAGAACCTCTCCACTGGCGGCGGGCAGGCCCTTTCGGGCGGTGACGGCATACCGCGCGCCATGCTCGACACCATCGACGCAAAGCTGCCGCCCCTCGGCCTCAACCGGCAAGTCGCGGCGGTCAAGCTGTACGTAAGGTGCGTATTCGACGCCCTCTTTCAGGTCTTCGGAGAAGGTCATGCACAGGCGTGGATTTGCGGCATTCGAATCGACCGTGTGTTCGATGATGCGAAAGCCGTACTTCTCGATGGCTTCATCCAGCGCGGCCTCGGTGTCCCGGCGCTTGGCCAGGGACAGCGACAGACGGAGGGCGTCGATCATCCTGCGGCCCTCGCCGCGCGCCTCCAACACCGTGGCAATCTGGTTTAGGGCGCTGGCCTGCTGCGATGGCGTTTCGGCGCGAAGATAGCCGTTGACCGCCGCCGCCGAGGCTTGTTCGCGCAGCACCCGGCGCTCGCGATAGCCGTTGGCGTCGACACTTAGCAGGGTTCGCGACAGGTCGCCCCAGACGTCCGGCGCGTCCTCGATATTCAGCGCGGCGGCATAGAGACGCGCGGCCCGGTCGGGATTAGCCGTGCGTGCGTAGGCCACCAGGGCATCGAAGGACCGGTCATTGGCGGGAAACTCGACGCCCATCCGGCGCACGAACCGATGCGCCTCGTCGATATAGCGGCTGGGCAGGAAATCGAGTTCTGCGGCGCGGGTCTCCATGCGCGTGACGGTTGCGTCCGGCAGGCTCACGATCCGCGCAGAGAGCGCCCCGTCAAAGCGTCGGGCTTCGTCATAGCCGGATTTCGGGAAACAGGCCGAGGATTTCGTGTTGAAGGTAAAGGCCTCGCAGGCAGCATCGCTGATGCAAAGGTTCAGGCACGTCTCGAAGGTGGTATCGAAGCGCGGTTCAAGATCGCCGCCGTAAAAATCGACATTCTCGACCACGACAGCGCGTCGGTCCGGGATTTCGACATTCTGTGCCAGTGCCGCCGTCGACAGCATCGCGCCGACCATCCCGAGCATTCCGCCAAAACGCATCATCGCCTCACCCCTTTTCGCCGCCGCCTCAACGCATGACAGAAAACCATGCGCAAGCGTTCAACCTCAACAGGTGTTCACGATTTTCGCCAAGCGGGGCGATTTCGCGGCGAAAAGACGCGGTCAGCCGAATTTGCAGGCCGCATTGTCATTGAGGCAACGCCTCTCGGGCCTCGGCACGGTGCCGATGACGATCTCGACCAGACGATTGAGCTTCAGGCGCGGCGAGAGACGCGGATTGTCGATCATGCGCTTGAGGAAAACATTGTCGAAAAATTCCGTGCGGCGCTCTCCGATCACGAGGCAAATGGCCGCCAAAGCGTCGATTGCATCCTCACTGGTCAAGCCCATTCGATCTGCATAATGCACCGCAGTCTCGGCACACAGGGCGAGATTTTCCTCGACCCGGTCATCCAGCGGCCCGGTCACTTCGCCGCGCAAGCCGTTCAAAACGATACGGATCACCCCTTGATCCCCGCCGCTGTCGTCACGCAGGTGTTTGTTCTTGTTTTCCGTCTCTGAGAACATTGTCGCCTCCTGTCCTGGTGGCAATGATCTTACGCCGACTTACATCTGGTGGATGTGATCGAGGTCACCCGAAGCGAAAAGCGGGGTGTTTTGGATCACAATGCGCCGTTGCACCGCAACAAAGCGCCATAATGTCATCTGGACGCGGCAGATTCCGCGACTATAACGACACTCAAATACAGCGTCCCCTGGGCGCACTCGAATCGGGCAAGTTGAGGGAGCCAAACGTGGCGCATACGCATGGTACAACCGACGGCGAAGAACCAGATCGCCGGGATATTCTGTTTCTGGCAACCGGTGCCGTTGGCGCGGTCGGCGTGGCCGCTTCCGTCTGGCCGCTGATCGACCAGATGAATCCCAGCGCTGCCGAGCGCGCGCTGTCCTCGATCAGCGTCGATGTCAGCGGGGTCGAAGTCGGCCAGCAAATCACGGTTACCTTCCTCAAATCGCCGGTCTTTATTCGCCGGTTGACCGAGGCAGAGATCACCGCCGCGAACGAAACGCCCCTGAGCGACCTGAAAGACCAGAGCGCGCAGACCGCGGCGGGCGGTGCCGATGCATCCCTCGAAAACCGCCTCGCCGATCCCAGCCGCGATTTCCTCGTGATGAACGGCGTCTGCACCCATCTCGGCTGTGTGCCGGTGGGCGAGGCCGGTGATTTCGGTGGCTGGTTCTGCCCGTGCCACGGCTCTCACTATGACACCGCCGGACGTATTCGTAAGGGGCCGGCCCCGACAAACCTTCCAATTCCTCGTGTCACCTTCACGGATGAAGACACGATCAGACTCGGATAAGGGGAGAACAGACCGATGGGAAACATCCCTCAGGATCACTACGAACCGAAGCCGAACTCGACGGCGAGCTGGATCGAGGACCGCCTTCCGATTGGCGGCCTGATCTCGCACCTCATGAACTTTCCAACACCGAAAAACCTGAACTGGGCCTATGTGTTCGGCGGGATTCTCGTGCTGTTTCTGGTTATCCAGATCATCACCGGTATCGTGCTGGCCATGCATTATCAGGTCGGTGACGAGGCGGCCTTCCGGTCGGTCGAATACATCATGCGTGATGTGAATGGCGGCTGGTTGTTACGCTATGCCCATGCCAACGGCGCGTCATTCTTCTTCATCGCCGTCTATGCGCATATTTTCCGGGGTCTCTATTACGGTTCCTATAAGGCACCGCGCGAGTTGCTCTGGATCATCGGCGTGCTGATCTATGTCGTGATGATGGCCACTGCCTTTATGGGTTACGTTCTGCCCTGGGGCCAGATGAGCTTTTGGGGCGCGAAGGTCATCACGTCCCTGTTCGGTGCGATCCCCGTGGTCGGCGACTCCCTTGCCATCTGGCTCTGGGGTGGCCCTGCCGTGGGTGAGGCAACGCTTAACCGTATGTTCTCGCTGCACTATCTGCTGCCGTTCATTATCGCTGGCCTGACGGTGCTGCACATCTGGGCGCTGCACCATGTCGGCAATACCAACCCGACCGGTGTTGAAATCCGCAAGGACAGCATCGAGAACGTGAAGAAAGACACGGTGCCTTTCACCCCGTTCATCGCGGTGAAGGATCTTTACGCCATCGTCGTGTTCCTGATCGCCTTCGCGTTCTTCGTGTTCTTTGCGCCGAACTTCCTCGGCCACCCGGACAACTACATCGAGGCGAACCCGCTGGTGACCCCGGCGCATATCGTGCCCGAATGGTACTTCTTGCCCTTCTACGCCATCCTGCGCGCGATCACCGATGATCTGTGGATCATGATGATCCTGCCCTTTGACGCAAAGCTGGGCGGCGTGCTGGCAATGTTCGGGGCGATCGCAATCCTTGCCTTCGTGCCGTGGCTGGATACCAGCCGGGTGCGGTCGACGGATTATCGCCCGATTTATCGCTGGTGGTTCCTGATCCTCGTGATCGACTTCTTCGTTCTGATGTGGGTCGGCGCGAAGCCTGCCGAGGGCATCTATCCGACCATCTCGTTGCTCGGCACGATCTACTGGTTTGCGCACTTCCTGATCGTGCTGCCCGTCGTCGGGTTGATCGAGCGTCCGAAACCGCGTCCGGCAACCGTCGAAGAAGCCTTCAATGCCAAGCACGGCATCGGCGGCGACAGCGGTACGGCCAAAACCGATGGCAAGGCGGATGAACCCGCCATGCAACCCGCAGAGTGACCGAGGGAATGACTTTTATGAAACCGATCCATACCCTCGCCTCTGCTGTCCTTATCGCGAGTCTCACGGCAACGCCCGTGCTCGCGGCGGGGGGCGAGGTCTACACCGCCGATGTGGACTTCTCCTTCCAGGGACCGTTCGGCGCGTATGACCGCGCGGCCCTGCAACGCGGGCTTCAGGTCTATCAGGGCATCTGCGCGGGCTGTCACGGGATGAAATTCGTGGCTTTCCGCACCTTGACCTCGGATACCGGCCCCGGCCTGACCGAGGATCAGGTCAATGCCTTCATCGCCGAGGCCGGATACGAAATCGAAGATGAAGACGGCGAATTCGCCCCCGCGAAGACCTATGACTACTTTCCGGAGGTGAAATCTGCCGGGGCACCGGACATGTCGTTGCTCGCCAAGGCCCGGCCCGGCGGGGCGGCGCATATTTACTCGATTCTCACCGGCTATACCGGCGAGGAAAAAGAGGTTGCTGGCACGATCCTCTACGGCAACAAGGCGTATCCCGGCGGCTGGATCAACATGGCCCCGCCGCTTTACGGCGACGACGTCGAGTACATGGACGGCACCGAAGCGACTCTGGAGCGTTCTTCCAAGGACGTGTCGGAGTTCCTGATGTGGGCCGCAGAGCCGAAAATGGTCGAGCGCAAACAGGCGGGCGTTCGCAATATGGCGTTTCTGATCCTGTTCGCCGTGTTACTCTACTTCAGCAACAAGAAACTCTGGAAGCGCGTCAAGCACCCCAAGTAAGCTCTGGACGCTGGACCTGATACCGAACCACCGCTATCTTGACGCGGTGGTTCGTTTCGTTTACTGCGCGACTCTTCCATGGAAAGGATCGACAATGGCTCGTGTAACAGTCGAAGACTGCGTCGACAAAATTCCCAATCGCTTCGAGGTCGTCATGCTTGCGGCGCATCGTGCCCGGCTGATTTCGACCGGTGCCGATATGCTGGTCGATCGCGATAACGACAAGAATCCTGTCGTTGCCCTGCGCGAAATCGCGGAAACGGCCCTCAAGGCCACCGATCTGCGCGAAGATGCCATCGCGGCCCTGCAAAAGCAGGTCGAGGTCGATGAGCCCGAAGATGACAACATGGCCAGCCTGATGGGCGAGGCGGATGCGTCCGAGGACGATATGTCCGAAGAAGAGCTGATTCGTGCCCTCCAGGCCGAAAGCCCGCCCCGCTGATGGTGGGCGCGGCGGAGGGAACTCTGCCGCAATCCGGCGCAGTGCCCGCTGCGCCTCTCTTATTCGCACGCGAATGCGAAGATCTTCTCAAAAAAACAGCGCGTTACAATCCGCAATGCGACCGCGATATGCTGCGGCGAGCGTTCGATTGTGGCGCGAAGGCCCATGACGGCCAAACCCGCGACAGCGGCCTGCCCTATTTCACCCATCCGATTGCGGTCGCCGATATTCTCGCGGACCTGCATCTCGATGATGCGACCCTTGCCACGGCACTGTTGCACGATGTGGTGGAAGATACCGAGATCACCCGCGCCGATCTGGCCCGCGATTTCGGCACCGAGATCGCCGATCTGGTAACCGGTGTCACCAAGCTCAGCAAGATCGAACGCCGGGAACAAACCCTCGATACCCGCGAGGAAGCGCAGGCGGAAAACTTCCGCAAGCTGATCCTCGCCGTGGCCGAGGATGCCCGCGTGCTGCTGGTGAAACTCGCCGACCGGATGCACAATATGCGCACCCTCGGCAATCTGTCGGATGAACGCCGCCACCGCATTGCGCGCGAGACGATGGAGGTCTACGCCCCCCTCGCCGGTCGCATGGGAATGCAGGCGATGCGCGAGGAACTCGAAGACCTCGCCATGCGCACGCTGGTCCCCGGGGCGCGGGTATCGGTGCTGCGCCGCTTTGCCCGCCTGCGCCGGGAGCATGGCGAACTGGTCCTGCCCAATATCGTCGACGAGCTGCGCTCGATCCTCAGCGAGGGGGGTATCGAGGCGGATGTCGACGGGCGTCAGAAACGCCCCTATTCGATCTGGCGCAAGATGGAGCGCGAGAAGGTCGGCTTTGAAAACCTGTCCGACCTTGCCGGGTTCCGTGTCGTCACGCAGACGATCGACGACTGCTATCGCGCCCTCGGCATCATTCATCAGCGTTGGAAAGTCGTGCCGGGGCGGTTCAAGGATTACATCTCGAACCCGAAGGGCAACGGCTATTCCTCGCTGCACACCACGGTCATCAACCGCAGCGGTTGGCGCATCGAGGTACAGCTGCGAACCCGCGAAATGCAGGAGGCCGCCGAGGGCGGTGTCGCCGCGCACTGGTCCTATAAGGATGGCGTGCGCGCCTCGAACCCCTATGCGGTCGGCCCGACCCTGTGGCTGAAGGACGTGCTGCAAAAGCTGGAACGCGGTGCGCCGCCGACCGAGTTCCTCGAGCACGTGAAGATGGAGATGTACCACGATCAGGTCTTCTGCTTCACGCCACGCGGCGATGTGAAGGCAATGCCGCGGGGGGCGACCGTGCTCGATTTCGCCTATGCCGTACATACCGAGGTCGGCAACCAGTGCGTCGGTGCCCGGATCGACGGTCACCGCGCGCCGCTCTGGAAGCCCCTGCGCAATGGGCAGACGGTCGAGCTGCTG
>CALGNO010000027.1 GCA_937958625.1 uncultured Neomegalonema sp.
CACCGCCGAGATCATCCCCGGCGCACGCTTTATGCTGATCGAGGATGCCGCGCATCTGCCCTGCATCGAACAGCCGGGCATCACCGCCGCCGCTATCGGTGATTTCCTGAAAGAAACCGGCCATACTGCCCGGTAATGACCGCGCGTCGAGATCGCATCGGTCCCGATACGCACGGCGATAAGGAAACGGTGTTCACCCATGGCTGACAAACCCCCCTGCATCCTGTGCATCGCCATTACCGGCTCTGTCCCGCGCAAGGAAGATAACCCGGCATTGCCGATCACGGTGGCCGAGCAGATCGAGTCCACTCACGAATCCTTTGAGGCTGGCGCCAGCATCGCTCATTGTCATGTGCGCAACGACGATGGCACGCCCAGCTCGGACCCCGAGAAGTTCGCGCGCCTGAAAGACGGCATCGAAAAGCACTGCCCCGGCATGATCATACAGCTTTCGACGGGCGGGCGCTCGGGCGCAGGGGCCGAGCGGGGCGGGATGTTGCCTCTGCGGCCCGATATGGCGTCGCTGTCGGTCGGCTCGAACAACTTTCCGACCCGCGTTTACGAAAATCCACCCGATCTCGTGGATTGGCTGGCGAGCGAGATGCGCACCCATGACGTAAAGCCGGAGATCGAGGCCTTCGACCTGAGCCATATCTTTCAGGCCAAGCTGATGCACGATGACGGGCGCATTACGGCGACACCCTATGTGCAGTTCGTAATGGGCGTGAAGAATGCCATGCCCGTCGACCGCGCGGTGTTCGATTTCTACCTCGCCACCGTCAAGCGCCTGTTCGGCGCGGACGCGCCCTGGTGCGCCGCCGGAATCGGTCGCAACCAGATCGTGCTGAACGACTGGGCCATCGCCGCCGGGGGCCATGCCCGCACGGGGCTGGAGGACAATGTGCGGCTGGACAAGGACAGGCTTGCCCCATCGAACGCAGCGCTGGTGCAGCGCGCGGTGGCTCTGTGCGAAAAGCACGAACGCCCGGTCGCGACCCCGGCACAGGCGCGGGCTATCCTCGGCTTGCGGACAGGCTGAGGCGCGGCTTATTCCGCCTCTTGAGGTTTGATCAGCGTCATCTCGCCGGATTTCGCCAGGCCGCGCAGGGTGCGGATGACGGCGGCCTCGGCCTCTTCGCCCTCGGCGGGGTCGATGGCGGCCATCTCGCCCATGGTTTCTTCGAGTTGTTCGGCGAGGCGACGGGACATGTTGCCCATGATGAACTCGACCGTGGGACTGCCCCGGGATTTCGCGTAGGCAAGCGCATTTTGCAGCATCGTGGCATCGACTTCGCGGGTCAGGGTCGGCACCTCGCGGGTTTCGACACGCACCGGAATATCGTCGAACAGGAACAGGCGCTTGGCGACGGCCTTCGCAAAATCGGGCGTCTTCTCTTCCAACCGCTGCATCAGCGGGTCGCGGGCGCGGTCGGCGAGGTTATCGAAGATGTTGCCGACGACTTCATCCGGCGGCGCGACCGGGTTCGATTGCAGATCGGCCAGATCGCCCTCCAGAATCTCGCCGATCACGTCCAGCACTTGCGGATCGACCGTCTTCAGGTCTTTCAGCAGATCCACCACCACCTCGGCGGTCTCCACATCCAGCAGTGCGATGATAGCCGCCGCCTTTTCTGGCGAAAGCTGGCCGACGACGATCGCGCCGGTGCGCGGGTGTTCGCGGGTGACGAACTCGGCGATGAAATCATCGGGCGCATCGCCAAGACGATCCCAGACCGTGCGCGGAACGCCGGTCGCATCGGCAATCAGCGAGGACACTGCGCCGGGGTCCATGATCCGCGACAGGATTTCCTTGGCCGCATCGGGACCGAGTTTCAAGCTTCCCTCGTCGAGGGTTTCCAGAAATTCAAGCACCGTCTTTTCCAGCACCACCTGGGGCACTTTGCGCAAGGTTTGTGTCGCGCGGACGTAGGAGCGCACATGGCCATCGCCAAGCTGCTTGAGCAACGCGCCCGCCTCTTCGGCAGGCAGCGCGGTGATGATAATCGCGGCCTTCTGGGCCGAGTTCAGCGCTTCGCCGCCCGGTGGGGGCGCATCGCCGACGGCCAAATGCTGACGATCCGGTTGGTTCATGTGGCATATCCTCGAACCAGCGCCCCGGCGAGCAGGCTCCAACCATCGGCAACAACGAAAAAGGCAAGTTTGAACGGCAAGGCCACAACAGCTGGCGGAACCATCATCATTCCCATGCCCATCAGAATCGACGCAACGACGAGATCAATAACGAGGAATGGCAAAAAGATCATGAAGCCGATCTCGAAGCCGCGCTGAATTTCAGACAGCATAAAAGAAGGCACCAAAAGCGACAGAGGTTGTTCGGCACCGGGCTCGTAGGACCGATTTGGCAGGGACGACCCCAACTCGTCGATCACATCGGTATCGACGCGGCCCTCCATAAAGACACGAAACGGCGCCAGCGCCCGCTGAAACGCCTGTTCTTCGGTAATGTCGCCATCGAGCAGCGGGCTGATCCCCACTTCCCATGCCTCGGTCAAGACCGGCTCCATAACGAAATACGTCAGGAACAGCGCAAGGCTGACGATCATCATGTTCGGCGGCGCGGTTTGCAGGCCGAGGGCCTGACGCAACAGCGACAGCACGGTCACCATGAACGGAAAGCACGTAACCATCACGGCGACGCCGGGGGCGAGGCTGAGGATCGTGATCAGCAGGAACATCTGGACGATGCGGCCACTGAGGGCCTCGCCGCCAAAATCGATCGACACTTCCTGTGCCAAGGCTGGCCCCGCCGTCAGGGCGGTGCTTGCCAGCACAAGGCCGAAGATCAACCAAAAAGATGTGCGCGCCGAATTCATCGGTCAGAACGGCTCCGACACATCGACAATTTCAGTCAGACGAACGCCAAGACCTTCGGACCCGTCATCGAGTTCCTGAAGCTGGCCCCGGGCGATAACCCGCTTGCCGACCATGATTTCCACCGGGTCATCGAGCTTGGTATCGAGCGAGATCAGCGAGTCGCGCTTCATCTGCAGCAAGTCCTTGACCTTGGGCCGAGCACGACCCACGGCGATCACCACATCGACGGGCAAATCGAAAATCGCGCGCTTGTGACGATTCTCCGGCGCATCGCTGCGATCATCGAGGATGGGGGCTTCTTGGCGGTCGTCTTCGACCGTTCCGGTGCCGTCAGGAGAATCCATCATGGGCGTGCTTCCTTCGTCGGATTGTGAACTGGACGTTCCAACAAGGCTACATCGTCCATGATTCGGTTAACCACAGTGTGAACATCGACGCTCACTACCCCATCTTCTGCGGAAATTTGTGCCGAGGCTGCTTTCAGGTCCGCATTGAGCCGCAACTCGACCCGCGCGCCGATGTCCCCTCCTAGCGCTTCGCCAAGGGCATCGAAGGATTCCGGCGAAACGTCGATGACCAGCGGACGCGGCAAGGTCGACAGGTTTTCGTGAATGAATGCCTCGACGGTATCGGCTAGTCCGCGCTCAGCCAGACGCGGACAGAGCGCGCGCACAACCGCCGCAACGGCTTGCCCGGCCTCGACCTCGGCGGCGGCGCGCATTTGTTGATGCGAGGCCGCCAGCGTGGTGAGCGCGCCGCTGATGGCTTGCAGCAGGGCGCGGTTGCCCTGATCGATTTCATCGAGCGCCTGGGCACGGCCTTCCTGCACCCCGGCCTCGAACGCCTTTCGGGTGGCGTTCTTGGTGGTCGCGCGCCCGTCGATATTGGCGGCCTCGAACTCTCGCAGAAAGGAAACCGTACCGCTCATCGCGCCTGCTCCAGTGCCGGGGTTTCAGGAGGCTCAAGCCATTGCTTGAGAACGGCGGCGGATTCTTCAGACCGGTTGCTGACGGTGTCGCGCAAAAGTTCGAGCGCCGTGGGCGGAGCGGCAGGGGCCATTTCGCCATTGGCGGACGCGCCGGACGGCACGCCGAGGGGCGCTTTAGCAGCAGCAGCGGCGGCGGCAGCCGCTTCAGCGGATTGCGTCGGCGTGACGTCGATGGCCGACAGGGCCGGATCATCCTGCTCCAACGCACTGGGCTGCGACTGCGCCGATGCCAGAACCGGACGCACGACAAAGAGGCCGAGGATCAGCGCCACCAGGGCAACGATGCCCATCTGGATCAGCTCCATCATATTCATTTCGACGAAGGATGGTTTGTCGGCGGCGGTCGCCAGCGATCCCTCCTGCGGAATTTCGGCGAAGGAAATCGACTCGACGGTGACGAGGTCACCGCGCTCGGCGTCGAAGCCGACGGCGGATTTAACCAGTGCCTCCAGCTTTTCCATTTCTTCGGTCGAGCGTGCCTCGCTGGAAACCGTGCCGTCTTCGGCATTATTGCGGATGTCATTGACCAGCACCGCGACCGTCACACGCTTGAGCGTGCCGCCGGGGCGCAGGACTTCCGAGCGGGTTTCGGTATAATCGAAGACCTCGGTATTGCGGGCCTCCTCGCGTTGGGAATTGCGCTCGGCGGTGTTTTCGCCATCGCCATCGGGCAGATTGCTGGCGACCGTGACCGCGCCGCCGGTATCCTGCCCCTGTTCGCTCATCTCGACGGTACGGCTTTCGCGCAGGGTCTTGCTTTCGGGATCGATGACCCGGCGCGTGACCGACTCGCTTTCGCGATAGGTCTCGATATTGACGCTGACCCTTGCATTGCCCTCGCCGACCCGGGCGGCGAGCAAGCCCTGAACCTGAGCGCGCATTTTCTCGGCCTGATCGTTCTGGGCCATGGCCATCGCGCCCGGTCCGTCGTCGCCGGGGCGCAGCAAGACACCGTTACGCGCATCGATGACGGCCACTTGCTCCGCCGCCAGACCGGGGATCGCGAGTGCCACCATATAGCGGGCAGACATCGCACTGCTGCGCGAAACGCCCCCCGATGTTCCCGTCAACGTGATCGACGCGGTGGGCACGGCGCGGGTGCGGGCGAATGATTCGCGGCGCGGCGCACCGATATGAACCCGCGCCTGAGAGATGCCGGGAGTCGAAAGCAGCGTGCGCGCCAACTCGCCTTCCTTGGCCCGCCAATAGGCTGCATCGAACATTTCCGAGGTCGTACCGAACCCGCTCAACCCGTCGAGCAACTCATAGCCATCCTGTCCACCGGCGGGCAGACCCGAGGCCGCGAGGCTCATGCGAACCCGGTCGCGGTCCGCCTCGTTCACGTAGATCGCATTGCCCCGTATCTCACTGGGAACATTGTCCTGTTCCAGCCGGGCAATCACCTCTCCCGCAGCCTTCGATTCCAGCCCCGCATAGAGCAAAACCATGTTCGAGCGGTTGGACATCTGAGCCACTGCAACGGTCAGTGCAATGGTTAACAGAACGGCCATCCCGATCATGACCCGTTTCATTGGAGATAGATTAGCGAAAGTTTTAGTAAAAATACTCATTATTTATTTCTACCTCATTCTGAGTAATCGCGAGTTGAGGCTAATTAAAATCGTTCTGCTTAATTTATGATTTACGAGTTTTATTCACTTTCAAGGGCAACCGAATTCCTGATTCCGAGGTGCCGCCGTGAGTGAAGAAGCCGATCCGCCGAAAAAAAAGGGCAAGGGTATGCTGTTCGGAATCGTCGGTGCCCTGCTGCTGGGTGGCGGCGGTGCCTTTGCGACGTATTCCGGCATGATCGACCTGCCCTTCGGTCCCGGTGCCAAGACGGCAGAAGCCGCCGCCAAGCCGGTCAAGAGCACGATGCCCGAGGTCTCCTATGTCGAGCTTGACCCGATCGTGGTCGATTTCGGACGCGGAGGCCGCGACGGACGCTTTCGCATCTCGCTCGCCATCGAAACCGCGCCGGTCAACCAATCGGTTGTGGACCAGTCCCGCTTTCGCATCACCGACACGCTCTACAGCTTTTTGCGCGCCGTTCAGGAAGACGACCTGCGCGATCCATCGAAAACCGATCTGCTGCGCTCGCGCATCCTGCGCCGGGTGTTGCTGGAAACACCGCCCGGTGCGGTTTCCGACGTGCTGATCTCCGAACTCGTCATTCTCTAGAGGACCAATATCATGGAACTGATCTCAGACGGCCTGCTCCTGGCTGCGGCAATGACGGCGGTATTCTACTGCTTTGCCATCAACCGCCGCCTTGGCACGATCCGCAAGCAATCGGCGGAACTGATGACGAAACTCGGTGCCCTCGACGAAACGGTGGCACGCGTCGAAACCGCCATCGCCCAGGGCCGGGACTTCGCGAAGACGGAAACCGAGAACCTCAAGGATCTCTGTGCCCGTGCCGATACCCTGCGCCGTGATCTGCGCCACGCTATGGGTGCCTTTGAACAGGCGCGCGGCGAGAGTGCCGATACGGTGGCCCGCACCCTCAAGAAAGAAGACCCGCTGACGCGCATCAAGCGCCTTCAGGGCACCGACCGTCGCCGGTCGGCATCATGAGCGCTGCGGACGCAAAACCGGGCGCAGTGCCTAAGACAGAGCGCGCAATGATCCTGCCGATCATTGCCGTCGTCTTTCTCGGCTCGGCGTTGGTGCGCGGCGGCCTCGTGGCCGAGGCGGCGACCAATCTGGAGCAGGAAAAGGCGGCAGCCATCGCCACCGAAGCGCGCGCAATGCTGAAATCCGAGCCAGAGGTCAAAGCGGCGGTAGAGCATGATTGCGATGCCGGAGCGCTGATCACCGACCTCAAGACTCGCGAGGCCGAATTCGAGCGGCGCGAGGCTGATCTCAATGCCCGCGAGGCACGCTTGTCCGTGGTCGAGGATCGGGTCGAGACCCGCATCGCCGCCTTGAAACAGGCGAAAGAAGACCTCGATGGCACCATCACCCGGGTCGATGGCGCGCAATCGCGCGATGTGGAGCGGCTGGTCACAATGTACTCGACCATGAAGCCCAAGCGCGCAGGCGAGCTGTTCAACGAGATGGATGTCGCCTTCGCGTCCGAACTGCTCGTACGGATGAAACCGGAAATCGCCGCGCTGGTGCTGGCCAATATGGAGGCGGAAAAGGCCTTTACCGCCAGCCTGCTGATCGCCCGCCGCAACCAGTCCGCCCCAAAGAACTGACGCGCCTCAACCACCCCGCAGCCCGTGGAAATCAGGAAGAGAATTAAATGTTCGTCATCGTCGGTATCATCGTGGTCTTCGTGACGGTCTTTGGCGGCTATGTCGCCGCCGGGGGCAAATTCGGCGTGATCCTGCACGCCTTGCCCTTCGAGCTGACAATGATCGGCGGGGCCGCCATCGGCGCGTTCCTGATCAGCAACAGCATGTCGGTGATCAAGCACACGATGAAGGATCTCGGCAGCGCCTTCAAAGGGCCGCGCTGGAACAAACAAGACTATAACGACCTGCTCAGCCTGCTCTACGCCGTCTCGCGGCTGGCGAAGGAAGACCCTCTGGCGCTGGAAACCGCCCTCGACGATCCGCAAAATGCGCCGATCTTCGCCAAATATCCCAAGATTCAGGCGGACCATCGAGCCATCGACATGATCTGCGGCACCATGCGCGCCGCCTCGATGAACCTGACCGACCCGCACCAGGTCGAGGATATGCTGATCAAGCAGCTGGACGCCGAGTTGCACCACAACCAGCACGGCTCCCACGCCTTGCAAGGCATGGCCGATGGCCTGCCCGCGCTTGGCATCGTCGCCGCCGTTCTCGGCATCATCAAGACGATGTCGGCCATCGACAAACCGCCCACGGTCCTCGGCGGCATGATCGGCGGCGCGCTGGTTGGGACGTTCCTGGGCGTGTTCCTCGCCTATGGGTTCGTTGGCCCGCTGGCCGCGCGCGTGGCGTCGGTGGTGGAAGAGGAGCACCGGTTCTACGAGGCGATCCGCGATGCGCTGGTGGCCAGCCTGCATAACCACACGCCGAACATGTCGGTCGAGGTCGCCCGCCTGAATGCGCCCCACGACATGCGCCCCAGCTTCGATGATCTGGATGCCGCCCTGAAATCCCTGCGCAAGGAAGCCGCATGATAAAGCGCCCCCTTCTCGCCGGTCTGCTGGGCGGATGTCTCGCCCTGCCCGCGATGGCGGAACCGGTTCTGATAACTGAATATCCCGGCATGACGCGGATCACCGTGCCCTTCGTCACGGGCGGCGACTGGCGGGTCAAGCGCAGCCCCGGGAAAATCGCTCTGACCACGGCGGTTGGCGACGCGGTTCTGTCCGCCAAGGCCGTCACGCCCGATAGCCGCCTCTCAACGCTGAGTGTCTGGAAGGGCGAGAAAGATAGCGGCATCGACATCGCCTATACCTGCGATTGCACGCCGGGCATCTATACCAACGATGCCCGCCAGATGGTGATCGACCTGAAGCAGAACGATGCGCCAAGCCTCGTGCCCGCGACGGTCATGGTCCGCAGCCCTGCGCGTTCGGCAACGGCGAGCGGTTGGAATGCCTCGCGCAAGGTAGCGCCGAGCGCCGCGCCGCGCCCTGCCCCGATTCAGCCTCGCCAAGTCGCCCAAACGCCGGAAGCGCCCGTGCGTCCCCGCGCCCTTCGGGCATTGGCCGAGGGGCCGCGCCGGATCGTCATCGGTGCCAGCAGTGCCGATGAAAGCCTCGCCGCATCGCCGGTTCCCCGTGCGAGGCCTCGCATTGCCGCTGCCGCCCCAAAGGCACCACGGCCAGCAAATGTGTCCGAGAGTGACGCGTCCATCGACGCCATCCGCAAGTCGGTGCTGTCACAACTCGATGCGGCGGCGGATGAAGGTGTCATCCAGCTTTCCCAGAGCGGTCGTCTCGCTGCGGCGGCCAACCTGCCGCCCGAATGTCCCGACGAGGCCGCCCTCGATTTTGCGCGGTTGGTCGATACATCCAGTTTTCGCGGCCCGCTACCAGAACTGCGCGCGGCGGTTTTCGATGACATGAAACAGCTCAGCGCCGGGTCGGTCCGGGCATTGGCACGGCACTTCATCGCCTTTGGGCTTGGGCCCGAGGCGCGCAGCGTTTTTGAATCTTTTGGCACCGAGGGCGATGTCGAGACAACCATGCTCGACATGGCGGCATTTCTGGAGGGCAATTACGACGCCCTTAAAGACAGTGCGCTGTTTCAAAAAGCCTGCGGTCCCCGCGCCGCGATCTGGCGCACGGCCCTCGCTGCCGTCGAGGGCAGTGGCACCGTTTCTGATCTCTACCCCGTGACCGACGGGCTGGTCTTTCGCCTGCCCGACGCCCTGAACAAGATCCTCGGCGCACAGATTGCGCTTGGTCTCTTCGACGAGGGCGACAGCGAACGCGCCATGCGCCTGTGGCGCGCGCTCGACGTCGCCGGCGGTCCCGAAACCCCCGAGATGCGCCTGCTCGCCGCCTATACCCGCCCGCCCAACGCGCCACCGGAGACCATCCTGCCAAGGCTGATCGACGTGGCCGAAACACGCCAGCCGGAATCGGCGGAGGCGGCGCTGCGCGCGGCAACGATCCTGGAAACCACGTTTGACAACGACTCGGCTGGCCGCTTGCGGAGTGATCTCGATGATCTGATCTTTGCCTATCGCGGATCGGCGATGGAAAGGCCGCTCGTGCTGGCTCGCACGCGCCTGAATGCCCGATACGGCGATCTGAATTCCGCCCTCGAAGAC
The DNA here is from genome assembly GCA_937958625.1 of uncultured Neomegalonema sp. Taxonomy (GTDB): domain Bacteria; phylum Pseudomonadota; class Alphaproteobacteria; order Rhodobacterales; family Rhodobacteraceae; genus JAHDDY01. The sequence continues at coordinate 9,548 of CALGNO010000027.1, forward strand.
CTTCAGGCTCGCATCGGCGCAGAGCCCGCAAAGTCAGAGGAATGGCGCCGCCTGATCCAGCAGACCATCAAGTCGGCGGTCAAGCAGGCCGATGCCGGGGCCAATCCCGCCGACTTCAACGCGATCCTGAAGGCTCAGGTGAATCTGGACGCCTCGCCCGAGGCCGACGAGTCCCGGGTCACCCTGGCCCGCAAGCTGATCGATGCCGGGGGCGCTCATCTGATCGACAAGGTCATCACGCCCCAGGTGTTCCGCCGCAGCAGCGATGCCCGCAAAGTCTTCGCCGACGCGCTGGTCCGGCGCGGCCTTGCGGACAAGGCGATGCTGGTCCTCGCCCGATCCGACGATGACGAGAGCCTCGCGATGAAAGAGCGCATCCGAACGCTGGGGGCGACCGATATGCGCGTCCGGCTTGAGGATCGCTTCGATGCCCTGCCGACCGCATCGACCGATGCGCCGCTTACCTATGCCCGCGACCTGCTGGAAGGGTCGATTTCAGACCTCAATCAAATCGAGGAGATCATGACCGATGGATAGTGCCGGTTACGTCAGTCTCAGCCGCCAGTCTGGCCTTATGTCCGAAATGCGGACCATTGCCCAGAACATCGCCAATAGCAGCACGGTCGGCTATCGCGCCGAGTCGCTGGTCTTTTCCGAATACATCAAGGCCAGCGGTGAGGAGAGCGTGTCGATGGCGACCGCGCGCAGCCGCTTTATCGACACCTCTCAGGGGGTACTCGATAAAACGGGCGGTGTTTTCGACTTCGCCATCGAGGGCGACGGGTTTTTTCGGATCGAGACCGACAATGGCGAGCGCCTGACGCGCGCCGGTAACTTTGCCCTCAATGTCGATGGCGAGATGGTCACGACCGAGGGCTACCGCGTGCTCAGCGCCGATGCCGCCCCCATCGTCATCCCCCCCGGCGAGGGCCGGATACGGGTGTCGGGCGATGGCGAGATTTCGACCGCTCAGGGGGTCATAGGCCAGCTTGGCGTCGCCGAAGTCGATCCAAAGTCCCTGCGCCGCGAGGGCGATAATCTCTTCAGTTCGACCGCCGCGATCCAGCCCGCCGAGAACCCTCGGGTTGCCCACGGCTTTCTGGAAAAATCGAACGCCAACCCGATCGAGGACGTCTCCCGCATGATCGAGGTCCAGCGTGCCTATGAACTCGGCAAGGGCATGATGGACCGCGAACATGAACGTGTGACCAAGCTGATCCAGACCATCGGACGATCCGCCTGAGAATGAATAATGGCGCGCGTGCGATGCGCCCATCCTGAACGACGACAACCCGGACGAAATGTCCGCAGAAAGGAGCGAGCCCATGCGAGCCCTCAAGATTGCCGCCACCGGCATGGATGCCCAGCAGATGCGTGTCGAGGTCATCTCGAACAACATCGCCAATATGAGCACGACGGGTTATAAGGCCCGCCGCGCCGATTTCGCGGACTTGCACTATCAACAGGTCGCCTCGCCCGGTTCGCTGTCCTCACGCAGCGGCACGACGCTGGCAACGGGGGTTCAGCTTGGTCTTGGCGTGCGGGCGGCCTCGGTGTCGATGCTGCTGGCCCAGGGGTCCATCGAGCGCACGAGTCAGGATTTTGACTTTGCGTTGGAGGGCGACGGGTTCTTCCAAATCGAACTGCCCGCGGGTGACATCGGCTATACCCGCGACGGGTCGTTCAAGCTTAGTGGAGAGGGCCTGCTGGTCACCTCCGAAGGCTATCCCGTTGCCGACCAGATCACTGTGCCCGAGGACGCCCGCCGGATTTCGGCAAATGCCGATGGCGAGATCTATGCCTATTTCGACGGCCAACCCAATGGCCAGTTGATCGGCTCGCTGACCGTCGCGGGCTTCATCAACGAAAAGGGCCTTGAGGCCATCGGCGAGAATCTGTTCCGCGAAACCGCCGCATCGGGCGCGCCCACCGTGGGCGAACCGGGTCAGGACGGGCTGGCGCGAGTGCGGCAGGGCTATCTGGAACAATCGACCGTCGATGTGGTGACCGAGATCGCCGAGTTGATCGAGGCCCAGCGCGGTTACGAGATGAACTCCAAGGTCATCAGCGCCGCCGACCAGATGCTCGGCGCAACGGTGCAGATCCGATGAGGCGCGTCGCACTGATCACGGCGGCCCTTGCCGCCACCCTCGGCGCGGCCCCGCTGGCTATCGCGGATACCGTCGAGGCCGTGCGCGTCTTGCAACGCGGCACCATCATCGCCCCCGGTGACGTCATGGTTTCCTATGGCGAGCCAAGGCGCAACGAGGCGCAGGCAATGCACGAGGTCATCGGCAAAGAAGTGCGCGCGACCGTGCGCCCGGGCCGCGCCATCCGCACCACCGACCTGCGCAGCCCCATTCTGGTCGAACGCAATCAGCTTGTCGATCTGGTCTATCGCAGCGGCACGCTGACGATCCGGGGCGAAGGCCGTGCCCTGCGCCAGGGCGGCAGCGGCGAGCGCATCCGCGTCATGAATCTGGATTCGCGCATCGTCATCACCGGTCAGGTGACGAGCGATGGCCGCGTGGAGGTAAGACCTTGAAACGACTTTTTCTGCTGATTGGCCTCGCTGCCATCACCGCTTCGGGATGCCAGCGCATGGACCATCTGGGCCGAGCGCCGTCCTTTTCGGCGATGGAGAACATGCCGACCGCCCATGGCGCTGCGGCGCCACCGGTCGGACAGGCCGCGCGGATGCAAGCCGCCGCGATGGCACCCAATCCCTATCGCAGCGGTGCGGGTGGCGGCGGCATGGCCTATGACATGCAGCGCGCCAGTGTATCGAGTATCGGCGTTCCTGAACGCACCAGCGGCTCGCTATGGAGCTCGGACCCGAAATCGTTGTTCGGAGATCGCCGTGCGCAAAAGGTCGGAGATATTCTCACCGTCCTGATCGATATCGACGACGAGGCCGAGCTGTCCAACACCACCGCCCGCTCGCGTAGCGGCAGCGAGGATGCGACCGTGGCCGGTCTCTATGGCCTCGAGGGCGTCGTGAATGCCGTCCTGCCCGGTGACGGGCTGGATGCGGGCGTATCTGCTGACTCCAGTTCCAACACCTCAGGACAGGGTCAGGTCAGCCGCAACGAGGCAATTTCGTTAAAAATTGCCGCAAGAGTTGTCGAAGTTCTTTCCACGGGGCACCTCGTGATAACCGGACGTCAGGAAGTTCGCGTTAATTTCGAACTCAGGGATTTACAGGTGGTCGGACTGATCCGGCCAGAAGATATATCCCGAAACAACGACATCACTTATGACAAGATGGCGGAGGCGCGAATATCTTACGGGGGCAGAGGTCACATATCTGACGTACAACAGGCACGCTATGGCCAACAGGTTTGGGACATGATCTCACCATTCTAGCACAAGCGACGATGCGGAAGCGCAGGGGACGGGCCGGGACAAGCCCTATCACTGCGCCATGCCGCTTCGCCGCGCCAGAATACTCCGTACATTCGGACTTTCGTCATCGGCCCTTGGGGGAGGGCACCGATGAAAAAGATATTACCAGTTCTTATCGCACTTGTGGGTCTCGGCGGCGGCGTCGTCGGCGGAACCATGATGAAACCTGCACCCGAAATGACCGAACACGCGGACGCCAAGGGCCATGACAAGGCCAAGGGTGGTGACGCCAAAAAAGGCGACGATCACGCCGGGGAAGAGTTCGTCTATGCCGGGTTGAAGAAACCTTTCTTCGTACCGGTCACCCAGGCAGGCCAGCGCAACATGATCGTGCGCCTCGACATCCATCTCGAAGTGCCCGAGGGCATGGGCGAGACGGTCGAAATCCAGGAACCAAAACTGCGTGACGCTTTCCTGCGGGCCGTGATGAACTTTTCGTACGAAGGCGGTTTCTCGCGGGTGAAGGGCGGCGAAGGCTTTACCATCCTGCGCGACGACTTGCTGCTGAGCGCCCGCGGCGTTCTCGGCGAAGACGTCAGAAACGTCCTGATTGGCGAAATCCTGACGCGCGCAGGCTGATAGAAACAACAGAGCGGGGCGGGTGAAAGCCCGCCTCCCAAGACAAAGGCCGCCCCGCATTGCTGCGGTGGCGGCCTTCTTCGGGTGCGCAAAAGGGATAGACGGTGCGTCAGGTCTCGTCGGTCGCGCGCAGGGCGATGATGTCGGATGGGCGGATGATGGCACCGGTGTCGAGGGTCAGCAACGGCCCACCGGAATCGACCCGCGCCTCGGCCACAGACCCGACGGCTCCGGCCTCGACCCGGCTGATCCGGCCATCGCCATCGGTGAAGGAAAATGCGATTCCGTACTGACCGGGCGCCGCCGATCCGCCGCCATCGAGGTCGCCGGACCATTCGAAAGCCTCCAGCGCCGGATCGAACGAGACCCGCCCGACTTCTTCGCCATCGGCATCGGTAATCCGTGCCTCGGCACTTTCGATCCCCGGCGTCGATGGAACCGGGAGGCTCAAGCCCTCGCTGTCCAACTCGAACAACGCGCTTTCGGCCTCAACTGTCTGGCCGATCCATCCGCCGAGTTCACTGAGTTCTTGCGACGCGCCCTGCTCGATCAGCCGGTCCAGCTTTTCGTTCGCGCCGACCTGTTGTTCGACGGAGGAGAAACTGGCGAGCTGTTCGACAAACTGGGTCGAATCGAGCGGCTGAAGCGGATCCTGGTTTTTAAGCTGCGCGGTGAGCAGCGTCAGAAAGTCGTTGAAGTCCGAAATCGCGTCTTCGCGTGCCTCGTTGGCGGTGCTGTTCACGCGCGCGGCGGTGCTGGCGGCGGCGGTACTGGCGGTTGGTGTGCTGGCAACTTCCATGGATTTCTTCCTTGTTTCAGACCCGAATGTCGAGACGCTCACTGGACTGGACGGGCGGGAGAGTGGATGCGGGGCCGCCGGAAACGGCGCTATCGCCGCCTGCCCCGGATACGCCGAAGCGGTGTTCTTGTTGCGGATCACGCGACCCGCCCTGGGAAAAAGACAGCGAGCCGAGATCAACCCCGGCCTCGCGCAGCATCTTTTGCAGATCGTCCGAATTGCGCCGCATCAGGTCCAGCGCCTCTTCACGGTCGGCACGGACGATGATGTTCATGCGGTCATCGACGACGCTGAACTCGATATCGAGCTTGCCCAGCTCGACCGGATCAATGCGCAGCTCGATGCTGCCCGATCCCTTGGCAGAGATAGCCGCCTGCATGACTTCACGGGCGAGATTGGCCGCCGGGACCGGAGCCGCCGGAGCCTGACGCAAGACGGCGCGGAACTCGGCATCGCGGTCGGCCCGCAGCGGGGTCAGCGCGATTTCGGCATCGCCAGCGGGCGCGAGACCCTGGGCGAGTTTTTCCGCATCGCCTTCGGCCAGCCGCGCCGCGATCTCGGCACTGGCGAAACTAGGCGGCGCGGTGGCTGCGCCGCTGGCGGTCGGGGACGCCGCGAAAGCCTGGGGTGCGGGAGAGGTCGTTGCGACCGGGGCAGCGGTGCCTGACCGATCCGTCGTTGTATTCAGAATTGCGGTGCCCGCACGCGGTTCGCGCTCGGCAGCGTGATCACGCCTTGCCGTAGACTCCGCTTGAGCCGCCGCGTCAGACGGTACAGCAGTCTGCGCCACCTCAGCGCTGGCACGGGCGGCGGTAGAACCCGTCGTACCCGGCATCTCGGCCTCGGTTGCGACAGTCTTTGCGGCTGTACCTGCGGCGGTGAGAATGCCTGTCGAGGCCGGGGAAATCGCGGAGGCGGGTATCGCATTCGGCGTATCGAGAGCACCCTGGGCCTGACGGAGCGCAACCGTTTCAGTTACGGTTGTCGGTGTGGCAGGCCCGACCGCTGGCATTGCCTGAGCGGCGGTATCGGCAGCGCCCGGGGCCGTCGCCGGTGGCGCGCTTGAGAATGACGAAACCTCGGAGACCGTCGCCGTGTCTGGCGCGTTCGAGGGTTGGTCTGGTTCGGCACCCTGCGGATCGGTATCACCGGATACCTCACGCCGCGCGGGCGCGGGCGCGGGGGTCGGGGCTTCGCTGTCCGAAGCGGGCGCTCTGCCCGTCGAAACCTGAGAAGATTGCGCCGTCGATGGGGTTTGAGAGGCAGCGCTAGAGAGTGAAACCGCCGCCGGCACCTCAACGCGATCCGCCTCGGACGATGTCGATCCTGTCTCGACGCCGCGTGGTTCGATACCGCGCGATATGTCTCGGGCCGTGGCCGAGACTTCCGCTGCGACCGGGTCAAAATCATTAGAATTGTTCGCAGTTTTCGGAGCCAAATCGTCGGATGACTGGCGGTTGGACTCAGGCGACACACTCGGGCGATCCGCCTCGACCCGCCGCGCGACAAGCGCCACAGGGCTCTGAACCAGCGACTCGCCGTCGCCGTCGATGACATTCGACGCCCGCGCAACATCGGGCACCTGAGTATCCGTCTCCGTCGATGCAGAGGCGCTCTTCACTGTCGCAGCCGCATCGAGCTGGGCATCGGCCCAATCCGGCGTGCGGCGCGCATTTCGTGGCATAACATCGGGTTTTAAAGCCTGAGCACCCGCTGTTTCTGTGTCGAGCGAGAGCGACGCGCCCTTGACCGGCAGCCCATCGACCAGTGCACCGAAGACCTCGCGGCCACCCCCGGCGAGACCGCCTGCACCATCTTTGACGCCATCAGGAGCAATGGGCGTCAAGCCAGCCTTTGCTTTAGCGCGCGGGATTTCAGGGCCGAGCGGAAGTTCTTTCAACGTCGGGGTCACAATATGCTCCGGTTATTTCCAGAACTGAACGCTATCGCGTCGATGATTACCGAATATTTACCTCATCCCTCGATAGATTACTAAAATTCGAAGCACGGACGGTAACTATGACCATTTCTTCTTCATTTTTATCTATCTCCAACGGGGCCGCCGCTTCGTCTGGGTCGCCCCTCGATCCGGCCAAGGTCGAGGAGCTGAAGAAATCCGCGCAGGATTTCGAAACCGCCTTCCTCGCCGAAACCCTGTCTCATATCGGATTGGATGCAACAGGGGGCGTTGCCGGGGCGACGGAGTTCTCCAGTATCCTCAACCGCGCCTATGCCGAACATATGGTCGAGCGCGGCGGGCTTGGCATTGCCGCCGATGTCTTCCAGTCCCTCGCCGACCGCGAGCGCGACGCATGAGCGCCGCGCATAACCCCGGAATGATCCGATGAGTGCCGATAAGCATATCGAGCAGACCGCTGCCCTGCTCCGGTCCGGGCTTTCGCTGTTGGAACGCGAGCGCGAGGCCATTCTTGCGGGGGCCTTTGATCGGCTGGACGGCCTGACAGAGGAAAAATCGGCGCTGCTGGTCAGCATCGAAGGGTTGCTGGACAAGAAGATCGGCCTGCCGGATGGCGCGGCCAAGAACCAGCTACGCCGCATCGCCGCAGACTTCATCGAATGCGCCGCCTCGAATGCCCGCCTGCTCGAAGCGGCCCAGGCCGGGGCAACGGCGGGGTCGCAGGAAATGCACAATACGACCAAGCCTAAAGAAACGTCGATTTTTTACACTGTCGACGGAAAGAAGGTTAAATCCAATACATCTTCTTTCTCCACATCGTCGCGTTTTTAATAAACATCTATTTAAACGCCGAGCCGCTCTTCAATCCCTATTAGGACTTCCCGGCGATATTTCCCCTCGTCCGACACGAGGACGATCAACGGCCCTGACGGGTCATCATCAAACGGATCGATCAAGGGAATCTTGCTCTCGGTCCACGGCGCGGAAAGCGCTGTTTTAAAGGGGAACTCCGATGTCCAGCATTCTCACCAACAACGGCGCAATGGTCGCTCTTCAGACCCTTTCGTCGATCAACAAAAGCCTCGGCGACGTTCAGAGCCAGATCTCGACCGGCCTGAAAGTCGGCAGTGCAAAAGACAACGCTGCTGTCTTCGCCATCTCGCAGGTCATGCGCTCCGATGTCGAAGGGTTCAACGCTATCTCTGACTCGCTCGCTCTCGGTTCTTCCACGCTCGCCGTGGGTGCCGATGCCTCGGAATCGGTCGGCGACCTGCTGAACGAAATCAAGGGCAAGATTGTCTCCGCGAACGAAGACAACGTCGACCGCACGAAGATTCAGGACGAAATCTCCTCGCTGGTCGAGCAGATCGAGGGCGTTGTTTCCGCCGCTCAGTTCAACGGCCTGAACCTGGTCGATGGCTCTTCGGATGGCGCAAATGGCTACTCGGTCCTGTCGTCGCTTGACCGGTCCGGCACGGGCGTAACCACCTCGAACATCTCGTTCGATCCCACCAACACGAACCTCTCCACCACCGCCGGTACGGACCTGACCACGGGCACGAGCCCGGCAACCACGGTGACGGATGCCGGTACGGCTGGTGTGGTCGATGCAGCCGCTTCGGGTAACAACACCTTTATCCTCGGCGACTTCCTGAACCTTGCCGCAGACGGTAGTGTTGCAGGTGCCGCCGCCGGTGCACTGTCGGCAGACAATGTCGATCTGACCGCTGGTACGGCCCAAGACGCCCTTATCGCAGGGGACGTTGTCTCTGTTGATCTTGGTGACTTTCAGGCCCGCTACACGGTTCGTGAAGGCGATGTGTCCGGCGACATCACCTCTGGCCTGCGCCAGAGCCTGGTTGATGCCGGTGTTCCTACGGATGACTTCACCATCGCGACCAACGGCACCGATCTGACGATCACCAACCTGACCGAAGTCGACACCGACATCTCGTTCAGCGTTGAGCGCTCGGCTGGCGGACTTGCCGGTCTGGCTCAGATCGACGTGACCACCGATGACGGTGCCCGCAGCGCGGTCTCGTCCATCGAGGGCTTCATCCAGACCACGGTCGATGCCCAGGCACAGTTCGGTACTACCCAGAAGCGTGTGGAAATCCAGGCCGAGTTCATGTCGAACCTGGTGGACAACTTCACCTCGGGTATCGGCGCACTGGTCGATGCGAACCTTGAGCAGGCTTCGGCCAAGCTTCAGGCGCTTCAGGTCCAGCAGCAGCTGGGTACTCAGGCCCTGTCGATTGCCAACCAGGCACCGCAGAGCATCCTGTCTCTCTTCCGTTAATAACATCGCGAAGGCCCGGAACCTCGTTTTCGGGCCTTCGTCCCTGACAGACTATCCGTCCCCGGCAAAATTCGGGGGCGGCTCCCCACCGGGGAATTCCAGGCTCTCTCATCAGAAGATTGAGGCGGTTCGAATACGAAACGCCCGGAGATACCCTTATGCACGCCAATGCCGCCGCAGCCTACGCCAAGGTTTCCACGACCGTCCTCGGTCCCCGCAGCATCGAGCAAAAGGTTTTTCGACAGATCACAGGACTGCTTTCCGCCGCCAACGAAGGCGAGAACGTCCCCATGAGCCGCATCGCCGATGCGGTGTATCGAAATTCGCAACTCTGGACCCTGCTCGCCGCCGATGTGGCCAGCGACGACAACGCCCTCGACCCGGCCCTGCGCGGACAGATCATCTCGCTCGCGCTTTATAGCCAGCGCACGGGTCAGGCCGTCCTGCGCAAGGAAGCCTCGCTCGATGCCCTGATCGACATCAACACGGCAATCATGAACGGCCTCGAAGGCGCCGGCGAGGCCGCACCCGCCAATGGGAGTATCCAGTAATGCCCGGTTTGCTGCTGAAACTTGCCCCGAACGAGCGTATTCTGGTCAATGGCCTGCTGTTCGAGAACGGGCCGAAAAAGACTAAGATGACGCTGCATTCCGAGGGCGCCCATGTGCTGCGCCTGCGCGATGCCCTGCACCCCGAAGCGGTGGTCGGGCCGGTCAGCCGCGCCTATCACGTTTCGCAGCTCGCGGTTGCGGGCGAGAATGACGCCGACAGCTCGGCCCGTGCCCTGGAGCCGGGCCTCGATGAGCTGGCCAGCGTTTTCGAAGACACACCGCAGAAATCGGCCATCGAGGAGGCGCGCAGCGCCCTCGACCAGCGCAATTTCTATAAAGTCATGCGCGCCCTGAAAGACCTGTTGCCGCTCGAGGCGGACATGCTTCAGGCAAAAGTGGCATGACCTTTACCCCCGCCATTCCGCTCGGCGGTGTCGCCGGTCTGCGCTTTTTGGAAAGAACCGGCGATGCCCAGCGCGCGGCCCATGCGAACTCGCCGGAAATCCAGCGCGACATCGCCTATTTCGCCGAGAACATCAGCAACGTCAAAACCGCCGAAGATCTGGTTTCAGACCGGCGATTACTGAAAGTCACCCTCGGCGCGTTCGGCCTTGGGGATGAGATCGACAAGCGCGCGTTCATCCGCGAAATCCTTCAGGATGGTGTCGAGACACCCGGGACGCTCGGCTCTCGGCTGAACAACCAGAACTATATCGATATGGCAAAGACCTTGCGCTTTGACCGCGAAAGCGGCCCGCGCATCGTCTTCAGCGCCGTGCAGGAAGAGATCACGTCGAAATACCTGTCGCAATCTTTCGAGATCGCCGTGGGTGAGCAGGATTCGTCCCTGCGCCTTGCCCTCGATTTCAAGCGACGGATCGGCGATGTGTCCGAACGCGGATGGTATGCCCTGCTCGGGGATCAGCCGATGCGCGCGGTGCTGCAAACCGCCCTCGGCATCCCGACCGAGGCCGCCGCCATCGACATCGACAAACAGGTCGAATTGTTCGAGAACCGCGCCCTCAGCGTGCTCGGCACCCGCGATGCCAGCGAGTTGTCTCAATCCGCAAATATCGACAAGCTGGTCTCGCGCTATCTCATCATCGACCAATCGCTAAGCGGCCCGACCGCCGCGACCCGAGGCGCGACCGCCGTGACCCTGCTGGCCAATGCGGCATCGGGTTTTGGTTCGTTTTCGTCGCAGTCGCTGTTTCAGTCCGGCTTCTGATCCGCCTTGTCCGGCGATTTTCCGGCGAGGATCGCACCGAGGCGCTCAAAGGCCGCCTCGGGCGCGTCCGATGCCTCTGCAACGAACTGATCGAGACCGGGCCAGAGCGCGACGGCGCGATCCGTGGCCGCATCGCCGCCCTCGCGGTATAGCCCCACCTGAATCATCGGCAGGATCTTGTCATAGAGGCCAAAGACGCCTCGTGCTTCGGCAATCATGCGGTTCTCGTCCTCCGAGGCGGCATCGGGCAAGCTGCGGCTGACGCTGCGCCGCACGTCGATGGCGGGATAGCGGCCCCGCTCGGCAATGCCGCGATCCAGCACGATATGTCCGTCGAGCACCCCGCGCACCATATCGGCCACCGGCTCATCCATATCCGACCCCGCCACCAGCACGGTGAAGACCGCCGTTATATCACCCGTACCGCTTTCGGGACCGGGACCGGCGCGCTCGGCCAGCGAGGCAATCATCGGCGCGGTCGAGGGCGGAAAGCCGCGTAGGGACGCATCCTCGCCCGTGGTCAGCGCAATCTCGCGATGGGCCTCGGCAAAGCGAGTGAGGGAGTCGAACAGGAGCAAGACGCTTTTGCCCTGATCACGGAAGTATTCGGCGGTTGCCAGCGTGGCCCACGAGGCGCGGCGCTTGACGGCGGCGGGTTGATCCGAGGTAGCCGCAATGACGCAGCAACGGCTCATGTTATCCGGTCCCAGCGTCTCCTCGACGAATTCGCGGACCTCGCGGCCACGCTCGCCAATCATGCCGACGATGACGATGTCGGCCTCCATATTCTTTGCAAGGCGGGCGAGCAGGCGCGACTTGCCGACCCCGGACCCGGCGAAGAGGCCAACCCGCTGACCCATCACCATCGGCAGAACGGTATCAAGCACCGCGAGGCCGGTGGAAAGCCGTGCACCGGTTCGCCGCCGGATGGTCGCGGGTGGCGGCGCCGCGCGCAGGGGCACTGCCCGCTCGCCCGACGCCAAGGCGGCCCCGTCGAGGGTATCGCCAAAGGCGTCGATGACCTTGCCAAGCCACGATGGGTCGGGGCGAAAATCGGGGTTGCTGTCCAGCACGACCTCGTCATGCTCGCGCAGTCCTTCGACCGAAGCATAGGCCATCGCCGAGACGGTGCCATTGCCGAGCGACACGATCTCGCCGCGCAAGGGCGCTTGGCCAGCGCGCGCGATGGAGACCAGATCACCGACCCGCGCAGTCCGCGACAGACCTGCAACCTCAATGGTGCCCTCGGCAATGCGTTTGACCCGCCCGCGATGGGAAACGGCGCTGTGCTGGGAGACCGAGGAGGCGAAGGCGGCAAGGGCGGACATCGCTAAAATCCTAACTAAATGGTTTTGAGTTGTAACGTAGCATTAAGCACGACGCCCTTAATCGAAAGTAACTGCACAGAAAAAGAACGCTGAATTACTTAAAATTTGAAGCGATTTTCGACAAGGAGTGCACCATGGCCCTCGATCTACCAATCTTTCAGCTAGCCGGTGCCAAGGCGCGCCATGCCGGCGCCCAGCACAATGCCAACGCCCAGAATATCGCCAATGCCGACACGCCGGGATTCAAGGCGCGCAGCATAACAAGTTTCGACGCGCAGGTCGCCCTGACCCGGGATGCGGACTCCCTGTTCCAGATGCGCGAGAATCCCAACGCGGTGGCCAGCCCCAACGGCAACACCGTGTCGCTGGACGAAGAAATCCTCGGCGCGGCCAGCGCGAAGATGGAGCACGAAACCGCCATCGCAATCTATCGCAAGTCGATGGAACTGCTGCGCATGAGCCTCGGCAAACGCTGAACCCCAGGAGGTCTGAATGAGCACCCTACTCGAAACCCTCAGCTCGGCGTCGAGCGGCATGGCCGCCCAGAGCAAACGCATCCGCGTCGTCAGCGAAAACGTCGCCAATGTCGACACGCCCGGATACCAGCGCAAGACGCTGACCTTCGAAACCCTGTCCAACGCCGATGGCAGCGGCAAGACGGTCAAGGCCGGTCGCGTCGATCTCGACCGCTCCGCCCTGAGCGAGATTTACGATCCGGCGCATCCGTTGGCCAATGAGAGCGGCTTCGTCCAGATGTCGAATGTCGATCTGATGACCGAGATCGCCGATGCCCGCGAGGCCCAGCGCAGTTACGAAGCCAATATCTCGATCTTCGATCAGGCCCGCAAGATGTATGGCGGCGTGATCGACCTGCTGCGCCGCTAGGCCCGTTTCCTCTTTCCCTTTCACCGGCCTTCGGGCCTTTCCAGAACGGATGAGATCATGATTGCACCCAACGCTTTCGTCGAACGTCTCTACAAATCCACCCCCATTCTCGACGCCCCGCGTCCGGCTCCTTTTGTCAACGAAGCGCCGAAGATCGGCGGCGGTGGCGGCACCACTGGCAGCTTTACCGAAGCGGTCACCGAGGCGGGCAAGGCCACCATGCAGGCCCTTGGCAAGGCCGAGGACACCGCCATGGCCGGACTCGCCGGTAAGGCCGAACCCCATGCGGTTGTCGAAGCCCTCGCCGCCGCGGAGATGGCCCTGCAAACCGCCGTCTCGGTTCGCGACAAGGCGGTCGAAGCCTATCAGGAAATCCTGCGGATGCCGGTCTGATAAGGCGATCTTGAGGGCGGCCCTCCGCGCGCTCGGCGCAAGGATCTGTTGCCTCCCGCTCGGCTCGCCCCATGCCCCGGATCAAGTCCGAGGCTGACAATACAGAATGTATAATATCCCTGATCGGATCGCCGAATGACTGAAGAACTCGTCTTCGACATCACCAGAGAGGCGCTGTGGATCGGGCTGATGATCGGCGCACCGCTGCTGATGACGGCTTTGATCGTCGGCCTGCTGATCGGGCTGTTGCAAGCGCTGACCTCGATTCAGGAAATGACGCTGACCTTCGTGCCCAAGATCGGCGCGATGCTGATCGCGTTCTGGATGAGCATGGGTTTCATGAGCCTGACGCTGATCGCGTTCTATCAGGAGCGGGTCATTCCGCTCATTGCGGGGAACTAGACCATGGCCACGGCTGCGATGACCGACACCTCCGAGGGATTTAACTTCTCGGCCCTCTATCAGCCCACCGTTCTGCTGGCGCTCGCGCTGATGGCCGTGATCGTGATGATGATCCTGCCAATCCCGTCCTTCATGCTCGATATCGGGCTGGCGGTATCCTTCGGGTTGGCGGTGCTGATTTTTACCGTGGTGCTGTTTATCGAGCGGCCTCTGGATTTCTCGGCCTTTCCGACGATCCTGCTCGCGTCACTGATGTTGCGCCTGTCGCTGAACGTCTCCTCGACCAAGCTGATCATCGGCGAGGGCCATACCGGCACCGATGCCGCCGGGGGCGTGATCGAAGGCTTTGCGATGTTCGTGATGGGGGGCAGCCTGTTCCTCGGGCTGGTCGTTTTTCTGGTCCTGCTGATCGTGAACTTCATGGTCATCACCAAGGGCGCGGGCCGTATGGCCGAGGTCGGCGCACGCTTTGCCCTCGATGCGATGCCCGGCAAACAACTCGCCATCGACAGTGATCTCGCCGCCGGAGCCATCACCCACGAGGAAGCCCGCGAGCGGCGCAAGACCGAGCAGGAAGAAACGACGTTTTTCGGCTCGCTCGACGGTGCCTCGAAATTCGTCAAGGGCGATGCCATTGCCGGGTTGCTGATTACCGCGCTGAACCTGCTGATGGGTCTGGGCATGGGCATCGGCGTTCATTCGATGGATTTCGGCACCGCGCTGGAAACCTATGCCATCCTGACGGTCGGTGACGGCCTCGTCAGCCAGATCCCTTCGGTCATCATCTCCATCGCCGCCGCGCTGTTGCTGTCGAAGGGCGGAGCGCTTGGAGCCGCCGACAAGGCGCTGGTGAGTCAGCTCGGTGCTTATCCCAAGGCCCTCGTGACCGTTGGCGCGCTGATGATGCTGTTCGCCATCGCCCCCGGCTTGCCGCTGGTGCCGTTCATGCTCGGCGGGCTTGCGCTGGGGGCCGCGGGGTTCATGGCGAACAAGTTCGAAAACGAGCGGATCGAGGCCGCGAAGACCCCGGCCCTCGCCGGTCCGGCCCCGGTTACGGAAAAGCCCGTGGGCGATGCCATCGACATCGACGACGTTCATATCGCCTTTGCCCCCGACCTGATCTCGGTCGTGACCGATCCCGAGACCGGGCTGGAGGGGCGCATCACGGCCCTGCGCCGCCATCTCGCCTCGGAACTCGGCTTTGTCATGCCCGAAGTCCGCATCACCGACGAGCCATCGCTGCCCAGCCGGAGCTATGAAATCCGCATCCATGGCGTGAAGACCGCCGCAGATCGTATCCTGCCCGGTCGCTTGCTGGTCCTGCTGCCGGAAAATACCGCCGAGGCCGCCGCCTTTACCGTGGCGGGCGAGAATGCGCGCGAGCCGGTTTACGGTGCCGCCGCACGCTGGATCGACCCCCAGGCGCGCGATACCGCCGCCGCCGCCGGTCTGCCGATCATCTCGCCGATCGAGGTACTGGCCACCCATCTGATGGAAACGGTGCAGGGCAATCTCGACCGTCTGTTCACCCGCCGCACCCTGCGCCGCCTGCTCGATGCCTTCGTGATGCCGTCAGACCCCGACCGCGCCAAGGCAAACCAGCAATTCCTCGATGAATTCATCCCCGACAAGCTGTCGCTCGACCAATTGCAATCGGTCCTGCGCCTGTTGCTGGCCGAGCGGGTGCCGGTGCGCAACCTGCAACTGATCATCGAGGCCATCATCGAGGTGCGCAGCCAGAACCTCGCCCCCGAAGCCATTGCCGAGCATGTGCGCCGCCGCATCGGGTATATCCTCACCGCGCCGCTGATCGACGAAACCGGGTCGCTGCCCCTGATCCAGCTCGACAACGCCTGGGAGAAGATATTCTCCGAGCACGAGCTGGATACCGGCACGGGCACCGAGGTCGCGCTGCCGCCGCACGAGTTCAACCGCCTCGCCCAATCCGTTCAGGAAAAGCTAACGGCTCAGGCGACGAAGGGGCGCTATCCCGCCCTCGTGACCCTCGCCCATCGCCGCCGCTTCGTGCAGCAGGCATTGGCGGCCAAGGGCGTGCGTCATCCCGTGTTGTCCTACGAGGAAATCGGCCATTCGGTAAAACCCGCCCTGCTCGGTGCCGCCTGACTATGGAGGCGGCCCTCGCTTTCCTTGCCACGATGGAGACCTCGCTGATCCTCTGGTTCGGCGTGTTCGTTCGCGTCACGGCGACCGTTCTGCTGCTGCCGGGTATCGGAGAGCGGGCGGTTCCGGCGCGGGTAAAGCTGGGCGCGTCCATCGCCTTTTCGCTGATCGTCGCGCCAATGGTCGTCGGCGACTTTCAGCCGGTCAATTCCACGCCCATCGAGATTGGCCGCATCGTCCTAACCGAAGCGATGGCCGGTCTGTTGATCGGGCTCTCAATCCGGCTGTTGATGTTCGTTATCCAGATTGCCGGCACGATTGCCGGTCAAAGCCTGTCGGTGGCGCAGATGTTCGGCGGCGTTTCGGGGCCGGAACCCGAGCCGATCTTTGCCACAATCCTGACCCTGGCCGTGATTGCACTGGCCCTCGCGGCTGGCCTGCATGTCAAGGTCGCGCTGGCCTTGGCCGCCAGTTACCAGATCGCCCCCTTCGGCCTTGCGCTGGCCGCCGATGATGTGGGCAGTTGGGCCGCCGCGAGTGGCAGTGCCGCCATCACCCTGGCCGTTGGCCTTGCCCTGCCGTTTCTGATCCTGTCCTTCGTTTATAATGTCAGCCTCGGGGCCATCAACCGCGCGATGCCGCAGCTCATGGTCGCCTTCGTCGGTGCACCCGCCATCGTAATGATGGGGCTGGGCCTGCTTATTCTCGCGCTGCCGGTGATCCTTCAGGTCTGGACGGACCGCCTCGATCTGGTCCTCGCCAATCCGTTCCGGGTGATGGGATGAGTGAAGGCAAGGACGAAGGTCAGGAAAAGACAAATGACCCAACACCCGAGCGCCTGCGAAAGGCACGGGAAAAGGGTGATGTCGCCAAGTCTACCGATGTCACGGCGGCGGCGTCTTACCTGGGCTTGCTCGCCGCGCTGACCGTGGGCGGTGCATTTGCGGCGCGGGGCACGGGCGACGCGCTTTATATCTTTCTGGCCCAGCCAGACCGGATCGGGCCCTTGATCCTCGGGCCAGCCGGGATGAGCGCCTCGGCCAGTATTCTCAGCGGCGTTCTCTGGGCGATTTCGCCGATTCTGATCGTGCCGTTCCTGTTCACGATCATCGCGCTCTATGCCCAGCAGGCGGTGGTCGTCGCGCCCTCGAAGCTGGTGATGAAGCTGTCGCGCATTTCGATCATATCGAATGCCAAACAGAAATTCGGCGCGACCGGCATCTTCGAATTTCTCAAAAGCACCGTGAAGCTGGTTGCGATTTCCATCGTCCTCGGTCTGCTGCTTTCCGCCAGCATCGACCATTATATCGCGATGCCGATGCTGAGTGGAAAGGCACTGCCCGACCTGATGCGCGACGAGGGCATCGTGCTGTTGCTCGCGGCGACGGTGGTCGCGATCTTCACCGCCGTTGCCGATTACTTCTGGCGGCTCTTCGACCACCGCCGCAAGCTGCGCATGACCTTTCAGGAGGTGCGCGACGAGGCGAAGGAATCCGAAGGCGATCCGCACATGAAGCAATCGCGCCAGCGCCGGGCGCGTGAGATTGCCACCAACCGCATGATGAGCGACGTGCCCGATGCCGATGTGATTATCGTCAACCCGACCCACTACGCCGTTGCGCTGAAATGGTCCCGTGCTGTCGGAACCGCCCCAACCGTGGTCGCCAAGGGCGTCGACGAAATCGCCCTGCGCGTCCGCGAAATCGCCACCGAAAACCGCGTCCCGATCATGTCCGATCCGCCCACCGCGCGTCTTTTGCACGCGACCATCGACATCGGTATGGAGATCGAGCCGAGCCACTATAAGGCCGTCGCCGCCGCCATCCGTTTTGCCGATGAAATGCGCAAGAAGGCAAAGCCGGAACCAGCGGGGGCCGGTGACGTATGACCCCCGAAACCCTCGCCCAAATCCTGCGCATCAAGACCGCCCTGCTTGACCAGAAATCCCATGCGCTGGCCGAGGTGAACCGCCGCCGTGCCATCACCGAGGCCGGTATCGCCGCGCTGGAGGCGTCGGTCACGGCCACCCCCGATGCCAATGACGGCATCGGCAGCCTGCACGCCGCCCTGCGCTGGCAAGCCGCCCAGCACGAACGCCTGAAGGCCACCCGAAATACCCTGCCCGCCATCGACCGCGACATCCTCGCCGCCGAGGAAGAGGTCAAGCTGGCCCTGGGCGAAAAACGCGCGATTGAGCGGTTGGTCGAAGACCCAAGCATTCTTGCGGGATAAGCGCCCCCCTTGCACTCCCGGCCCGGACCTCTAATATCAACCGTGCCTCGGGGAGCCCGCAAGGGCTGAGATGCTGTCACCAGTGAACCCGTTGAACCTGACCCGGATAACGCCGGCGTAGGAAAGGCGGGACACGCGGTCCCATGCCCACCCTGCCCGGCGGCGCATGAGGATATGCAATGAAACACCTGCTCACCGCCGCCGCTTTTTCCCTGATTGCCCTGCCCGCCATGGCCGAGGAAAAGCCTGAACTGACCGTCTATACCTATGACAGCTTCATCTCCGAATGGGGACCGGGGCCAGCCGTCGAGAAAGCCTTCGAGGCCATCTGTGATTGCGACCTGAAACTGGTGGCGGCGGGTGATGGTGCGTCTCTGCTGGGCCGGGTGCGGCTGGAGGGGAAACGCAGCGAAGCCGATGTGGTGCTGGGCCTCGATGCAAATCTGGTGGCGCAGGCGCGGGAAACCGGTCTGTTCGTGCCCCACGGCCAAGACCTGCCTGAAAGCAGCGTTCCCGGCGGATGGGAGGACGATACCTTTGCCGCCTATGACTGGGGATACTTTGCCTTTGTCTATGACGAGACGCGGTTGGAAAATCCGCCGACCAGCTTCGACGACTTGCTGAATGCCCCCGACGACGTGACCATTGTTATCCAAGACCCGCGGACCTCGACACCGGGGCTGGGTCTGTTGCTGTGGGTCAAGCATGTCTATGGCGATGAGGCTGATGAAGTGTGGGCAAAGCTCGCCCCGCGCATCGTCACGGTGACGAAAGGCTGGTGGGAGGCCTATTCGGCGTTTCTGGAGGGCGAGGCGATGATGGCGCTGTCCTACACCACCTCACCCGCCTATCATGTCATCGCCGAAGAAGACGGCACCAAGCGTGCGGCGGCGTTTTCGGATGGCCACTATATGCAGATCGAAGTCGCCGGAAAACTGGCCGCTACGGATCAGCCCGAACTGGCCGACCAGTTCCTTGCATTCATGGCGGGTGAAGAGTTCCAGACCATCATTCCGACCACCAACTGGATGTACCCCGCCTATGGCACCGGCGCGGATTTGCCCGAGGCGTTCAGCGATCTGGTGACGCCTGAGACGTCGCTGATCTTCAAGCCCGAAGACACCCCCGCCATCCGCGAGGAGGCGCTGGCCGGGTGGCTGGAGGCGTTGAGCAAGTGAAATAAAAGGTGATTCTCGCGCTGCGCGTGAGAATCCTTTAGAATGCCAACACCCTCGGTTAAAATCCCGAGGGTGACTTTCCCTCCCACGAAGGAAGGCAGCATGACAGACACGGCTATCAAGAATCGTCCCTCGCACTACGAGCAAGACTTCTACGGTTGGACACGGGAACAAGCGAGCGCCCTGGCCGAGCGTCGCGTCATCGACCTTGATTGGGAAAATCTTGCCGAGGAAATCGACACCTTGGGACGCTCGAATAAACGTGAAATCCGCAATCGTTTGACGGTGCTGCTCGAACACCTGCTGAAATGGGAGTATCAGCCCGAAAAAAGAAAATACGGCTGGCAATCTTCTATTTCCGAGGCACGGATCGGCATTGAAGGCGTAATAATCGACAGCCCGTCGCTCCGCACGCATCCTGAGCAAGTCATCGCCTTTGCGTATCGCCATGCGAGCCGCCGAGCTGCGCAACACATGCGAAAGACAGTTGCCGATCTGCCGCTTGAGTGTCCCTACGACATCGCACAGATACTTGACGATGAGTTCATGCCCGGCGTGGACTGGCACCCCGACGATCTGCTGGATGATTGATCGCGCCCTGTTAGTGGCCATCCGAATCCAATGACCACCCTGCGCCACCCCCTCCCTTTCCGTGTCCGCCTTGGCGGGGGTTTGGCGCTGGCGATCATCTTGATGCTGACCCTCGGCGCGCTCGTCGTTGTGGCGATGCGCGCCGGAGAGGCCGGGGCGCTGACGGTGCCGGACTGGCGGGCGTTGCGGTTTACCATCGTGCAGGCTTTCTTGTCGGCGCTGCTGTCGGTTCTGCTGGCAATACCATTGGCGCGGGCGCTGGCGCGGCGACGGTTTTGGGGGCGGGATACGCTGACCAGTCTGCTCGGCGCGCCGTTCCTGTTGCCGGTGATCGTTGCCATTCTGGGGGTTATCGCCGTCTGGGGACGGTCGGGATGGATAGCGGACGGAATGGGCGCGCTGGGGCTTGGAAAGCTCAATGTCTATGGGATGCCGGGGGTTCTGATTGCCCATGTGTTTTTCAACCTGCCTCTTGCCGCGCGACTGATCCTGCAAGGTTTTTCCGATCTGTCGCCCGAGCGCTGGCGGGTGGCGGCGCAGCTTGGCATCGAGGGGCGCGCGCTCTTTTGGGTCAACGAATGGCCCGCCATCAGGGCGAGCGCGCCGGGGGCCTTTGCTCTCGTGTTTTTGGTCTGCGCGACGAGTTTTGCCGTGGCGCTGGCGCTGGGCGGCGGGCCGAGGGCGACGACGCTGGAACTCGCGATCTATGAGGCCGCAAGCTACGATTTTGATCTCGGGCGCGCCGCCCTGCTGGCCGGTCTGCAATTCGCAGTCTGTGCCGGAGCCGCGTTGCTGGCGCTGGCGGTGCAAGCCCCGGTTACGGCTTCGCCCGGTGCGCTGACTCTGGTCGAGCGGTGGGACGGGCGTGGGCGGTGGGCGCGGTGGCGTGATGCCGGGATCATTGGTGCGGTGTGCCTGTTCCTCGGCGCGCCTGTGCTGGCCGTGGCCCTGCGCGGGGTCGCGGGGCTGGACGATCTGGGGCCGCAGGTCTGGGCGGCGGCGGGACGCAGTATCGCCGTGTCAGCCCTCGCCGTGGCGCTTACGCTGTCGCTGGCAACCGGATTGGCGGCATTGATTGCGGCTTTGCATTCGCGGGGATCGGCGAGCGCGGCGCGGTTGGCGGATGTGGCCGGGATGCTGCCGATAGCCGCCTCGCCCTTTGTCATCGGCATCGCGTTTATCATCGTCCTGTTGCCGGTGGCGGACCCGTTTGCACTGGCCCTGCCCCTGACCGCAATTGTCAATGCGGCGATGGCCCTGCCCTTTGCCCTGCGCATCCTGACACCGGCGATCAAGCTGGCGCATGACGAGCACGGCAAGCTGGCCGATACGATTGGCCTGAGCGGATGGACGCGGATTCGCGTGCTCTACGCCCCGCGCTTGCGCAGGCCGATGGGGTTTGCGGCGGGGTTGTCCGGGGCGCTGGCGATGGGAGATCTCGGGGTCATTGCCCTCTTTTCGACGCCCGACGCGCCGACGCTGCCCCTGCTGATGCATCTGCTGGCGACCAGCCGTCAGGTAGATGCGGCCTATGGCGCGGCGCTGGTGCTGGTGGCGCTGTCCTTCGGGGTATTCTGGCTGTTTGACTGGCTCGGGAGGCGCAGATGATTACGGTCGAGAATGCGGTGATTGCGCGGGGCGGTTTCACCCTCGCCGCGTCGCTCTCGGTGCCCGCCGGAGAAATCTGTGCGGTCATTGGCCCGTCGGGCAGCGGCAAGTCGACCTTGCTGGAGGCGGTGGCGGGGTTTTTGCCGCTCACCTCGGGCAGCATCCGCGTGGACGGGACCGAGATCGCTGCCCTGCCCCCGGCGGAGCGGCCCGTGACGCTGTTGTTTCAGGAAAACAACCTGTTTCCGCATCTGAACGTGGCGCGCAATACCGGCCTTGGCCTGCGTCCGTCCCTGTCCCTCACCGCAACCGAGAAACGCGCGGTGGCGGATGCGCTGGGCGAAGTGGGCCTTGGCGATTACGGCGCGCGCCTGCCTGCCGAACTCTCCGGCGGCCAGCGCCAGCGCGCGGGATTGGCAAGGGCATTGCTGCGCGACAAGCCGGTGCTGTTGCTGGACGAGCCCTTCGCCGCCCTCGGCCCCGCCCTCCGCCAAGAGATGCTGGCCCTGATCGAGCGGCTGGTTCGGGAGCGCAGCCTTGCCGTGCTGATGATCACCCACACCCCCGAGGACGCCCGCGCGATCGCCGGTCTGACGGCGGTCTGCATGGAGGGGCACATCGACGGCGCGCGGGCGACGGCGGATGTCTTTGCCGACCCGTCGCCAGAACTTGCCGCTTATCTCGGCGTTATCACGCCGCCTGACTGACCGACAGCAACGCTCGCAACCCGTCTTCCAGCGACGTCTTTGCCTTCAGGCCGAGCAGGCGCGCCATGCGCTGGGGGTCACCGAGGGAATGGCGGATGTCGCCGTCCCTTGCCGCGGCGTGGGAAATCGCGGCCCGGGTTCCGGCAAGATCGCGCAGGGTCTCGGCCAGTTGATTGACTGTCACGGCACGGCCCGTGCAGAAATTGACGGCATCAAAGCGCGCTTTCTCGCCCGATTCCTGTGCGGCCCGCATCCGATCCATGGATGCGATCAGGCCCGCGACCACATCGGCGACATAGATGAAGTCCCGCGATTGCTCGCCATCGCCATAGATCGTCACGTCCTTGCCCGCCGCAAACCGGTCGGCGAAGATCGAGATCACCCCTGAATAGGGCGACGACGGATCTTGCCCCGGTCCATAGACATTGAAGAACCGACATGCCGTGCTTGGCAGATCGAACAGTGCCGCAGCGGGGCCAGCATGGAGTTCGGCACCGAGCTTATCGGCACCATAGGGCGAGAGGGGTTGTTTCGGATCATCCTCGACAATCGGCATCATCTCGGCCACGCCATAGATCGCCGCCGAGGAGGCAAAGGCTACCGGCAGGGGTTTTTCCGCCGCATCCCGCGCCGCCTCGAACACCGTTACCGTGCCGAAGAGGTTCGTGCGATGGCTCTGACGCCAGGCACGGTTGCACCGCTCGACCGAGGCGATGGCCGCGAGGTGAAAGACGCCGTCGGCGCCGCTGACCGCCCGGTTCATGGCCGCCGCATCGGCGACATCGCCAACGATCACTTCGGCATTGATTGGCGGCGCGCTGCGCTTGCCCGTCGAAAGATCGTCGATGATCCGAACCCGGTCGCCCCGCGCCACCAGGGCATGGGCAAGATGGGCACCGATGAAGCCGCAGCCCCCGGTAATGGTATAAAGCGGCGTGTCGGGCATCGTCGATCCTCCGTGGTAAGACCTTCATCATGACCGAAAGCAGATAATTTTTCGTTTTCATGCCCCGCTTCGCCAATCGCGGGAAACCCATACGAAGAATAACCTTTTCAAAATGTTGCGGATCATCAAAACCGCAGGTTTCCACGCTTTGCCACTGGCGACAACCGGTCGCATTCTGTATAGAGCGCGCACCCCGGTTCACGACGAAGGCGCTCCCATGACAAGACCCAGTGCCGTCTGCCTGCTGGCAGCCGGAAAAGGCACGAGAATGCGTTCGGCGTTGCCCAAGGTGTTGCACCAGATTGCCGGTCTGCCAATGCTGGGCCATGCCCTGAACAGCGCGGCGGGCTGTGCGCCGACCCGTACCGTGATCGTCACCGGGCATCAGTCCGAAAGGGTGGCGGAAGTCGCCGAAACCCTGTCTCCGGGTGCTATCTGCACGGTGCAGGAACCGCAGCTTGGCACCGGCCATGCGGTTATGCAGACGCGCGAGGCGCTGGCGGATTTTGAGGGCGATGTCTTTATCCTGTTCGCCGATACGCCGCTTATCCGCCCCGAAACCTTGACCGATATGGCCAGTGCACGGGCCAAGGGCGCGGCGGTGGTGGTGCTGGGCTTCGAAGCGGCGGAGCCGGGCGGCTATGGGCGGCTTATCGAGGGGCCGGACGGCCTTGACCGGATTGTCGAGGCGAAGGACGCCACCGATGCGGAACGCGCGGTGCGCCTGTGCAATTCGGGCGTGATGTGCGTCGATGGCGCGATCCTTTTTGGGCTGCTCGACCGGGTCACCGACGACAATGCCAACGAGGAATACTACCTGACCGACATCGTCGGCCTTGCCCGCGCCGATGGCCTGCCCTGTGCCGTGGTCCGGTGTGCGGAGGAAGAGACGCTGGGCGTCAACAGCCGCGTTGATCTGGCGGCGGGCGAGGCCGCGTTCCAACGGCGCGCGCGGCGGGCGGCAATGGTCGCAGGGGCAACCCTGACCGACCCCGGCACAGTGCATTTCTCCCACGATACGGTTCTGGGCCGCGATGTGATCGTCGAGCCGAATGTGGTCTTTGGCCCCGGCGTGACGGTCGCCGATGGCGCGACGATCCGGGCATTCAGCCATCTGGAAGGGTGCACCGTCGCGACCGGCGCGATCATCGGCCCCTATGCCCGGCTGCGCCCCGGTGCCGAGATTGGCGAAAAGGCTCGCATCGGAAACTTTGTCGAGGTCAAGAACGCTCGCTTCGGCACGGGCGCGAAGGCGAACCACTTGACCTATGTCGGCGATGCGTCGGTCGGCGACAATGCGAATGTCGGTGCAGGAACCATTACCTGCAACTATGACGGCTATCTGAAGCATCGTACCGAGATCGGCGCGGAGGCTTTCATCGGATCGAATACCGCCCTAGTTGCGCCGGTAAAGATAGGCACGCGCGCAACGGTAGCCGCCGGGTCCGTAATCACAGAAGATGTGGCTGACGACGATCTGGCC
>CALGNO010000028.1 GCA_937958625.1 uncultured Neomegalonema sp.
GTATCGAAACTGCCGATCTTGGCCGCGTCGAATGGCACATCCCAAACCAGAAAGGGCCGCTTTGAGAGGTCAAGCGCGGTCCGTGTCAGGGCCTCGTCCATGGCGAGCAGGCACGAACCATAGCGCCGGATACCCTTATAATCCCCCAGCGCTTGCACCAGTGCGAGGCCCAGCGCGATGCCGGTATCCTCAACGGTGTGGTGATCGTCGATATGCAGGTCGCCCTCGGCGCGCACTTTCATGTCGATCAAGGAATGGCGCGCGAGTTGTTCCAGCATATGGTCAAAGAACCCGACGCCGGTCTTCACATCATACTGGCCAGTGCCGTCGAGATTGATCTCGACGGCGATTTTGGTCTCGGTGGTGTTTCGTTCGATTACAGCACTGCGCATGGGAAAGGCCCTCCGGCGCTGCTCCTAGCGTATTTCTGCGCGCATTTGAATGGCGAAGCGTTACTCAGCCGCGCTGCGGAAGAAATCGAGGGTGGTGCCCTGGGGGTCCAGCACCACATGAAATTCCACGCGGCCCGCCTCGCCCGGCCCTAACCCACCTTGAAACGACCAGACGAGATCACCCCCGCGCCCTCCGGCGGGCGGCATGGGTCGCGCAGGCCAAAGGCCGGGGGGCGTCTCCACATGGGCGGCGGAACCGGGCAGATAGACCATGAACTCCGGCACGGGTGTACGTAGCTCCACCTTGCGGATCGAGAAATCGCCATCATTGGTATAGTCGGTACGATAAATCACACATTGCCCCGCCGCGAGGGTCTTTTCAGTACCAAAATGCGCGTTATCGCCGGGCTCATCGGCCAGATCGCCATCGCAGTTGCTATCGACGGCGGCAGTCAGATGCAGACGCAGGGACATGTCACGCTCGACTCCGGGGGTCGCAGCGCCGGCCTCTCCCAACGCCGCAACCAGACAGAGCAACCCGAGGGTCGCGGCGATTCTTGGTCGGGTCATCGGGGGGCACTCCTGCTGCTGACAGAAGTGTCTTTGCGAGAAACGGGCCGGGTGCCCTCGTGCGAGAATTGCACCGCGACGGAACAATCACGGTCAATACAGATTAATGACGGTGTGTGCGAAGAAACGCACGGCTTATCTGCTTGAAGGAATCTTTGTCATGAGCGGTATCATTTACCTTGTCGGTCTCGTCGTTGTCGTCATCGCGGTATTGTCGTTCTTCGGGCTCGCCTGAAACATCTGCACAATAAAGCTGCAACAGAGGAATTACCCATGAGAAACATTATTTATATCATCGGCGTGATCGTCGTCGTCATCGTGGTTTTGCGTTTGGCCGGTATCGCCTGAACCATCACTTCAGCGTCACCGGGAACGATAAAAGGGGCGGGGTCGATGGGCTCTGCCCCTTGACTTTCCGGGCCGCTCGCCAGACATCCCAGCCATGACAGAGCATACCGAACGCAAGGGCTGGCGCGGCACGACCATCGTCGCGGTTCGCAAGGATGGGATCGCGGCCATTGCCGGGGACGGACAGGTCTCCCTCGGCCAGACCGTTATCAAGGGCAATGCGCGCAAGGTGCGGCGACTGAGCGTCGGCGGCCATGAAGTGATCGTCGGCTTTGCCGGGGCCACCGCCGATGCCTTTACCCTGTTCGAACGCCTTGAAACCAAGCTGGAAGCGCATCCGGGACAGCTGATGCGCGCCGCCGTCGAACTGGCGAAAGATTGGCGTACCGACCGTTACCTGCGAAAACTGGAGGCGATGCTGATCGTCGCCGACCGTGAGGTGACTCTGGTGCTGACCGGCCAAGGCGATGTGCTCGAACCTGAACACGGCGTCACGGCCATCGGGTCGGGGGGCAACTATGCCCTTGCCGCCGCCATGGCTTTGCACGAGACCGACGCCTCCGCCGATGAAGTCGCGCGCAAGGCGATGAAAATTGCGGCTGACATCTGTGTCTACACGAACCACAGCGTCATTCTGGAAACGATCGAGTGACTGCCCCAGCCGAATCCGGCGGCGCGCTGACCATCGCGGTGGCCGAGGGCGTTATCACTCAGGCTCAGGCCGATGCCATCCGTGCAATCGACGCACGCGGCAAGGCAAAAGATGAGCCGTTTACGCTGGTCAATAATTTCGGCGACCTGTTCCTCTGCCTTGGCCTTTTAATCGTCTATCTGTCCATCAGCCGATTTACGCTATTGATCGGGATAGAACCGCTGTTCGTCTATCTCGGCTTTGCCGCCCTTTTCTGGGTTTTGGCCGACATTTTTGTCTTCAAGGCGCGGCGCAAGTTTCCTGCGGTGATTTCGGCGTTGTTGTTTGTCTGGCTCGGATTTCAGGCGTGGATGATCGCCGTCCCCGAAAGTTTCTCGGTCGAAAGGCTCGTAGCCGGGCGAGGGACGCTCGTCCCCCTCGGGGTGCTGACCGTGCTGTTCACGGCGGCGTTGGTGCGCTTTCGCCTGCCGATCCTCGTCCTGGGCGTGTCGGTCAGTGCGGTGCTGATGGTCTTTACTTATGCGATGCGCCATGTGGAGCCGCTGGCGGCATTCTCGGTGCTGGCGCTCTGCGGCGCGGCGCTGTTGGCCGTTGGTATTTATCTCGATCTGCGCGACCGCTCGCGAACGGGGCCAGAGCATGAGTGGGCGCTGTGGCTCTTCGTCGTCGGCTCGCCGCTGCTGGTGCATGGCATCATGCTGCACCAGTTGAAGGCGTTTTTGCCCACCGCCATCGGCTTTACCGCTGCCGGTGCCAGCCCCGATATGCTGGTCGATCAGATGGGCGGGATCATCCTGACCATATCCGGTCTCGCCATCCTCTTCACCCTGCTCGGGCTGATCCTCGACCGGCGGTCGCTGGTCGCCTCGTCGCTGCTGTATTTTACCGGCGTTCTCAGCTATGCGGCGTGGCAGTCCGGCGCGGGACTTTCGGTTATCTTCGCCGCCGTACCCCTGACCATCGGCCTGCTGGTGATCGTGCTTGGCCTTGCCTGGAATCCCCTCCGAGACCTGATATTGCGCCTGTTCCCCATCGCGCGATGGTTCCGCCCTCCCTCGAAAGTCTGACATGTCCTCACTTACGCCTCGCGAAATCGTCTCCGAACTCGACCGGTTCATCATCGGCCAAAAGGATGCCAAGCGCGCCGTCGCGGTCGCCCTGCGCAACCGCTGGCGCAGGCAACAGGTGGCCGAGGATTTTCGCGGCGAGATCCTGCCCAAGAACATCCTGATGATCGGACCGACCGGCGTCGGCAAAACCGAAATCTCACGCCGCCTGGCCAAGCTGGCCGACGCGCCCTTTACCAAGGTCGAGGCAACGAAATTCACCGAGGTCGGTTATGTGGGCCGAGATGTGGAACAGATCATCCGAGACCTGGTGGAATCTGCCATCGTCATGGTGCGCGACAAGCGGCGGCTGGAGATGCGGCCCAAGGCCCACGGAGCCGCAGAAAATCGCGTCCTCGATGCGCTGGTCGGGGCCACAGCGTCCGAGTCTACCCGCGACAGCTTTCGCAAGAAACTGCGCAATAACGAACTCGATGACCGCGAGATCGAGCTGGAAATCGCCGATACGTCCAACCCGTTCGGCAGTATGGATATTCCGGGTCAGCCGGGCGGGTCGATGGGCATGATCAACCTCTCGGACATGCTTGGCAAGGCCATGGGCGGGCGTACCCGCAAGCGCAAGATGAAGGTCATCGACAGCTTTGACGTGCTGGTCGCTGAGGAAGCCGACAAGCTGATCGACGACGAGGGCATCACCCGCGACGCGACCCACGCGGTTGAGGAGAGCGGGATCGTCTTCCTAGACGAGATCGACAAGATCGCCGCGCGCAAGGACGCCGGCGGGGCCGATGTCTCCCGCGAGGGCGTGCAGCGCGACCTGCTGCCCCTGATCGAGGGCACGACGGTTTCGACCAAGCATGGGCCGGTGAAGACCGACCATATCCTCTTCATCGCCTCAGGCGCGTTTCATGTGTCCAAGCCGTCGGACCTGTTGCCCGAATTGCAAGGCCGCCTGCCAATCCGCGTCGAATTGCGCGCCCTGACCAAGGACGATTTCCGCCGCATCCTGACTGAACCGGACAATTCGCTGATAAAGCAATACACTGCACTGATGCAGGCCGAAGACGTGACGCTGACCTTTACCGATGACGGCGTGGACGCCATCGCCGAGGTCTCTGCCGAGATCAACACATCGGTCGAGAATATAGGTGCGCGCCGCCTGCATACGGTACTGGAGCGGATTCTGGACGACCTGTCCTATGCCGCCTCGGACAAGGGCGGCGAGACCGTCGAGGTGGATCGCGCCTATGTCGAGCGCGAAATCGGTGATCTGGCCCGCGACGTCGATCTCAGCCGCTATGTGCTATGATGCAGCGGCCATTGAAGCGGCGATACGGCAACCCATCTAGGCATGGATGACAGCGCGCGAAGAAACAGATACCGGCGACGGCAAAAGCCTTGAGGGCCAGTTCCTGATTGCCATGCCCGGCATCGGCGATCCGCGCTTTCACCGCTCGGTGATCTTCGTCTGTGCCCACTCGGATGAGGGCGCGATGGGTCTGATCGTCAATCGCGGGGCCGACGGGCTGGCGTTTTCGGACCTGCTGAAACAGCTCGAAATCGAGCCGGACCCGTCCGTTGATGGCAGCGGACCGATACGATTCGGCGGACCGGTGGAGACAAATCGCGGTTTTGTCCTGCATTCCACCGATTACGGCGACGATGCCGCGCTGGAGATAGAGGGCGGGTTTCGACTGACCGGCACCGTCGACATTCTGCGCGACATTGCCGGTGGCCGTGGCCCTGCTTCACACCTGATTGCCCTTGGCTATACCGGGTGGGCGGCAGGACAGCTCGAGCAGGAAATTCAGCAAAATGGCTGGCTCGCCTGTGATGCCGAGGCGGCGCTGATCTTCGATGGCGATGATGACGCGAAGTGGGTGCAAGCGCTCTCTACGCTGGGGATTTCGCCGGAACTGCTATCGGCAGAGGGCGGCACGGCCTGATCGCGCGGGATCTTTCGACGTGACAGACAATCGCTTGCATTGGCAGGTTCCGGATCGAGATATTCCCCACCCGGTAGCTCCAAGTTCAGTCGCGCCCGGTGATCGCCTGCCCGGGCATGGCCAACCCAAAATGCTCGCCCTGACCGTAATCGACGCCGAGCTGCGCCAGGGCTTCGGCCTGTTTCGCACTGGCAATGCCCTCGGCCACGACGCGAGCGTCAAGCTGGTGCGCCAGTTCCACGATCTTCGCCACGATGACTGCGCCGCGTGCATTCGAGCCGGTGCCATCGAGGAAAGACCGGTCGATCTTTACCACGTCCACCACGAGATCCCGCAGGTAGGATAAATTGGAATACTCAACCCCAAAATCATCCAGCGCGACCCAGGCCCCGCCCGCGCGCAGGGTCGCGAGCGATTGCTGCGCTTCAGGCATCTCGCGGATCATCGCCGTTTCGGTCAATTCCAGCGTCAGGGCGCTCAACCCCACCTCGGCAAACGCAGCACGCGCATCGGCGACAAAATCAGCATTGGCGAGTTGCGGCGCGGCGACATTGACCGCGATACGGGCAGGACAAGCGTCGCCCAGCGTCTCGCGCCATGTCTTCATCTGCGCGGCGGCCACATGCAGGGCGATGCGGCCCAGTTCGTGGATCAACCCGGTTTTCTCAGCCGATTCAATAAATTGACCGGGAAACAATAACCCACCGCCGTTTTCATCAACCACCCGCATCAGCGCTTCGACGCTCGTCATCCGGCCATCGGATAGGCGCACGACCGGCTGGTAGTGCAGGATCACCTGCCCCGCATCGACGGCGCGTTTCAGGATGCCGACGGTCTCCATCTCGGCGGTTTCAAGCGTCAGCATCTCCGACGTGCCATTGACCGGGTCGAGGGCAAGGGCCACGCCGCTGCCCGCTCGTTCGGCCTGTTCCAACGCTTCGGTCAGGGCCGCGCGGGCCTCGGTGTCTTCGGCATCGCAGGCCGTGACCGTGAAAGCCGCGTTCAGGCGCGGGAAGATCGGCCCCAGCGAGGACTCAACAGGCGCCGCCAGACTGTCGAGCAACCTGCGCACCACCGGGATCGGGTCGCTGGCATCGGTGCTGCGCTGGCCGACGCGGATCACCATCAGATATTGATTGCGGGTCAAGACTGTGCGCCCATCACCCGGACGCGCGGCCTTCATCACCCGGTCGGCAAGCGCCGTGCGCACTGCATCGGCCTCACCCGACAAACGCGCAAGGTCAGCATCGGCCAACCGCGCCGAAATCCGCACCAGCCACCCCTTGCGGCTGCGCCGGGACAGTGGACGCTTGGCAAAGCCGGGAATCTTCATGACCGGGCATTCACAGCGAGGCGCGAATAGAGCACATGGTCTCGCACGGTGCCGTTGACCTCCAGATAGCCGCGCACGATGCCCTCCTCGGAAAACCCGCAGCGTTCGAGCAACGCACGCGACGCGGCGTTATCCTCAAGGCACGCAGCCTCCAGACGGATGAGATCGAGGGTATCGAAGGCAAAATCCGTCACCGCCTCGACCGCGCCGCGCATATGGCCATGGCGCGCGTGGCGCTCGCCGATCCAATAGCCGAGCGAGGCACTGCGCGAGGGCGCGCGGCGGACATTTGACACCGTTATTCCGCCGACCAGCGTATCAGGATTGCGGCGAAAGATCAGAAAAGCATAGGCGCGACCGGCGCTCGTTTCGGTATTGGCCCAACGTATCCGGCGCTTGAACGCGCTGCGCGACAGATGATCGTCGGGCCAGCGCGGCTCCCAAGGTTGCAAAAAATCACGGCTTTCCTGACGCAAAAGCGACCACGCGCTCTGGTCTTCCAAACGCGGCGCGCGCAAGCACAGGCTGTCGGTCAGCAGGACCGGAGAATCGCGATGGCCCCGCGCAGGGCCGAACCCGAAAAGCGCGCGCAGGCTCATCAGGCCGCATGGCCAAACCGGTGCGGCAACCCGCCCGATTCAGGTCCGAGATAGACCGCCGAGGACGACGCCCCGTCGAGCAACACCCGCGCCGCCTGCCTCACCGCGCTCGCATCGACCCGGTCGACGATGGCAACAACCTCCTCCATCGGGATGGGCCGCCCCCTCAGGGCAATCTGGCGCGAGAGCGACTCGGCGCGGCGCATGGGCGACTCCAGCGCCATGACGAGACCGGCCTTCGATTGCGCCCGCGCCCGGCTCGCCTCTTCCTCGGTGATGTCATCGGCAGCGCGTTCCAGCACATCGAGGGCCAGTGACGCGAGCTCCTCCGCCTGCGCCGGACTGGTCGCGGCATAGATCGTCATCATGCCCGCATCCTCGAACGCCTCGGCGTAGGAATAGATGCTGTAGCAAAGCCCGCGATCTTCCCGCGCCTCCTGAAAGAGCCGTGAGGACATGCCGCCACCCAGCACCGCCGCCAACGCTTGCGTGCGGAATTGCGCCTCGAAATCGCGGCTGTCTGGGCCGTCAAAACCGAGGCAGACATGCGCCTGCTCAACATCCCGGACGATCCGCGCCGACCCCGCCGTATAGACCCCCGGCTCGCGCACCGGTGCGGGGCGGGATGGCATATCGCCGAACAGGCGCTCGGCGGCGGCAACCAGCGCATCGTGATCGACGGCCCCGGCAGCCGACAGGATGAGGCGGTCGGGCGCGTAGTGCTTGTCGAGATAAGTGCGGATTGTATCCCGGTCGAAACTCATGACCTTTTCCGGCGTGCCGATGATGGGCCGCCCCAGCGCCTGATCCGCGAAGCAGGTCTCCTGAAGGGTTTCCATCGCGACCATCGAGGGCATGTCGTTGCGCTCGCCGATCTCTTGCAGGATGACGTGGCGTTCCTTCTCGATCTCGCCCGCATCGAAGGTGGAATTGCGCAGGATGTCCGCGATCAGTTCGACGGCCATGGGCACATGCTCGGCCAGAACCCGCGCCTGATAGGCGGTAACTTCATAGTCGGTATAGGCGTTCAGGTCGCCGCCGACATCCTCGATCTCTTCGACAATCCGGCGCGCATTGCGGCTGGTCGTTCCCTTGAAGGCCATGTGCTCCAGCATGTGCGACAGGCCGCCCTCGGCCTCGGCCTCGTCCCGCGCTCCGGCGGTGGCTGAGACACCAAGGGCGGCGGATTTGATATGAGGCATATGCTCGGTGACAACGCGAAAACCGTTATCGAGCGTGGTGGCGCGAACCCGGCCATCCTCGATGGAGATTTCGGCGCTCATCGGCTCACCGCCCTACGAATATGCGCCTGTACCGTCGCAAGGTCATTGGCCAGCACCGTCACCCGTTCCTCGCGATCATAGAGGTCGGCCATGTGAGGCGGCAGGTCCGCGATTTGCCCGGTCGCCTCGCGCACCGCATCGGGGAACTTTGCCGGATGCGCACAGGCGAGGGAAACCACCGGCCCTTCAACGGTCCAGTCCTGTGCTCCGGCAACCGCCACCGCCGTATGCGGGTCGATGACCATGCCGGTATCGGACAGGATGCCCGCGATGGTTTCCTTGACCCGTTGCTGGTCGATGCGAGCGGAGTCGAAATCTTCGCGCAGGTGATCGAGTTGACCTTGGGACAGCGAAAACGCCCCGGTCGTTGCCAGATCATCCATCATCGCCGCCACCGCCGCGCCGTCGCGGCCCGTCAACTCGAACACCAGACGTTCGAAGTTAGAGCTGACCTGAATATCCATGCTCGGCGAGCTGGTCTGGGTGGTCTCGGCCTTCTCATAGCGGCCCGTCTGCGCCGTGCGGTGCAGGATGTCGTTTTCGTTGGTGGCGATCAGCAGACGCCCGACGGGAAAGCCCATCTGCTTGGCGACATAGCCCGCGAAAATATCGCCAAAATTACCCGTCGGCACCGAATAGTTGACCGGCCCGGTACTCGCCAACGCGACGGACGAGGTCGCGTAGTAGACCACTTGCCCCAGAATTCGCGCCCAGTTGATCGAGTTCACCGCGCCGAGATTCATGCCATCCCGGAAGGCGTGGTCGTTGAACATCGCCTTCACGAGCGCCTGACAGGCGTCGAAATCGCCCTCGACTGCAATCGCGTGGACATTGGCATCGGTCGGCGTCGTCATCTGTCGCCGCTGCACCTCGGAGGTGCGACCATGGGGGTAGAGGATAAAGACATCGGCGCGCTCGCGGCCTTTAAACGCTTCCATCGCCGCTGACCCGGTATCGCCCGACGTCGCGCCGACAATGCAGACACGCGCGTTCCGCTTTTCGAGGATATGCTCGAACAACAGGCCGATCACCTGCATCGCAAGATCCTTGAAGGCCAGCGTCGGACCGTGGAACAGCTCCATCAACCAGCGATCATCGACAATCTGCCTGAC
The DNA here is from genome assembly GCA_937958625.1 of uncultured Neomegalonema sp. Taxonomy (GTDB): domain Bacteria; phylum Pseudomonadota; class Alphaproteobacteria; order Rhodobacterales; family Rhodobacteraceae; genus JAHDDY01. The sequence goes on from CALGNO010000028.1 coordinate 9,303, forward strand.
TGGCACGATGGCCCGGTGGGCGAAATCGGCATAGGCGCGGTTGACGAGATCGACCAGCGTTTCGTGGTCGATGGCACCGCCGGTAAAGGGCAGGATCACCCGCGCCGCGACCTCGGCATAGGGCAGGCCGGCGAGGTCGAGGATGTCTTCCTCGCTGAACTCCGGCCATGCCTCGGGCACGTAGAGACCGCCGTCGCGCGCGAGGCCCGCGAGAACCGCGTCCTCGAAATCAAGCGTTTCGGCCTTGCCGCGTGTGCTGACGTATTTCACGAAATTCTCCCCGGATAATGACCCGGACCCTAAGCATTTCAGACGCGTCGCGAAACTGCTTTTCGTGCGCAGGTCATGTCGCCTGGCGCTCGCGCATCGTCTTGCGCATCCAGAAAAACGACATCAGCGCCCAGACCGCCGCAATCGCGAACCACTGGATTGCGTAGGGCAAGTGCTGGTTGCGGATATTCACCTGCGCTTCGCTGCCCCGGGGCCAGCCGGGACCGTCGGTTTTTGCCGCCTGAATCATGACCTCGTCGGTGTTCATAAACGCCGCCAGCTTTTCCACCTCGCGAGAATAGAACTCGCGCTTAGCTGGGTCATGATCCAACGTCCATGCACTCGTATCGTCGGGCCAACGCAGGACGCCGGTCACTTCGGTCGGTGCATCCATGCGGGTATCTGTGCGTTTCGCAGGATCGCGGACGGCTTGAGGAACATAGCCTCGATCCACCAGAATACGGCGGCCATCGGTCGTCTCGAACGGGGTAATGATGTTAAAGCCCGGTCCCTGAACCGGAAACGAGGTCAGGAAATAGCTCTCGTCCTCGTTCAAAAACCGGCCCGTCGCCGTCACCCGCATGTAGTTGTCACGCTCGGGGTCGAGGCTGTCCGGCAATGGGCGCGGCGGAGCAAGCAGCCGGTTTTCAGCCTCGGCAATCACCTCGTTTTTCCACTGAACCTTGCCGAATTGCCAGACACCGAGGGCGATCAGAAGACAAAAACCGCCGAGGCCGACAATCAGCGGCCCCAGCGGCAAACGGTTTTTCAAGCTCACAGGTTCGGTCAACGCCGGGCGATCAGTGGCCGAAACTGAAGAAGGTCGCGCTGCCGATATAGATCGACGCGAACAGGAACAGCCACACCACATCGACGAAGTGCCAATACCACGCGGCGGCCTCGAACCCGATATGCTTTTCGGCGGTGAAGTGACCGCGACCAACGCGCACGAGGCAGACGATCAGGAAAATCGTCCCGACGAACACGTGGAAGCCGTGGAAACCCGTCGCCATGAAGAACGACGCGCCGTAATAGGTCGATTGCAGGGTCAGCCCGTGGTGATAGGCCTCCATATACTCGACCGCCTGACACATCAGGAAGATCGCACCGAGCAGGCAGGTTGCCGCCAGCGTCCAGAAAATCTTCTTGCGGGTCTCGCCGACTTCACCGTCATTTTCGCGCATTTCGATCAGGTAGTGGTGCGCAGCGGTCAGGGTGCAACCGGACAGCAGCAGGATCAGCGTGTTGATGAAGGGAAGGCCCCACGGGTTAAAGGCGTGCACGCCCTCTGGCGGGAACATGCCCCCCTCGGCAAACTGTGCCGTTTCCGGCTGCACAAACAGCGCATAGCGGAAAAAGCTCCAGAACCAGGCCACGAAGAACATGACCTCGGAAATGATGAACAGGATGAAGCCATAACGCAGGCCGATCCGCACCACGGGCGTATGATCCGCCCCGTTGCGCGACTCTTTCACCACATCGGCCCACCAGCAATACATCACCACCACGACGCCCACGAGGCCAAGCAAGGCGAAAATCGGGGTGATGTCGCGCATCCAGAGCACGAGACCGACCAGCATGACGAGACCACTGATCGAGCCGACGAAGGGCCACGGACTGGGATTGACGATGTGATAGTCGTGATTTTTCGCGTGGGCCATAATTCTTCGCTCCATCCGCCGCCGAAATGCGGCGACTCCCTCAGTTTAGCGTGCGTCCCTCGTTGGCAATCGCTGCCATTTCCGGGTCGCTTATTTCTGTTTCGTAGAATGTATACGAGAGCGTGATGCCCTGCACCTCTTCCGTTTCGCGATCATCGCGAATTTCCGGGTCGATGTAGAAAGATACGGGCATCTCGACGCTTTCGCCCGGCTGCAAGACCTGTTCGGTGAAGCAGAAGCAATCCATCTTCACGAAATACTGGCCGATCTTCAGCGGCGTGACGTTGAAGGTGGATGTACCCGCCACAGGCACGTCGGAATTGTTCGTGGCCGTGTAGAAGGCCAGGCCCGACTCGCCGATGGGCAGCGTCATCTCGGTCTGTACTGGCTTGAAGGTCCAGGGCAGTTTCTTGTCGATATTGGCGTCAAAACGCACGGTGATGGTCTCGTCCAGCACCCGCTCGGAGGCGACATCGCCGCGCAAAGGCGTGCCGCCAAAGCCGGTTATCCGGCAAAACGCCTCGTAAAGAGGAATGGCGGCGAAGGACAGACCGACCATGAAGACGGCAACCCCGCCCAGCATCGTCGCGGTGCGCGCGTTTGAACGAGGCGCGGTGTCGCTCATCCCGCCACCTGCTCGGTGAACTTCGCGATGCTGACGAAGAAGATCAGCGCGACGAAGGCGAAAAGCAGTCCGCCCACCAGCAGGTTACGGGGCCAGCGACGGCGATGGACTTCATGTTCTTTCATCATGGCGCGTTATCCCACCAGAACCCGGATCACAGCATCAAGCAGCAGTGCAGAGAAGATCGCGGCAAGATAGTGCAGCGACACGCCGAACAGCTTTTTCTCGGCGGCAAAGTTATCGCCCTCGGCGGTCGCATCGTCGCGCTTCCACACGATCCATGCCCAGCGCAGAAACCACGCATTCATCGCCACAGCCGCGACGGCATAGACGGGGCCGCCAACGGGGGTGAAGAGGATGCCGAGGCTGGAAACGGCCAGCAGGACGGAATAGATGAAAATCTGCCGCCGCGTCACCGTCGTGCCAGCCACCACCGGCAGCATCGGCACTTCGGCAATCGCATACTCACTACGCCGCCACAGGGCCAGTGCCCAGAAATGCGGCGGGGTCCAGAGGAAGATGATGCCGAACATCAGCAGCGGGGCGAGGTCGATTGTGCCGGTCACGGCAACCCAGCCGACCAGCGGCGGGAAAGCACCAGCGGCACCGCCGATGACGATGTTTTGCGGCGTCCAGCGCTTCAGCCACATCGTATAGGGCACGGCATAGAACCAGATCGTGAAGGCGAGCAGAGCCGCGGCCAGAACACCGCCGAAAACCGCCAGCATCGCGACCGAAATTACCGAAAGACCAAGGCCAAGGTTCAACGCATCGGCGGGAGAAACGCGTCCATCGGGGATCGGACGTTTCACCGTGCGCTTCATCTTCGCGTCGATGTCGGCATCCCACCACATATTGAGCGCGCCGGAAGCACCCGCACCGACAGCGATACAAAGGAGCGACGCGAAGCCTATAATCGGATTGACCGAAACCGGCGCACACAGCATCCCGACAAGCGCCGTGAAGACCACGAGCGACATGACGCGCGGTTTCAGCAGCGCGAAATAGTCGGCAATCTGAGGCTCGTCAGCACGAGCGCCCCGCGCGGTGTACTCAGCATTCATGTCGATGTCGCTCACGATATCCCCTTATTCGGAAAGCGTGTTTGCGGCGAATTCGGTCTTCGAGGTCAACGGGCCATTCGCGACTTCTTCGACTTCGCGCAGACGCTTGGCGAAATCTTCCTTGGCGACAACTTCGACCTCGATGGGCATGTAGGAGTGCCCGCGACCACAAAGCTCGGAACACTGGCCGTAATAGGTGCCGGTTTCACGCGCCTTGAACCATGCCTCGCCCAGCGTACCGGGGACTGCGTCGCTCTTGATACCGAAGGCCGGAACCGCGAAGGCGTGGAGCACGCCGCCCGCTTCGGATGTGATCTGTACACGCACGATGCTGTCGACAGGGACGACCATCGGGGCGGTGGTTTTCAGCTTCCAGAGAGCGAGGGTCGGAATTTCTTCCTCGCTTGCACCCTCGGCCTTCATGCCCGCAACCATCTCGTCATAGGTCGAATAGCCGCCGCCAGCCATATAGCTACTATAGGCGATCTGCTCGCCATCGATTTCATATTCGTAATCCCACCACCAACCGGAGGCGCCGATGGCCTTGACCGTGACATCCGAGGGCGGAACCGTCTCGGCCTTGTAGAGGAACTTGATAGAGGGATAAGCGATGCCCACCAGGATCAGCACGGGGATCAGGGTCCAGGCGACCTCGATCGGTGTATTGTGGGAAAACCGCTTCGGCTCAGGATTGCGCTTTTCGCTAAAGCGCCAGCAGGTATAGCCCAGCAGGATCGTGACGAAGATCGTGATGATCGCGGCAACCCAGTGCAAGCCGACGGAAAGGCCGATCAGCTCTTCCATGAGGCTGGTGCCCGCATCCTGATAGCCGAAGCCCCAAGCCGCCGGAACGCCCTTGTCCTGTGCCATCGCTGCACCTGAGGACGCGACCGCGCCCAGTACCGTTGCCAGTCCGATCAGGCGATTTCCACTTCGCATACCGTCTCGCTCCATTCCTGCGGGATTAGGCACAATTGTACCGATTTGCCGCTGAGTCTTTCGTGTTGCCGCGTTGAAGCACACACATAGGAGACACGCAAGTATCGCCCACGCGGCACGGTGCCGCGAGGGGTGTTTCGCCGGTGGAGTCCGCACGCTTTCCACAACGCGCTTGCCACGGCGGGGGGCGCACCGCATGTATCGACGGCAATCAAGGAGCGTATCCATGCCGTTCGACCCCTTCGCCACCGATCTGAACCCCGAAACCGCCCGCGCCATTCTGGCCGAGGCCCTATCCGGGGCCGATGACGGCGAGTTGTTTCTGGAACGGCGGCGGGGCGAGAGCCTGCTGTTCGATGATGGCCGCTTGCGCAATGCCAGTTACGATTCCGGCGAGGGCTTTGGCTTGCGCGTGGTTTCCGGCGAGGGCGTCGGCTATGCCCATTCGGACGAGCTGTCGATTGAGGCGCTGAAACGCGCGGCAGATGCGGCGGCGGCGATCAAGACCGGGGCATCGGCGGTTTATTCCGAGGCCCCGCGTGCCACCAACCGCAAGCTCTATGGCGATGAAAGCCCGCTGGAAGGGCCTGATTTTGCCGCCAAGGTCGCGCTGCTGCGTGAAGTCGATGCGTATCTGCGCGAGAAAGACCCCCGCGTCGTGCAGGCGACGACGTCTCTCGCGGGGGAATTGCAGGAAATCGAGATCATGCGCGCCGATGGCCATCGCATCCGCGATACCCGCCCCCTTGCCCGCATCAACGTGTCGGTGATCGTCGAGGAAGGCGGGCGGCGCGAGACCGGCTCGGCGGGCGGCGGCGGGCGCATCCCCTACGGTGCGTTGATCGACGAGAGCAACTGGAAGCATCTGGCCGACGAGGCGCACCGCAAGGCCCTCGTCAGCCTGGAGGCACAGGACGCCCCCGGCGGCGCGATGCAGGTGGCGCTTGGACCGGCCTGGTGCGGCGTGATGCTGCACGAGGCGGTGGGGCACGGGCTGGAGGGCGACTTCAACCGCAAGAAGTCCAGCGCCTTTGCCGGTCTCATGGGCGAGATGGTCGCCGCCAAGGGGGTCACCGTCGTTGATGACGGCACGATCCCGGACCGGCGCGGTTCGATTTCCATCGACGATGAGGGCGAGCAGTCAAACTGCACGACGTTGATCGAAGATGGCAAGCTGGTCGGTTATATGCAGGATCGCCAGAATGCCCGACTGATGGGGGTTGCCTCCACCGGTAACGGGCGACGTCAAAGCTATGCCCATGCACCGATGCCGCGCATGACGAACACATATATGCTTGGCGGCGATGCGGCCCCCGAAGACGTGGTCGCGGCGGTGAAGGACGGCATCTATGCCGTGGATTTCGGCGGCGGTCAGGTCGACATCACCAACGGCAAGTTCGTTTTCTCCTGCACCGAGGCTTACCGGGTCAAGAACGGCAAGATTCTTCACCCGATCAAGGGCGCAACCCTGATTGGCGATGGCGCGACCGCAATGAAGAAGGTCCGCATGGTCGCCAACGACATGGCCCTCGATAACGGCATCGGCATGTGCGGCAAACAAGGCCCGTGGGTGCCGGTCGGCGTCGGCCAACCGACGATGCTGATGGATGATATCGTCGTCGGGGGGCGCGGGGATTGATCAGGCAGCCATGTCGAGCGAAGCTGCCGGTCGAGCCGATGCCGGCAATGTCGCAACGATGTCGGCATTACCGTCGAAGAAAGCAAAGCGGCTTTCCTGTTCGGACTCTAATTGCGCGGAATATTCTGGACTGACCTGATCGGTTCGCACCGAATACCATACAGCATAGCTTTCGGCGAAGTCTTCGACGGGCGTTGTCGCCGCGTATTGGGAAACGTAGATGCCGTCTTCCTCTACCGCATCCTTCCAGCCAACGGTATCTGACATGACACCGATCTGTCCGGACTCAGTGTCGAGCGCATGAGCAGCCTCATGAACGAGAAAGAATTGTAGTTCGTCCTCTAAATCAAGAAGTGCCGAAGCTGAAATCCCAAACTGCCCTGAAACAAAGTCAAATTGTGCTGCTGAATCGTTCCCTGGGATGGCCTCATTATCAAAAATAGTCGTCAGGCTTCCGAGCCACACATTTTTTATTGGTGCCGGGGCCTTGGCAAGCGTCTCAGCGAAAAGAGTCGCGATTTCTACGGAGCTTTCTCCACTTATCAACGGCGCTTGCGGCACTTCGACCGTACCGGACGTGCCATCCGAAAAAGATATTTCGAACAATTGAGTATCAACGGAACCTAACTCTACTCCAGCCACGATAAAACTATCGGAGTTAGGCTTCAAATCACCAGCAACAACGGAAACGACGCTCACATCGTCGGCTTCGTCATTAACATAGGCAGGCACCGGAAATATCGATGAAAATTCGGCGTCATCAGCGGAATAATGCAGAACATCATCTTGATCTTCCACATCAATCTTCGTTTTCTTTCCATCTGGAGTCAAAGTCAACATGACATCAGGGCCGATCGCCTCCGTTAGGGTATCGACAACCAGACCCGGCGTTGGCCCTGCTGCCTGCTCCCATCGAACATCTGCATCTGTGACATTTGAAAAGCTGATATCCGACACCGGCGTCCACGCCGTATCACCCTCTTCATTCGATACGCTCACGGAAATCAACCGTTCGTAACCTCCGCTCTCGTCGTTTTGATACGCAACGAACGTATATACTGTACCGTCCTTAAAATGTACTCTCGTCTCTTTTATCGGTGCATCGAGCGGGGGCGGGGCCTTCAAAGTTTCACTCTGAACGGAAGCTCCGTCGTCTTCGTCGATCTGCGTCGCGTCAGCGCGCTCTGTCTGCGCGCCCTCCGCTTGCGGCGCACCAGACCCAGCTAGCGGCGTACCAGACCCGCCTTTCGACGCGCCGGTCTCAGCTCGCGACGCGCCAGCCTCGGTTTGCGGCGTGCCAGCCCCGCCTTTCGCTGCGCCAGTCTCAGCTCGCGGTACGACCGTCGCGGCTTGTGGCGCGCCGCTGCTGCGTGCTGCGCCTGCCTCCATGCGGTCCGCAGAGGCGTCGAAACGATCAGCCCTTTCGACAAGTTGCGTCGCTTCCGGCCCGGTCATGCCCTCCGCTTGGCTGCGAAGGTCTTTTGCAGCATCCCGCGCCTGGGAAGCCCTGGACAGCAGACTTTCGCTACCCTGATCCCGAGGACGACGGGTCGATGTCTGCGCTGGCGATCTGGCCATGACCGGCGCATCCAGATCGCCGATCTTGCGCGGGCCTCCGCCGCCTCCGGTTCGATTGGCAGCACCGCCAGAGGAAGCAACAGCCGCGCCCTCGGCTTCCGCCAGCGGTTGCATTTCGGGACTACGAGCTCCGGGATCGATGCGCATGACTTGCCTTCCTATTGGATGTCTTCACAAAGGCACCACGCGCAGGGCATCGCAATTGAGAGAGGTACGCAAACGCGTCCGTAGACGACGCAGGTTTCCCCTCCAATTCGCAGAACGGCTCTGGGGCGGACGCCCGCGGCATGGGCGGAAACAAGCCGCAAGTGATCTTCATACTCACCGACCAGACGCAAAACGGCACCGGAGGTGACGCTCCGGTGCCGTTGGTCTCACATCAGGCTGTGATGCTCGCTCTCGACGCGGGCATCTCGGCGCAGGCAATCAGCCGTAAAGCTTCGGCGCGCCCAACTGGTCGTGGATCGCGTTGCAGGTCTGGGGGTCGATCCCAAGGGTCTTTGCCAGGCTGTCGAGGTACTGGGCTTCTTCGCGGGAATCCAGATCGATGGCCATGACCGACATCAGATAGGCCTGCTGCTCGGCACCCTTGGGGATGTCGTTTGCCAGACCGTCCAGATCGAGGGGCGCGGCGAGTTCATTGCGGACGAACTGCATTTCTTCGTCCGACATGCCTTCCATCTGACCGAGAATTTTCTCTTTCTCGTTCTCGTCGATCTTGCCATCGGCCTTCGCGGCGCTGAGCATACAGCGCAGCATGACCTTGGCGGTTTCTTCCTGTTCATTCGTCGGCGGAACCTCTGGCTCGCCGAAATTGTCGAAGGCCGAATTCAGCGCGCCGCCAAAGCCGCCCTGTTGGGGCGCAGGGGGAGCGCCCGCCGTGTTGCTGGCTGCACCGCCGCCCGACAGGCTGTCGAGCAAGCCGCCGAGGCCGCCGCCGGACGTGCCGCCCGTTGCGCCGCGCCCCGCGAGAATGCTGCCAAGGCCCCCGGCTGCTGCGCCGCCGCCGAGCATACCGCCCAGCATACCGCCAAGCCCGCCGCCAGCGCCGCCGCCCTGTTGGCCGCCCATCATGCCGCCGAGCATATCACCGAGGCCACCGCCGCCTTGCTGGCCGCCGCCCATCATGCCGCCCAGCATACCGCCGAGGCCGCCCGTGCCGCCACCGGCGCCGCCCGCGCGGTTCGAGATCATCTTGCCGACGCCCTTGGCAACCATGACGCCCATGCCGACCTTTGCCAGCGTTCCCATCCAACTCATACTCAGTCCTCCGTTCTCCAACCACCCCGTCGGCGGCTGCGATCCGTCGGGAGATTGCCCCGACAGACTGCCGCTGTCCAATTTTTCCCTTTGATTTGCCTGTATTGCCGCGCATAGGCGACTTTCGGTACATGCGATGCGAGAGCCGGGATCGAATCAAACACGGTTTACCGGTGCCGGGGGTAGAAATGACGGTTACAGAACACCAGATCGAGCAGTATCAGCGCGACGGTGCTGTCTATCTGCCCGGACTTTTTACCGACTGGGTCGAGACCCTGAGAAACGGGGTCGAGCGCGACATGACCGACCCCGGGCCCTATGCCGCCGAGAACCTGCATGAGGGCGAGGCCGGGCGGTTCTTTGACGATTACTGCAACTGGCAGAGGATACCGGAATTTCGGCAGATGATCGAAGGCTCATCCGCTGCCGAGACCGCCGCGACGCTGATGGGCTCGGAGCGGGTACAGCTTTTCCACGATCATGTCTTGGTCAAGGAACCCGGCACCGGAAAGCCCACACCCTGGCACCAGGACGCCCCCTATTATTTTGCCGAGGGGTCGCAGACGCTCAGTTTTTGGATTCCGCTCGATCCGGTGACCGATGCGTCCCTGCGCCTGATCGCCGGTTCTCACCGCTGGGAAAAGCCGGTTCTGCCCACGAAATGGCTCGACGAAGACAGCTTTTATCCCGATGAAAGCGCCTATCTGCCCGTGCCGGACCCGGATGCAGAGCCGCAGCGGTTCGATGTGCTGGAATGGCCGATGCAACCTGGGGATGCCGTAGCCTTCCATTTCAAGACGCTACACGGTGCGCGGGGCAATGTTGCTAATCTCCGGCGACGGGCGTTTTCCCTGCGTTTACTGGGCGATGACGTTCGCTTTGTGGAAAGACCGGGCCGCACATCGCCGCCGTTTCCGGGCCACGATATGGAGCCGGGACAGCGCTTGCGCGAAGACTGGTTTCCCGTGCTGACGGTCTGATCCGACCCGCCCGGATGACCGCGATCCCTGTCGCTACAGGGCCATGCAGTGTGTCAGTTTTACCATTATCTCTTGCGCACCCGGTAAGCCTTTGCTATCGTTATAAAAAATAAGAGCAGTTTTAACGATTGCGGAAAGCAACTACGGGCGAGCGGCCTTGGCGGGCCGCTTTGGAGCAGTAATGTCATGAGAATGAAAGAAGCAAAACAAGCCGCCAGCCTCGCCGCGGCCCCCACCAAACCGACCATGGACCGCGTGCAACCCCAGGCGGCAGCCCTGCCGTATCGGTTCGAAGACGGCAAGCTCAAGGTCATGATCGTCACATCGCGCCGCACGGGCCGCTGGGTCTTTCCGAAGGGGTCGATGGGCAAGGCCAAGGAGTGGCAGGCCGCCGCCCAGGAAGCCTATGAAGAAACCGGCGTGTCCGGTTCCGTCGATCACAAACCGCTGGGTCGGTACGTGTCGCTTAAAGTGCGCGGCAAGGATGCGTGGCACGTGGATGTGGCGCTCTACCCCCTCAAGATCGAGAAGTTCCACAAGAAATTCCCCGAAAAGAAAGAGCGCAAGCGCAAGCTGGTCAGCATGAAGCGCGCGCGCAAGATGCTGTCGCAGCCGGAAATGGCGCAACTGGTCGAGGCGCTCGAAAAGCGCGTCGGCAAGGGAAAAAAGGCCGCCTGAGCGTCGAAAATCGAGATCCGTTATAATTGTGATGTGACAAGATCGCACATCTGATTAGGGTGAAAGCCATCACCCTTGGAGGATGTCATGCGGATTATTCTGACCACGGCGCTTGCGGCGCTGTTACCCCTATCAGCCCAGGCGGCCCCGACCGGCGAGCGCGTTACCCTGCGCGGCGAGTTGATCGATACCTGGTGTTATTTTTCGGGCGTCATGGGCGGGCCGGATGCGGTGGTCGGCTCGGCCCATCATACCTGCGCCATGTGGTGCGCCGCCGGGGGTATCCCCGTAGGAATGCTCGGCGAGGACGGCGAGACATACATGATCCTGAAACTGCCCGATGACGATGAATCTGCGGGGGGCGATACCTTCGTGGAATTGACCAACGACACCATCGAGGCCGAGGCGTTGCTTTATGAGCGCGACGGGCTGAAATATCTGGTGGTCTCAGAGATCACCTCGAATGAAGGCATTCCGAACCGAACCCACGAGGATTTCGGCGTCATCCCCGGCTTTGCCATCCCCGATGCCGTCGTCGATAAAGTGCTGGGAGCAGAATGATGAAAAGTATAGCCATCGCCATCGCCGCCCTTGCGTTTTCGGCCCTGCCCGCCGCCGCCGATGAGGAGTGCACGGTCAAGGGCTGGGGCCTTTCAGGCGAAGAAACGGCCTGTTTCTCGGCCAAGGTCGTCGATCTGCTCTGCGAGGTCACCGGCGATTGCCCGGAGGATTGCGGCGACGGCAAGCGGCAGCTTGGCCTGTTGCGCGAAGATACCGGCAAGCTTGTCTATCCCCAAAAGAACATCCAGGCCGCCTTTAATGGCCCGGTCGTCGATCTTTATCCCCATTGCGGCACCACCATCGACGTGAAGGGATCGCTCGTCGGCGACGAAGAGACGCTGAAGGGTGCAGCGCAACTGTTCCACCTGCACCAGCTGCGGCCCGAGGGCGGCGAGTGGAAAAAGGCCAATGACTGGGTCAAGGCGTGGGAGAAGGCCAATCCTGACGCCAAGGGCAAGGGGCCGTGGTTCCGCCGCTCACCCCGGATCAAGGCAGAGATCGAGGAAGGCGGCTATCTCGGTTATGGTCCCGAGGAAGATGTCGAGTTCATCAAGGACTGGTATTGATGCGCCATACGGCCTGCCTCGCTCTCGCGGTCGCGCTCTCAGGGGGGCCGGCGCTCGCCGGGTCACCCCTGCCCTTCGATGTGGGCGGGCCGTTCGAATTGACCGACCAGCATGGCGACACCCGCACGGATGAGAGCTATCGCGGCAAACCCGCGCTGTTGTTCTTCGGCTATGCCCAGTGCCAGTCGATCTGCTCCGTCGCCCTGCCCCGCATGGCCGAGGCCGTCGACCTGCTGGACGAGGCCGGGGCGGAGGTGCAGCCGATCCTGATTACCGTCGATCCGGCCCGCGATACGCCCGAGGCTCTCGCCGCCGCCGCGCCGGATATGCACCCGAGGCTCAGCGCCCTGACCGGCAGCGACGCGGCGCTGGCCGCCGCCCGCAAATCCTATCGCGTTGAAAGCAAGCGCATCGGCGAGGATGTTGACGGGCCGATTTATGCCCATGGCAGCTTTATCTATCTACTAGGCCCCGACGGCGAGGTGCTGAGCCTGATGCCGCCGGTCCTTGCGCCCGAACGGATGGCGGAAATCACGCTTGGCTATCTGAAATAGCCGTCCTACCGCTCCCACGGTGGGACCGGGCCGAGTTCGCTGACCAGATGGTCGATCAGCGCCCGGACTTTCGGCGAGAGGTTGCGGCGGTTCGAGTAAACCGCGTAAATATCAGAGCGCGTATCCTCGTATTCCGGGAACAGGCGGACCAACCGCCCCGATGCGAGGTCCGGCGCAATCAGATACGTGGACAGGCGCGCGACCCCGATCCCAGCCAGGGCCGCGTGATAAACCGCATCGGCACTGTTGGTTTCCAGATTGCTCGGCAAGCGGCGGGGATAGAATTCGCCGCCCTCCAGATGCCAGTCATTCCAGCGCTCGACCGTCGATAATCGCAGGTAATTGTGTTTTTTGAGGTCCGAAAACCGTTCGGGCGTTCCATAGCGCTCCAGATAGGCGGGCGAGGCACAGACGACGCGCTTGTTATGGGTCAGCTTGCGCGCCACGAGGGTCTGATCCTCGATCTGTTCGGTGAACAGGATGCCGAGATCGATGCGATCATCGGTAAAATCCCGCCGCGTATCGGTCAGGTCGATGGTCAGTTTGACCTCCGGATATTTTTCCAGAAACGACGGCATGATCGGCATCACCTGGGATTTGCCGAAGGCCACCGTCGCCAGCACATGCAGCCGACCCTTGGGTTTCTCGCTCAGTGAGACGATCATTTCCTCGGCGTCGCTGATGCTGCGCGCGATTTCCGAACAGCGTTCGTAGAATTGCTGGCCTTCATCGGTCAGCGAAATGCCGCTGGAGGAGCGGTTGAGCAAGCGCACGCCGACCCGGTCTTCCAGATGCGAGACCTGCTTGCTGACGGCGGACGGAGACTGGTTCAGTGTGCGCGCGGCGGCGGACAGGCTACCCGCATCCACCACGCGGGCGAACAGAACCATCTGGCTGGAAAGATCCATCGATTATCTCCGTTCCGTGCCCTCTGGTCACAATCCCCGTGACCGAAACCGGCCTACCGCCGTACCCTCGCAACAGTCATATTGCATTGCAGCAAATATCTTGCGGTGCAGCATAGCATGATCGGAGCCAAACGGCTTTTTAAATCGTGCGGGTTGCATAATGACCATGATACTATCTGAGGTTAAAATGGCTTATCTCGAAACTACCCTTACGGGCACCTCCAATACTGGCTGGATTGATCGCATTATCGCGCGCCTCGGTCGCGGCGTGAAGGCTGCACAATATGGCAAAATGCTGCAAGCCATGAACACCCTGTCGGACGAACAGCTAAAGCAGATCGGTTTGCAGCGCAGCGAAATCCCGCACCATGCACATCTGGCGATTTACGGCACCGCGAACGAGTAATCGAGACCCTCGCCGTCCGCTTGGTGCCATTCTGGCGGATGCTCGGTTAGGCGCCGTCCGGTGACCGATGCGGGGTCGGCCTCACGCGACCGGTGGCAAGCGGATCGGAAACCGCGCCCTTACCTCGGCGTCGATCTCGGCGGGCAGGGCCGCCCGCGTCGGCATGGCCAGTATCTCGTGCTTTTTCGCAATGGCCCGCTGAATCAGATCGGGTTTGCCGAGTTCCAGCCATTCCTTTGGCGAGGACCGGTCGCTCATATCGGGATAGAAATACTCGGTCTGCATCATGCTGAGGGTCTGGTCAGAGCCGAGATAATGCCCCGGCCCGCCGATGCAGACGGCCTTGATCCGCTCGATGTCGAGATTGTCGTCGGTGACCTCGATCCCGCGCACGCAGCGCAGGCATTGACCCAGCATGTCGTTGTCGAGGATCAGCCCCTCCAACGAAAAACCCAGAAGCGAGGCGTACATCCCGGCGCTCTCATAGACCATATTCAGACCCGCGAGGCCCGCCATCACGCTGGTCACGCCATGTTCAGCCCCAGACTGCGCATCGGGAAACTTGGCATCGGCCATGCCCCCCGCCGCGCCGGTGGGAAGGTCGTAATGCCGCCCCATCTGCGCACAGGCCGCCGTCAACAGCGCCTGCTCCCCCGACCCGCCGCACATCGCCCCGGTACGCAAGTCGGATACGAAGGGCCATGTGCCAAAAATCGCGGGCGCGCCGGGCTGGATCGACTGGACATAGACTAAGCCAGCGAGGCATTCGGCCACCGCCTGCGCCACCGCTGCGGCCAAGGGCGCGGGGGCGGTTGCCCCGGCCTGACCCGCCGACAGCAACAGCACGGGCATTCCGGCGCGGATACAGGTCTCCATCACCTCGCAGGACTCGGTCGCAAATTTCAGCGGTGGCACCACAAAGCAGTTCGAGTTCGAAACGAAGGGCCGTGCCCGCCAAGCATCCTCGCCGCCCGCAATCAGGTGCAGCATCTCGATGGTTTCCTCGGCGAAGGAAACCTCGGTGAAGGACGTGCCGATATGCTTGGTCGTGGCCGACACCGACGCATAAACCGTGTTGAGGTCCATCTCGCGGTTATCGGTCAGGTCGCGGGCCACCATGCACCGCTGAAAGAAGTGCACGTTATCGAGATGGTCGGTGATCTTCGCGGCGGCGAAAAGGTCCGCGAGGGTGCTTTCGTCATACTCCCCGGTCTCGATATTCGCCACATGCACCGCCGCGCCCGCCGTGCCGTAGTGGACGCGGTGGCCGCCGGGATGCAGATCATGCTTCGGATCACGGCCATGCAAAGTCAGGTTGCGGTTGGCATCGCGCAGGGCCTTTTCGACCACTGCACGCGGAAAGCGGATGCGCTCGTCGTCTTCACTATAGACCGCGCCATAGGCTGTCATCGCGGCAATGCCGCTTTCGGGAGCCAGCGACAGGCCGATTTCATCGAGGATTTGCAGCACCGCCTCATGGATGCGCAGGACTTCTGCATCGGTGAGCGGCTTGTAGCGCCCGCCGCTAAGGCCGGCCCGGATCGGTCGGGTCGCCTCGGGCAAGGGAGCGGCGCGCATCGCCTTGCGGGCCTCGCGGCCTCCGGCACGGCGGGTGGAGCGGATCGGGGTTTCGATATTCATGGGCTGTCCTTTTCTGAAGCGGGGCGGGCGTTCAGAAAGGGACGGGCGGAGCCTGTCTCGGATGCGACGGGGCCTCGGCAGAAAGCGTGGGACGCAGGGCGGCGATGCGCGGAACATAGCGCAGAAAAGTTATCCTGGTCGGGGCCTTACGCATCTTGCCTCACGCTACGGCTACGCCAGAAGCGTGGCAGAGGGGGTTGGGGCTGGCAAGGTCTGGAAACGACAGGAATGTCGCGAATGAGCTATTTCTACAACGGCAGTATTGCCCGTAGGGAGCAAGCGACGACCGCGGGTGGTGCTGCGCGCCAAGGGGGCGGTCGTTGCACTTTGGCGCGATGCGCTTCCCATCTCACCTTGTTGCGCCGCAAAAAATCGAGCAGCTATCCAAGCCACCGCTTGCGACGCCGGTACGAACGCACGTTGCGATAGGACTTGCGGCCCTCGTCGCCCATGCCGAGGTAGAATTCTTTCACATCTGGGTTCTCGCGTAGGGCTGCGGCTTCGCCGTCCATCACCACGCGGCCTGACTCCAAAATATAGCCGTAATGGGCGTAACGCAGCGCGACATTGGTGTTTTGCTCGGCGAGCAGGAAGGACACGCCCTCCTTCTCGTTCAGGTCTTTGACGATGCCGAAAATCTCTTCGACCAGTTGCGGGGCGAGGCCCATGGACGGCTCGTCCAGCAACACGGTTTCGGGGCGGGACATGAGCGCGCGGCCAATGGCGCACATCTGTTGCTCGCCGCCCGAGGTATAGCCCGCCTGGGACTTGCGCCGTTCGCGCAGGCGCGGGAAATAATTGTAGACCATCTCAAGATCATCGGCGACCGCCCCGCGACCGTCGCGCCGGGTATAGGCCCCGGTCATCAGGTTTTCTTCGATGGTCAGGTGCTCGAAACAGTGGCGGCCTTCCATCACCTGAATGACGCCCTTCTTGACCAGATCGGCGGGCATCAGATCGGCGATTTTCTCGCCGCGATAGGTGATCGAGCCTTTGGTGACTTCGCCGCGCTCGGAATGCAGCAGGTTCGAGATCGCCTTGAGCGTCGTGGTCTTGCCCGCGCCGTTCCCGCCCAGCAACGCGGTGATCCCGCCCTTGGGCACCGACAGGCTGACGCCCTTCAGCACCAGAATGACGTGGTTATAGATCACCTCGATATTGCTAACCGAAAGCAGCGCGTCTTCGGGGGCCGTTTCGGCAGCGGGGGCGGTATCGAGCATGAGTTTTCCTCGAAAAGCAGGCGCTTCGGGAGAATGTCTTCACCCTTCGAGACGCGCGTTGCACGCGCTCCTCAGGGTGAGGTCAGTGCTTTGCAGCAAGAACCGGCCTCACCCTGAGGAGGCCCGAAGGGCCATCTCGAAGGGTGACTGAGCGCGGCCCCGGACGGCCCTCTTCAGGCTTCCGGGGCCGCACGTGGATTAACTACAGCTTTCTTCGATCCCGTTCTCGGCTGCATAGGCGGCGGAGTCCTCGTCGATCAGCGGCTGAACCACTTCCATGTCGGATTCGGAATAGTCGCTGATGACATTCCACTTGCCCGCTTCGGCATCCCACTGATTGACCGAGACAAGACCCGGACCGCCGTGGTTTTCGCAGGACACCTTGAAGGACGGACCGAAATTCGGCATTCCGAGTTCGGCCATCTTCTCCTCGGTCATCTCAAGGGCTTCCATGCCGTCGCGCATCTGCTGCGGCGTGATTTCCTTGGTGTCGTGGATCGCCTGCGCGTTTTTCGCCGCTTCGACCGCCAGCATCGCGGCATAGACGCCCCGGTTATAGAGCACCGTGCCCGCCTGATCGCCCGCGCCCGCTGCCTTGCCGGCGTCATAGACGTGCTCTTTGAGGTCGTCATAGAGCGGGTAGTCATCGCCGACGCCGTGGAAGTTCAGCGCCTTATAGCCGTTGGCCTTCGCGCCGACCGGGCGGACGTCGTTCTCGGACCCCGACCACCAGATGCCGATGAAGTTTTCCATCGGATAGCGAATATTCGCCGCCTCCTGAATCGCCGTCGCGTTCATCACGCCCCAGCCGTACATGGCGACATAATCGGGACGCTCGCGGCGGATGGTGAGCCACTGGGATTTCTGCTCCTGACCCGGATGGTCGACAGCCAGCAGTTTCAGTTCGAAGCCGTGCTTTTCAGACAGCTCCTCCAGCGTGCGGATCGGCTCCTTGCCGTAGGCGGAGTTGTGATAGACCAGCGCGAGGGTCTTGCCTTTCACGTCGCCGTCATTCTCTTCCAGCATGTGGTTCACGATGGCCGAGGCGCCGTTCCAATAGTTTGCCGGATAGTTGAAGACGTTGTTGAAGACCTTGCCGTTCGCTGCCGAGGTCCGGCCATAACCCATCGTGTGCAGGGGGATGCCGTCGGCGGCGGTTTTTGGGATCAACTGATAAGTAATCCCGGTCGAAAGCGGTTGATAGACCAGCGAGCCTTCACCCTTGGTGGACTCGTAGCACTCGACGCCCTTTTCGGTGTTGTAGCCGGTCTCACATTCGATCAGTCGGATCGGTACACCGCCGATGCCGCCATCGCGCTCGTTGATCAGCGTGAAATAATCGGCATAGCCATCGGCGAAGGGGATGCCGTTGGCGGCATAGGGGCCGGTGCGATAGCTGAGGGACGGGAACACCATATCGGCCAGGGCCGGTGATGCACCGAGGATCGCCGCGAGGGCGACGGCAGTTGCGGTCTTCAGTTTCATAGTCTCTCTCCCATTTGGTTCGTTTCGCCGTCTTATGCGGCGGATTCGTGTGACCGTATCCTAGTGGGGAAACGGCCAGAGTCTCAGCTTTTCCTTGATGACCCGCCAGAGCTGCGCAAGGCCATGCGGCTCGGCGATCAGGAAAACGATAATCAACGCGCCGACGATGGCGAACTCAAGATGCGCCGCGATATCCGTGGCCCAGCCGAGTTGCCCGACCAGCACGTTCTTCAGCAGCACGGGCAGCAGCACCATAAACGCTGCCCCGGCAAAACTGCCAAAGATCGACCCCAGCCCGCCGATGATAATCATAAAGAGGACGAGGAAGGATTTCTGGATGCCATAGACCTCGCCCACTTCGACCGCGCCGAGATAAACCGCAAAGAGCAGCGCACCGGCGATGCCGATATAGAACGAGCTGATGGCAAAGGCGGTCAGTTTGGCCTTCATCGGATTCACGCCAATGATCTCGGCGGCGATGTCCATATCGCGGATCGCCATCCAGCTTCGCCCCAGATGCCCGCGGGTCAGGTTTCGGGCGACGAGCGCCAGCACGACGACAAAGACAAGACAGAAAAGGTATGTCGCCCAAGGCTCGGTACTCGGCCCGGTAATCGCTTGCCCGAACAACAATCGTTCGGGCGCGGTGATCTGGCCCGAGGCGGAATAGTTGTAGGTCCAGGACCACTTGTTAAACAGCCAGACCAGAAAGAACTGTGCCGCCAGGGTTGCCACCGCGAGGTAGAATCCCTTGATCCTCAGACTGGGCAACCCGAACAGGATGCCCACAAGGGCCGTGGTGAAACCGCCCAATATCACCGAGAAAAAGATATTCAGCGGCGGCAGGGCATACTGGATCGACTCGCCGTTCTCGCCAAAGGGCAGCCAGATATCCATGCCGGTCATGAACTTGTAGCAGGAATAGGCCCCCACGGCCATGAACCCGCCCGACCCCAACGACACCTGCCCACAATACCCGGTCAGGATGTTCAGCCCGATGGCGGCAATCGAATAGATCAGGAAGGGCAGGACGATGGCCTTGACCCAATAGTCATTGAGCAAAAACGGCACCAGCGCAAACGCGATCAGCAGCACAGCGTAATAGCGATAGCGGTCAAAGGCGATAGGGAAGGTCTGGCCATCGGCCTTGTAGCTGGTCTTGAAATCTCCGACCTCGCGATACAGCATCAGGCCGCCTCCCCCGGCCCTGCGGCCTCTTCCTGTTGGTTGATGTAGATGATGAGCGCCGCGAGCGCGATCATCGGTGCGCCGATGGCCATCTTCTCACCGAAGGGGCCGCGCAGGGCGTAGAAGGCGATGCCCATCAGGAAGACAATCGCGAGATAAAAGGCGTGCCGCTTTGGCCGCTCGTCCCGGTGCCAGTGTCGCCAGAGCGTCAGGCCGCTGGTAAAGAACGCGACGGTATAGGCCGCAATGAGCAGGAAGCCCTCGAAGCTGAGCCCACCAACACTCCAAACCGTCGACATGAAGATGCCGAGCCAGAAACCGACATAGAGGACGAGCAGAAACCCGATGATGTAGATCACGCTACGCATCTGAGATCCCCATCGCAGTCATCCCCGCGAAAGCGGAAATCCATGTATCTGCTTGTGAGAACGCTTGGCCCTGGCGTGACGACCTACCGACAGCTTTGATTCTGCCGCCAGAATAGACTCCCGCCTTCGCGGGAGTGACACCGTACTTGTGGTCCCGCATCATCACACCCTCTCGATGATCTTCTCGCCGAACAGACCTTGGGGCCGGAAGACGAGGAAAAGGAGAGCGAGCATGTAGGCGAACCAGTTCTCCGTCGCGCCGCCAAGGAAGGGCGCGCCGATCAGGAATTCGAACATCTTTTCGCCGACCCCGATGATCAGACCGCCGACAATCGCCCCCGGAATCGAGGTGAACCCGCCGAGCATCAGCACCGGCAATGCTTTCAGCGCAATGAGGGACAGCGAGAACTGCACCCCCGATTTCGCGCCCCACATGGCCCCGGCGACCAGCGCCACGAACCCGGCAATCGACCAGACGATCACCCAGATCGTGCGCAGGGAGATACCCACCGACAGCGCCGCCTGATGGTCATCGGCCACCGCGCGCAGGGCGCGGCCCGTCTTGGTGTATTGCGAAAAGAGCACCAGCGCCGTGACCAGTGCAATGGCAATCACGGTGGCATAGATGTCGAGGGTATCGAGATAAAACCCGAAGAAATCCTCGCCGCCCAGCCCCGCCGTTGCCTCCTCGACCCAAATATTGCCGCCTTGCGGGATGCCGATATCGAGGGTCTTGATCTCCGACCCCCACATCAGATCGCCGAACCCCTCCATGAAATAGGCCAGCCCGATCGTGGCCATGAACAGGATGATCGGTTCCTGATTGACGAGGTGCTTGAGGACCAGCTTCTCCACCAGAATGGCGAAGACGATCATTATCAGAATGGTGAGAAGAATCGCGAATACGGTGGGGATATTCCAGCCAAAGTGATGGACCTCGGTTCCAAAGACCGCATTGATCAGATGCGAAAACGGGACCAGCCCGGTCTGCAAGCCCACAAGGGTCTGCGCCGCGAACAGCGCCATGACCCCTTGGGCATAGTTGAAGATGCCCGACGCCTTGAAGATCAGAACGAAGCCAAGGGCCACGAGGGAATACATCACCCCGGCCATCAGCCCGTTCATGAAGACCTCGACCCCGAAGAAGAAACTAGCGGACATGGGCGGCCCTCCCAAAAACATGGCGCGAAGCGACCTGCGACTCCCTCTCCCCGTGGGAGAGGGTCGGGGTGAGGGCGGGTGACGCGACGCATCGGGCGTCGTCTATTGCGGATAGACCCTCACCCAACCCTCTCCCACTGGGAGAGGGTTTTTTTGTCCACACATCAATCATGGCTGACCCCCAGATAGGCGTCGATGACCTGTTGGTTGTTACGCACTTCATCGGGGGTGCCGTCGCCGATCTTTGCGCCGTAGTCCATCACGACGACGCGGTCGGAGATGTCCATGACGACCCCCATATCGTGTTCGATCAGGGCAATGGTGGTGCCGAATTCGTCGTTCACGTCGAGGATAAAGCGGCTCATGTCCTCTTTTTCCTCGACATTCATTCCGGCCATCGGCTCGTCGAGCAACAAGAGCGACGGCTCGGCCACCAGCGCGCGGCCCAGCTCGACCCGCTTTTGCAGGCCGTAGGGGAGGCTACCGACCGGGGCCTTGCGGATGGCCTGAATCTCCAGAAAATCAATGATGCGTTCGGCTTTCTCGCGCTGTTCGATCTCTTCGCGCTCGGCGCGGCCCTTCCAGAAGGCTTGCGCGAGAATACCGGATTTCATGTGGGTCAGGCGGCCCGTCATGATGTTGTCGAGGGTCGTCATGCCCTTGAACAGGGCGATGTTCTGGAAGGTGCGGGCGATGCCCTGGCGGGCGATTTCGTAGGGTTTCATTGGCGGGCGCTTTTCGCCGCGATACCAGATTTCGCCCTCCTGCGGATGGTAGAATCCGCTGATGACGTTGAGCATCGAAGACTTGCCGGCACCGTTTGGCCCGATGATCGCCCGTACCTCGCCCTCGCGGATGTCGAACGAGATGTCCTTGATTGCCGTCACGCCGCCAAAGCGCAGGGTGATGTTCTTCATCTCCATCACCACATCGCCGATCTTGCGACCGTCTTCGGTGGTGTAGGGTTGGTATGGCGTGGGGATATCGATTGTTGAGACGTCTGTCATTTACAAGCCTGCTCCCCTTGAAATGCGGTTCTATCGTGTTCAGCGACCATTAACGCAATACTCTCGCGCAAAGGCGGGTATGTATTGAACATGTGCACCGATAGCAGTTTCTCGCGCCGCATTCGCGATGGCGAGCCGTAAGGGCGAAAAAACTCGGCACGCAAAAAATTACAATATTTCGCTTCGTTATACTCAAGATTACCCATCCATTCCGAAATCAACGGCTTTATCTCAAAAGTATAAAGTGCAGTATTATTATCCCTGAATGTGATCGTGCAGACATAATTGCCACCTTGGTTTTTAAGGGTAAAGTCTACTCCCGTATCGATATCTACAAACCGCTTATTTTCGGATGCGAAGCCCTCTTCATCCAAAGACGTCAGACCTGACATATCCGGCTTGAGTGAACGCGCCATCGGGTTGAGGCATCTGGCCTCGAAGACCTCCCAAAGTCCCGCGCCGGTCATCGCAGCGGCAGGTTGTGATTTGTAGCCAATGAAGGCAACCGCAGGAATTAACGCGAGCAGCATGTGCCTGACTTTCATGCAACCAAGCCTCTCGCTCGGACGTCACCCTTTGGATGGAGACGGGCGTGCGCAGCACGACCACGCGCCGTTCCGCCCCCACGGGGCGGCGCGCTGCGCCACCCCTCGGAACGGCGCTTTGCGCGTACTGAAATGTCGTCGATCACTGCGCCGCTACCTTCTGCGCGGTCAGCGCGAACACTTCGGCGTCGCGGATTTCCAGCGTCGCCTTGATCGACCCTTTGCGACCATCCTCATAGGTGACTTCGGTCTCGATATAGACGTCGTCCGACCCGTCATAGAACGCGGTCAGGAGGGGCGCGTATTTCTCTTCGATGATGCGGCGGCGCACTTTGCGAGTGCGGGTCATTTCGCCGTCATCGGCGTCGAGTTCCTTGTGCAGCACGAGGAACCGCCGGATCTGGCAATCGAACAGACGCTCGTCCTCGGCGATACTGCGGTTCACTTCCTCAACGTGCTCCTGAATCGAACCGTAGACCTTCGGATGTGCGGCGAGTTCCTGATAGCTGGCATAGGCGATATTGTTGCGCTCGGCCCAGTTGCCCACCGCCGTCAGGTCGATATTGATGAAGGCGGTGCAGTAATCACGCTCGTGACCGAAGACCACGGCCTCCAGAATATCCGGGAAGAACTTGAGTTTGTTCTCGACATATTTCGGCGCGACCATGCTGCCATTGTTCAGCTTGCCGACATCCTTCGCCCGGTCGATGATGCGCAGGTGGCCGGTGCCCTCCTCGAAAAACCCGGCATCGCCGGTGGCGACCCAGCCTTCCGCATCCTTGGTATCGGCGGTGGATTCGGGGTTCTTGTAATAGGTCTGGAACGTGCCCGGCGAGCGATAGAACACCTCGCCATTGTCGCCGATTCGGATTTCCACCTCAGGGCTGGGCACGCCGACGGTATCGGCACGGACCTCGCCATCGGGCTGCTGGGTGATGAAGACGCAGGCTTCGGTCTGGCCGTAGAGCTGTTTGAGGTTGATGCCCAGCGCCCGATAGAACTCGAAAATCTCCGGTCCGATCGCCTCGCCAGCGGTATAGCCGACGCGCACTTTAGACAGGCCGAGCGCGTTGAGCAGCGGACCATAGACCAGCGCCTGCCCGATCCGGTATTTCATCTTATCGCCGCCGGAAACCGGCTTGCCGTCGAGCAGATCGGGGCCGATACGCTTGGCGTGGTCGATGTATTTCTTGAACATCGCGCGCTTGGTCTTCGACGCATCCTCCATGCGGATCATGACCGAGGTCAGCAATCCCTCGAAGAAACGCGGCGGGGCGAAGAAGTATGTCGCGCCGATTTCTTGCAGGTCTTTTTGCATTGTGTCCGGGCTTTCGGGACAGTTGACGCAGAATCCGGCCCACATCGCCTGCGCCATCGAGAACACATAATCGCCGACCCAGGCCATCGGGAGATACGCAAGGATGCTCTCCCGCTCGGTCAACTTGTCGAATTCGCAGGTATTGCGGGCGGTAATCAGCACGTTCTCGTTCGACAGGACCACGCCCTTGGGGCGCCCGGTCGTGCCTGAGGTATAAAGCATGACGGCGGTATCGCCGGGTCCGAGGGCGGCGGCGCGGCGTTCGATCTCGGCCTTGGACTCGGCCAGCGTCTCGCGGCCCTTGGCCTGTAGATCGCGATAGTTGTGCAGGGTGCTATGGTCGTATTTCCGCAGGCCGCGCGGGTCGAGATAGACGATCTGTTCCAGTGCCGGGATGCGGTCTTTGACTTCGAGCAGCTTGTCGACCTGCTCCTGATCCTGCACCACCGCAAAGCGCGCGCCGCAATGGTCGAAGACATAGGCCATCTCGTCGGCCACCGCGTCCTGATAAACCGGCACCGGAATCGCGCCGACGACCTGCGCGGCAATCATCGCCCAGTAGAAATAAGGCCGGTTGCGCCCGGCGATGGCGATGTGGTCCCCCGGCTGCACGCCAATGCCGATAAAGCCGGAGGCGAGCGCGTGGATTTCATCCCGCGCCTCGGACCAGGTCCAGCTTTGCCAGATACCGAATTCCTTCTCGCGATAGGCGGGACGGTTCGCGAATTTGGTCGCGTTGCGGGCCAGCAACTTAGGAAACGAGTTCAGGTCTTCCGGCAAGGGCCGTCTATCGGTCACGTCTGATCCTCCCAAGGCCGCCCCGATCTTGCGCCGGTGGCAGTGGGGCTATCTTAAGCCGGGTCGGGGGGGGCGTGTCACGTCAAAACAGCACATGCACCGCCAGTGCCGCACCCGCCGCCACCGCCAGCACCGCCGGAACGCTCCACTTCGCCCCGAGCAGCAGTATTGCACTAAGCACCGCCAGCACCGCTGCGCGCGGGTCGAGGGTGTCGAGGTCAGGCAGCCAGAGGGTCAGCGGTCCGATTCCCTCCCGCATGACATCGCCGAAAAACACATGCAGCGCGAACCACAGCGCCAGATTGGCGATGACACCGACCACTGCCGCCGCAATGGCCCGCAAGGCGCTGCGCAGGCGGGGCTGGGCATTGATCCACTCCACATACGGCGCGGCGGCGAATATCCACAGAAAGCACGGCGCGAAGGTCGCCCACAGCGCCACCATCGCTCCCGCCATTCCCATCGCCATGCCGCCGCTATTGGCCCCGGCGGTAAAGCCGACGAACTCGGTCACCAGAATCAGCGGGCCGGGGGTGGTCTCAGCAAGGCCCAGTCCGTCCATCATCTGGCCCGCCGTCAGCCAGCCCTCGGCGGTGACGACATCCTGCGCCATATAGGTCAGCGCGGCATACGCCCCGCCGAAACTGACCACCGCGAGTTTGGAAAAGAACCAGCCCAGCGCGGTCAGCAGATGCCCACCGCCGAGCGCAAGCGCCATCGCGCCCAGCGGCACCAGCCAGACCGCGAGCCACAGAGCCACCGTGCGCAAGGTGTCGCCGAGGCGCACCGCGACGGGCGCGCCGATCGGTTTTTCTGTGCCGCCGTGCAGCAGGCCATAAAGTGCCGCTGCAATCACGATCAACGGAAACGGCAGGCCCAGAAAGAAGATGCCGGTGAAGGCCAGCACCGCGACACCGCGATCCGCACCCGTCCCCAGTGCCCGCCCCGCAATCCGCGCGAGCGCCTCGACGACGATGGCCAGCACCGCTGCCTTGACGCCGAGAAACAGCGCTGCGATCACCAGCACCGAACCATAGGCCGCGTAGATCATCGCCAGCGCCAACACCACCAGCGCCCCCGGCAGGATAAACGCCAGCCCCGCCGCCAGCCCGCCCCGCACGCCATGCAGCCGCCAGCCGGAATAGGTCGCCAGTTGCATCGCCTCTGGACCCGGCAGCAACATGCAGAAGCTCAGCGCGTCGAGATACTGGCGCTCCGTCATCCAACCGCGTTCCTCGACAATTTCCCGGTGCATCAGAGCCATCTGCGCCGCCGGTCCGCCCCACGACAAAAGGCCGATGCGCAGCCACACGCGACAGGCCTCATGAAAGGCCGGCGCGGCGGTCATCGCCGCTTATTCCTCGATGCCGAAGAACTGGTCCAGCTTGTCCAGCGTGATGATCCGCTCCACGACGATGTACCAGATCGTCGCCGTCACGATGGCCGAAATGATGGTCGCGCCGATGGCTTTCTTGCGAAAATTCGTCTTGGAGGGCGCGCCGGTCATGGCGCCTTCTGGCACCTCGTCTCCGGCCTCTTCCTGACTGCGCACGCCCACGGGCAGCAAGCAATAGAGCGCGAGGAACCACGTCACGGAAAAGACGACGAAGGCAGAAACGATATTCATGGCTTGTATTCTCGCATTTTCGAGCCGCCGAACCGGCATCCACCTCGGCTTGAAATGCTCATGCCTGTTCCAGCTCGATCAGGGTGCCGTTGAAATCCTTCGGGTGCAGGAAAAGAACCGGCTTGCCGTGCGCGCCGATCTTCGGTTCCCCGTTGCCCAGAACCCGCGCGCCTTCGGTGAGCAGATGATCGCGGGCGGCGGTGATGTCGTCCACCTCGTAACAGAGGTGATGAATGCCGCCCGAAGGTGATTTTTCCAGAAAACCAAGGATGGGCGAGTCGTCGCCGAGGGGTTCGAGGAACTCGATCTTCGTGTTGGGCAACTCGACGAAAACCACCGTAACCCCATGATCCGGCTCCGCCTGCGGCGCGCCCACCTTGGCCCCCAGCGCTCCGCGATACTGGGCCGATGCGGCGGCAAGATCAGGGACGGCAATGGCAACGTGATTGAGGCGACCGATCATGGGAAATCCTTCATGGAAAGACGATAGTGCCGATTTAGCGTGGCCCGCGCGCGCAGGCAATGCGGCTTAGGGGCAAGGCGCGCTGCTAGAGCGTTTCAGGTTTAAATAGAAACATGTGTATCGAAAGGCGCGTTCGAGCCGAAGGCGAGAGGCAGCGGCTTTCGATTCCGAATAAACCTGAACGTCTCTAGGCGTTGTCCTGGCGCATCGCCTTGCGCCGTCTCCCGGTGCGCCCGCGCGCTGGGGCAGCGCCCCTCGCTGCCTGTTCAAGCAGCGCAATCATCGGGTGATCCGCCGTCGCCTCGGTGCGATAGATAGCGGCCAGCGCCGCCGCCGAAGCCGCTGCGCGCTCCGGTTCTTTCAACCCGAACGCCCAGTCAAAAAAGATCGAGCGATGCTCCTCGACGGTCAGACCCTCCATGGCCAGCGCATCGCCGATCAGGTTCCGGGGGTCGTAAATCTTGGCGTCTTCGGTCATCGGTGCAGTTCACCGTATTCGTGGCGGCGCGCAACCGGATTTGCGACCGATTGCGCGCCACTGCCGCCAAGACTCAGCGGGTTTCGTCTTCTTCGACTTCGCCCTTGGGCAGATTGAACAGCTCATCCGCTGTCATTTCCTTCGGCGCTTCGGCCTCCGGCTCGGGCGCGGCGAGGGATTCTTCGGTGGTCAGCAGCGCGCCTTCGACGGGCGCGGCGGTCTCGGTAATGCCCGCTTTCTTGGCGGCTTTCTTTACCGCCTCATCAAGTTCCATCTGGCGACACATGCCGAGTGCAACCGGGTCGATGGGTTGAATCTGCGAGATATTCCAGTGGGTACGCTCGCGGATCGATTGAATCGTCGGCTTGGTGGTGCCGACCAGCTTACTGATCTGGGCATCGCTGAGTTCGGGGTGGTTACGCACCAGCCATGCAATGGCCGCAGGGCGCTCCTGCCGTTTCGACAAGGGCGTATAGCGCGGGGCCTTGCGCTTTTGCGGCGGCAGGGCCTTGCGCTCGACGAGGCGCAGGCGCTTTTTCGGGTCAGCTTCACATTCTTCGATGCTGCCCCGGGTCAGCTCGCCCGCCGCAACCGGGTCACGGCCCTTCATGCCCTGGGCGACCTCGCCATCGGCGATGCCGGACACTTCCAGCGGGTGCAGGCCGACGAAGGCGGCAATCTGGTCGAAGGTCAGCGACGTGTTATCAACGAGCCAGACGGCGACGGCTTTGGGCATCAAGGGTTGCGACATCGGATCACTCTTCGTTAGGACAGGGCGAGACGGGCGCGCTTCGCGGAAGCGCGTCCACCGGGGCCTGAAATTTCCGGGAACTGGATGTGATATAAGATGAAACGAGGGGTTTTGCCAAGCCCCGTCAGGAGACGCCATGAATCGCAATACCACCCTCGGCGGCATTGCCGCGCTGGTCATCGGCGCGGTCGTCGCGTGGCAGAACGGCACCCTCGATCAATTCATCGGCCAGCAACTGGGCGGCGGCGGCGAGGTCTCTTCGCGAGACACCCAGCGGAGCAGTGGCGGCGGGTCGGATCGCGCGGCCTCGACCCAGGGCGATTTCGATTACTACGTCCTCGCCATGTCCTGGTCCCCGAGCTTTTGCGAGGATGATACGCGCAATTCTGACCAGTGCAGCGGGCGACGGCCCTATGGCTTTGTCGCCCACGGTCTCTGGCCACAATTTGAAGAAGGCTGGCCGGAGAACTGCGATGTCCGCGCGCGGGTGCCCGATCAGACGGTGGATGAAATGCTGCCGATCATGCCCGCCAAGGGGCTGATCTTTCACCAGTGGAAAAAGCACGGCACGTGTTCAGGATTACAGCCGCGCGCCTATTTCGACGAGGTTCAGCAAGCCTTCGGAGCGGTGAAAATCCCGGCGACGTTCGATGGCCTGTCGCGCACGATCAACGTCAAGCCGCGCGTGATCGAGGAAGCGTTCATGGAGGTCAATCCGGGGCTGAACGACCGCATGATCTCGATCTCCTGCAACAAAAAGCGCCTGCGCGAAGTGCGGGTCTGTTTCGACAAAGACCTGAACTTCCGCCAATGCGGAAAGGATGTGCAGCGGGAATGCCGGGATAACGCGATCCGGATGCCCCCCGTGCGGGGCTAAGGACCGGTTTGTGCTGCAATTCGGCCAAGTAGACCGCCTCAAGGATTTGGCGGTCTCCCCTCTTCCCAGGGTGGATACGGTTCGAACTGATCCTTCAAATGATCGACAAAGGCCCTGATCTTGGGAGAGAGAAGAATTCCCGATTGATACGCAACGAATAGCGGGACGGGATCGGACGACCGATAATCTGCGAGAACTTCTTCGAGCGCGCCTGCTTCGATATGCGGTGCCACGATGAAATTCGCCAGTCGCGCGATGCCGAGGCCCGCCGTTGCCGCTTGCAGGATCGTTTCCGCGCCTGTCGCCGCAAACCGCCCCGTGACATGCGCCGTTACCGCCCGACCTTGGCGCGTTCTGAAGCGCCATTTTTGCAGGTGCGGCGCGGTTGCGAAGGCCAGGCAGTCGTGATGCTTCAAGTCCTCCGGTGTCGATGGCCGTCCGTTTCGTTCGAGATAATCCGGCGACGCGACCACCAGCCGGTGAAAGCCGCACAGGCGGCGGATGACATGGCTTGAATCCTTCAGCGCGCCGGTCACAAGCGCGACATCGACGCCCTCCGAAATCAGATCTACAGGCCGATCCGTCTCGATCAACTCGACCGATACGCGGAGGTGTGCGTTCAGGAATGATGTGATGATCGACGGCATCCATCGTTCTGCCAACGCCACGACGCAACTGACCCGCAACGTACCCGTCGGAGCCGCCTCGCGACCCGAAATATCGGACTCCGCCGCCTCGAAATCATCGAGCAGGCTGCGCCCGTGGGCATAGAACCGCTCGCCCGCTTCGGTCAGGCTGAGCCGCCGTGTCGTGCGCTGCAGGAGACGCGCGCCGAGCCGGTCTTCGAGGCCAGCGACAATGCGGCTGATCCCCGAGGGCGCGATGCCGAGACTGCGCGCCGCCGCCGCAAAGCTCTTTTGCTCCACGACCGTGATAAAGGCGTTGAGTTCCGTCCATTTATCCATATCATTATTGCATATATCAGAAGAGTGCTATGCAATATAGATGCATTAATGCAGCGGGTGAACTTTGGTATAACGCGCCCATCATCTGAAAGGACCGCGCCATGACCGATTTCGATCCCCTGTGGGTTCCCGTTCTCACCCATTACGATGCAACACCGGAGCGGCGGCTCGACCGGGAGCGCACGGCGGCTCACCTTTCCCACATCGCGCCGTATGTCCGGCAGTATCTCATCGCCGGAACGACGGGCGACGGTTGGGAAATGTCGGATCAGACCTTGGCGGACTGGATCGACCTTGCGCAGACGCCCGGTATTCTGACGAAAGATCAAACCGTGCTGTTCGGCGCATTCGGTGACACCACCGACGCCGTCATCGAACGCGCCCAAATGATCGAACGCACCATCGCGGCAAAACCGTTGGCCGCGAGCTATGCCGGCCTGACGGTCTGCGCCCCGGTTTCGAAGGACGCGACGCAGGACGAGATCGCGGAGCATTTTCGCCGAGTTCTCGCGGCAACCACGTCTCCGATCGCGATTTATCAACTGCCTCAGGTCGTGCATTGCGAGATCGCACCGGACACCTTTGCCATGCTTGCGGGGTCGGAGCGGATCACCCTGTTCAAGGACACGAGCGGCGAAGATCGTGTCGCGGCTTCCGGTGTCTCCACCGGAACCGCAAAATTGTTGCGGGGGGCAGAGGGCGATTACGCAGCGCATCTGAAAAAGCCGGACGGCGCTTATGACGGCTGGTTGCTCAGCACTGCCAACGGCCTTGCGCCGCAGCTTCGCGCCATCGCGGATAAGGGTGCGGCGGGTGACTGGAAGGAGGCGGCGACAGCCTCGGACGCGCTCACGAAACTTGTTGCTTCGCTGTTTGCGGCAGCGGACGGGCTGCCCTTCGGCAATCCTTTTTCGAATTCGAACCGAGCCGTCGATCACATCCTCGCCTATGGAACCGACTTTAAAAATGTCCCGGCGATGACAGCCTCAGGCGAAACACTGCCGGACGCGTTTTTATCGGCCATCGAGACCCTGCTGAAAGACGCGGGAATCGAGACAACGACCGGATATCGCCGTTCGTAAGGCTGAGGCGCTTCGCTAGCGACCCGTGGCGAAAACGCCTGGGTGCCCGAAGCGCCGCAAATCTCTTAAGCGTGGATCAAGACAAGCAGGGACGCGCTTTCGCGCGGTCCGCCCGCGTATCTCGCGTTAGCGCCGAACCTGCTCTGCGAGGTGCTGCAAGGCCGACACGAACGGGTCGCGGACGTCGCTGGGCAGGGACGCGATCATGCGACGCTCGGCTTCGACGACCTTGGGTTTTACCGCTTCCAAAGCACGGCTGCCTTCGGGGGTGATCGTCACGGAATTGGCGCGCTGGTCCGATTCAGTGCGGCGACTAGCGATCAGGCCACGCTTGCCGAGGCGCGCGAGCATGTCGGCAAGGGTCGAGCGATCAATGCCGGTGCGGCGCACAAGCTCGGACTGGGTCACGCCCTCGTCCGGCCTGAGAGTTAGCAACACAGCGAATTGACGCGGGGTGAGGCCATAGGCGCGTAGGGCTTGGGCCGTCATATCGGCGGCGCGTTGCTGGGCGCGGTGAAGCAGATGACCCGGCGAGCCATCCAGCGAAAAATCGTCAGCTTCCTCAATGTCTTGCGTCGAATTCTTGTCGTCCATCGAGTCGGCTCCCTTCGTTCGTCCTCCCCGCAGGACGAACGCTCTGCGTCTCACATTAAGACGGTTGTGCCAAAAACGCGAGCGCAATGTGCCGAATCCGATGAATTCGTTAACCACGATTTTGTTGGATTGTTCTGCTTCGGGGCGAAAGCGGACTCAGTCTTCCCAGCCGATTTCGCGCAAGATCTCGGCGGTATGCTCACCCAGACGCGGCGCGCCGCGCGCGAGGGACAGCGCGGCGTCGGAAAACCGGATCGGGGCGCGGATATAGGCTTTGGTGCCGCCCGCTGCGCCGGTATGGGGCAAGTCTACCGCCATCTGGCGATGCCGGATCTGGGCATCCTCGAAGGCTTGGGCAACAGTGTTGATCGGCCCGGCGGGGACGCTGGCGGCTTCGAGGTCGGAGAGCAGCGCGTCGCGCTCGCGCACAGCAATCAGCGCCGCCAGTGCCTCGGTTAGGTCATCGCGGTTTTCGACCCGGTCGGCATTGGTGGCAAAACGCGGATCGCTCGCCATCTCGGACGCGCCGAGAACCGCGACAAAGCGGCGGAACTGCGTATCGTTGCCCACGGTAACGATGATCGGGAAATCCGCGCACTGAAACGACTGATAGGGCGCGATGGCCGGGTGATAATTGCCGGTGCGCCGGGGCGATTGGCCGGTAGTCAGATAGCTTTGAGCCTGATTGGCGAGCACCGCCGTCATCGTATCCAGCAAGGCCATGTCGATATGCTGGCCGCGTCCGGTCTTCTCTCGCTGGGCCAGCGCCGCCTGAATCGCGATGACGCCGTAGAGACCCGTGAAAATATCGGCGAAGGCAACACCGATGCGCTGGGGGTCGCCCTCCGGTTCGCCGGTCAGGTCCATGATGCCGCTCATGCCCTGAATGATATAATCATAACCGGGGCGCGCGGCGTAGGGACCGTCTTGCCCAAAGCCGGTGATTGAACATGTGATCAGGCGCGGATTCTCGCGGGACAGGCTCGCGTGGTCGAGGCCGTATTTCTCCAGCCCGCCAAGCTTGAAATTCTCGATCATCACATCGGCGCGGGCGGCGAGACGGCGGAGGATGGCTTGTCCGTCTTCGGTGCGGAAATCGACGGTGATGGACCGCTTGCCCCGGTTCGCGGCATGGAAATAGGCGGCGTCGAGGCGCTCGCCCTCTGCTCCTTCCACCCAAGGAGGCCCCCAGCCACGGGTATCATCGCCACCTTCGCTCTCGACCTTGATCACGTCTGCGCCGAGGTCTGCGAGCGTCTGTCCGATCCACGGCCCCGCCAGCACGCGCGACATATCGAGGACGCGCAGGCCCGCGAGGGGGTGTTTCGATGGCTGATCACTCATCCCCCAGCCCTAGCGCGTCTGTCGTCGCCGCGCCAGCGTCCGTCAATCGCCAAAGTGGTCCATACCCTCGGCCTTTGCCCCGCGCAACGCTCCGGCGGCGGTAGAGAGCAGCGCGGCAACGCGCTCAAGCCGCTCGGCATAGGCGGCGCGGTCGGTCCCGAAACCGATGCTCTCGACATCTCCGGCCAGCGACTCTCGGCCCATCCACGCGATATGGCGGGCGTATTCGCTGGCGGCAACGTGGTCCGGGTCCACCACCGCAAGCTGGTCGAAGCGCGTGTAATCGGGATAGCTCATATCCGCCGGGACATAGCCGTTGACCAGGGTAATCCGCTCGCCCGCTTCGCGGACGCCCTTAGCCCGGTGAACGACCATATTCCCCTGTTGCAGCACGCCATAGCCCGCGCCGGGAATCTCGGCCTGACGGACTTTATCAACGGGCAATTCCTCGCCCGCCTCGCGTAAGGCGCGGACTTCGGCGGCGGTGCCGTGGAAATACTCGAATTCGCCGCCGTCGAGCAGGTTGGGATCAGTCACGAACAGCACGAAATCGACGCGCAGGGTATCCACATGCCACTTGTCGACATTCTTGCCGATCTCCAGCGGGTTGTAGTTCAGATGGCCCAGTTGGTGCGGCATTGTATGGGGCAGCATCGGCGCACCGCAGAGGCCGGAGATGGCCTCGGTCAGTTCCGGGGCCATGCAGAAATCACGCAGGAATTTCGACTGGTAGACCCCGCCCCGCACCATGCGCGGCACCCGGTCCCCCGCCGCCCGCGCATATGGCGACAGCGCTCGTGCGACGTCTTGCAAGCAGGCAACGCCCTCGTCGCTGAGAATGCGAAAGCATGATGTGATGCCGAGGTCGGTGGGGCAGGCGGCGATCTCCGCTCCGCTATACCCCATGGCATCGAGGCGCGTGACCACCCGCGGGGTTTTCAGCGCCAGATGCTTCGCGGCATCGAAGACAGGCTCACGTTCAAGGGCTGGATAGCCTTCAGGGGGCGTAGACGGAAACGAGAGCGGTTGCGCGATCGAAGCCATGGTTTTCCCTCTTTGTGTCGAGGGAAAAACGCAATGCCGTTATCGCGCGGTTGTCAAGACGGGATCAGGACGCCGCCGCCTCGCCCTTTTCCGGCAAGGGGTGTTGCCAGACCACGCGCATCTGGAAGATCGCGAAGATGGTCGTGATCGGGAAGTTGAACCAGACCTTGTACCAGACCCAAGTCTCATTCGAGAAGTTGCGCCAGACAATCTCGTTGGTCAGCGCCATAAAGAAGAAGAAGAGCGCCCAGCGGAAGGTCAGCACCCGCCAGCCCTTGTCGGTGATCGACCAACCCTCCTGAAAGATCATCTTCAGGAACAGCTTGTTCATATAAAGCCCGATGAGCAGTGCCACGCCAAAAAAGACGTTGAGGATGGTCGGCTTCATCTTGAAGAAGGTTTCGTTCTGCAAATACAGCGTCAGGCCGCCGAAAACCAGGACCAGCACCAGGCTGAACATCGGCATGACCGGGATTTTCTTTGCCAAAAACCACGAAATACCGACGGCAAGGATCATGGTGGGCATGAAGATCGCCGTGGCGGCGAAAATCTTGGTTTTCGAGAGCGCAGCCTCGGCGGCATCACCCCCCTGCTGAACCGCAGCGACTTCCGCTGGGGTCAGCCCGAAATTCGGATACCCGGCCCAGGCGGCAAGATCCGCGCCATAGCTATAGGCCGCAAAGAAAATCATCAGCGGTCCGACCTCAAGGATCAGCTTGAGCCACGGATTTTCGGTGATTTCATGGTCGTCGGCTGTCGTCTCGGCGCTCATGGGGCCTCCGGGAAAAGATACAGCACTGTCACATAGGGCAGTTGAAGAGGATGTTAAGGTGGGGGTGTCGGTGTATTCACATCGCGGGTTTCGTAGCCGATGTGAAATGTGACCCGCCGTTCCGCCGTTACAACCCGCGTCAGTGCCTCCAGCGTCCTTATCAGCACCTCAATGCTCATGCCTGAGATACGCGCATTCCGAATACGTGATATCTGCGAGCGCCCGATTCCCGTCATTTCTGCCGCCTGAACCGCAGTCAGGTCATGCTGATCAAGAAGCCGGATGATCTCGACCATCACTGACACCTTCAGCATTTTTGCCGCAGCATCGGGATCACCGCGATCCGCATAGGGGTTGTCGGAGCCGTGGACCAGTTCGATCACCTCAGTCATCAAGCATTCCTCTCAACAGTTTGATGCGCGATCGGACAACGTCCATTTCAGCCTTTGGCGTTTTGATGCCCGTCTTCGACTTCTTCTGAAAAGCATGAACAACCCAGAGGTCATTGTCGATTGGCAGGCAGTAAACGACGCGATACGCCTCTTTTCGGTAGCGCAGGACAATCTCGAATACCGCGCCATCAAAATGACGAAGGCGCTTTACACATCCCGGCGATAGCCCCAAGGCCACCGCTATGAGCGCGGCATCTGTATCCTCAATGACGGGATGCGGAAATTTCAGATACGCTTTACGAGCAGCTTTGATCCACGAAATGCGTCTCGCCAT
>CALGNO010000029.1 GCA_937958625.1 uncultured Neomegalonema sp.
CCTCGGTTCCAGCTATCGCATTCCCATAATGTAACACACGCAGAATGCCAAACGCCAAGTGGCGTTTGGCATTCGCCTTCTGGCATTCGCCTTCTGGCATTCGCCTTCTGGCATTCGCCTTCTGGCATTCGCCTTCTGGCATTCGCCTTCTGGCATTCGCCTTCTGGCATTCGCCTTCTGGCGAACGGCGTCGTCGGTCAGTGCGAGGGCTATCCCCGTTATCCATACGAGGGACGCGGAACGAAGCTTCCATCAAGCACAGTGGAGCGGACTGATTGTGGGTAACGGGGGTAGGCCGGTCGTTCCGCAACACATTGTGATTGACGTCGACCGTCTCGCCGAAACGGCTCTTCGTTTCCTCGATCCTGATGAAACAGCCTTCGCCATGCGACCTTGCGCGGTCTCCGAAGATCACAGCGGCCTCTTTCCTAAAGGCCAATTGACGAGCAGCACCGCAGTCGAAAGTAGAGAAATGACAGATGGAGAAAGAGTTATGGCGAGATAAACCAAACCGTGGTACGTTTTGCTTGTGGCTCGCGGGCGCGTTGTTTTTGCTTCGCTTTGCGGATCGGTTCGATCCAAAGGTGTCAGGAACGGCGAAAACCTTACGTGTCCGGGTGTCGATGGTCCGATTGGAGCGCTTATCATGGCGAAGACGGAAGCGTTTCGGGTACGGGTGTCAGAGGCCGAGCGCGAAGTATTCGATGCGCGGGCGGCGGAGCTCGGCGTGAAGCCGTCAACGCTTCTGCGGTCAGTGGTTCGCGAGGCGATTGCCGCGCCTGAATTGATGGTCCCGGAACGTGAAGCGATGCAGGACGGGTTCCGTGTTCTTCGCGGTGCGGCGAACAATCTGAACCAGCTCGCGAGGTGGGCGAACGAAGGTCGCTCCGGTCTCGGTCCCGACGTGGTGGAGGAAATGCGCGAGCTGAGGAGCAGTGTCGAGGAGCTTCGGGCGGCGTTCGGGGGCTACCTTCTGGCCGAGAAGAAGCGGGCGGTATCGCTCACCGCGGCGGTCGGAGGACGGGTCTGATGGCGGGTGCCCAGGCGAAATTCGGCGGCGCGGCGCGAATCGGCAAGCCGCGCTCTCCCGATCTTCGGGCCATCTACGGGCGGATCGAAGCCGAGGCGCTGGACCTGGGCAAGGGCGGGAAGATCGCTCGAAGCCGCCCTGAGCCGATGGAGATGCGGTCAGGGCAGGGTGGCGGAAGCCGTCCTCCGGCCCTGAACCTGTCGGTCCGGCAGCGCGTGAATGCGGCGAGGCGTCTGCCGCCCGCCATCGTGAAGGTGATCCGCAAGGGCCAGACGGGCGGAAAGGCCGATCTCCGAAACCAGTTGAACTATCTCACGCGCAATGGCGAACTGTCCCTGACACGGGCCGATGGCAGCGTGATCGACAGCGTGGAGACCATGGCCGATGCGATGCGGACATGGCAGGTCGATTTCGACGCGACGACATGGAAGCACAAGACGACGCATCTTCTGGTGTCCTCGCCCCAAGGGACGGACCCGGAGGTGGTGTGGCGCGCAGCGGATCGCTTTGCGAAAGCGATGTTCGAGGGAGGGGCGCGGTCCGCAGGGCAGGGCGGCGAGACGTGGGACTATGTGAAGATCGCGCATAACGATACGGACTATCCCCATGTCCACTTCGTCGTGAACAATCTTGGTCTCGAAACGGGCGAGCAGTTCAAGGTCTGGCCGACGCATCGCATCAACCCTCAGTTGCTCAGGACGACATGGGCGGAAGCCGCGCGGGCCGAAGGTCTGGAGCTGGACGACACGCCCCGGCGAGCGCGCGGGTTGCCGCCGTCGCGGGAGAAAACCCCTGATCGGCAGAGGGCGGAAGAGGGCGAGGTCAGCACGTATTATCTGAACCGGGCGGCGCGCGAAATCGTGGCCGCATCCGAGGGACGGGAGACGGGGAAGGCGCGGCGGTTCCGAAGCGCGTTCGGGGAGATACTGGAGGCCGAGCGCGGCGCGTACCGCGAGGTGGCAGACAGCCTTCGAGCCGGAGCTGCGCTCATGGGTTCGGATGCCCTGCGACGCGATGCTGAAATCGTCGATGCTTTCACGGATGACATGAAGATGCCGCAGACCGATGGCGATCTGATCATCGCGCATCTGCGGCATCTCGCGAAGAAGCCGAAGGGGACGCCGGAGGTTTCCGGGATTGATGCGTTCAGGGAAGCGGCTCTGACGATGGTACAGGACGGTAACGAGAAGGGATGGCGGATCATGTCCGAAACGGAGAGAGCGGAACGGTATTCGGACGAGAACATCGCCGAGGCCGTGCGAAAGCGGTTCGAGTATACCGAGCAGCTGTTCAAGCTGGAAAACGACCCGGCCAAGCGCGCGGATCTGCAAGCGCGGCTGGGGCAGGAGAAGGTCAGGCTCGCCGCTTTGGCGGAACGACCCGAATGGGCGACTGGCGACGCGGCGAAGGAGGCGGATCGTCCTGTCACGGAATCGCGGCGTGCATTGCTCGCAGCAGGAGCTGGTCGAGAGGCCAGCGCGTCGGATAGTACCGAACCACGCTCTGCGGACACACGCCTTGCCGTGGCCGCCTCGGATGCGAGCGAACAGCGGATCATGGCCGATGCCGACCGGGCAGCTATGCGCGCCTTCGAGCTCGCCGGGGTCGATCCGGAAGCAGCCTTGCATCGTGTCCGGTACGAGGGTCCGGTAGACCGCGCGACGGCCCGTCAGTGGCGGGCCGAGGAGGTCTCGGAATCCGCGCAGGCCCGGTCGACCAGCGAGGCCGATGCGGTGCAAGCCGTCGAGCGGGCGCACGAAGTAGCCTTCGCCGCCTACGACCATGCAGCGAAACGACTTCGGCAGGCGGCTCCGACCGATGTGCCCGGCAATGGAGAAGATGCGCGGGCTGTTCTGAACGAACAGGCTGACATGCAGCGCAAGGCCGACGAAGCTGACGAGACGGCCAAGCGAAACCGCAAGATGAAGCGATAGCCGATAGCGCAATCGGATGTGTCATTGGAACGTTCGAATCTACGACCGACGCGACGAGAAGCCGGCTCACCTTCGGCAGATTGATTCATCAGTGCCAAGTGAATGTCGGATAGCCGCAGACCATGCTCACCACCATCTCATGTTGTACAAAGTCGAGCTAAGAAGACCAGCTTAAAAGCCCAGCGTCATCTTCATCCCGAACTAGAAGTTTTCTGTCCAGCCGCCCATTTCGGGCTTCGCAACTGGTTTCCGAAACAAGCAAGCAGGAATGGCACGCAGCGCCGAGCAGGTTTCGATCATCATGGCTGCCGTCCGGATGATGATCTTCGCAGACGGGATCATTCGAACACAGACGCAGTGCCTGCCTCACACGGTCAAGTATGGCCGGGATGCGGTCTGCCGTGCGGCTCAAACCGCCGAGAGTCCCCTGTCCGCCTGCCGTCGCAGTATAGATAAGAATGCCGTACCGCGCATCCGCCCCGGCCATACTCGCATAAACGCGTTCCTTCAGCGATGACAGCGGGTATCCACATTCGAGGGCCAGTTCGGACATCAGGGCATGGCTCAGCGAATGCAATGCCCAGTAGGCTGCGCCCTTATGCTCGGGATCGCGACCGAACTTCCTCTCTTCGAGAACCTCACCGAGGCGCAGACTGTCAAGGCGGCCCGTCTTGCCGATCCTCTTCTCCCATGCCGCGAGGGCGGCAGGGTTGAAGCGCAAAAAGATCCCTTCCCCGAACCGTTCGGCTGCGGGAAGCCAATCAGCCTCAAGTGACAGCAGTGCGCCCGTCGTCGCGAGCGAAATATCGTCCAGCTCGCTTTCGAGCGCAGTAGGTGCAGGTTCGAGCCGCGTGAAACCATAAAGGCAGGCGACCTCGCGCAGTCGATGTATCTGGACAATGTCCTCCAGCAGGCGGCGGGACAGATCACATCTTTCGATGACCTCATGGTCCAGACGTTCGCCGAACAAACGCGAGTCTGCGCCGTCACTTCCAATAGGCCCCGCTCTGGCACCAAGGCGATCGAATTCCTCGACTCTGGGGTCGCTCGGAGCGTTGGACGCAAGCCCGCCCTGTACACGGCCTATGGCTGCGTCGATCTCTTCGTCACTGCAACCATCCAGATTCTTCTTCAACCGAGGGCTTCTTCGCAAGATGTCGTTTCTGGCGGGCATATCGAGATAGGCTTCGACCTCAGACCAGTTGTCCGACAAAGCCTCGCTCAGCGCGTCCGATGATTTCGGCAGGGAGATAATCGAAACGGTCTGGGGGAAATAGGCATTGGTCGCGGAACGGGCCAGCAGCTTCAGGTTCTCGGTGCAGGTTTCACCGCTCGTGTGGCGGGGGGTGAGCCACGGGCTGAATGCGCCGCAGGTTCCGAGAAATCCTTCGGCGTGAAGCTCCGCCAAAGCGACGCGAGCTCCACAATCGCATTGCACGGCGATGTCGCTGGGGTCCGAACTGACGCCTCGTTCGGTCCAGTGCAATTGTCTCGTACAGGATTTATTGTCCGACCGCTGATGTACGACGCGCGGCCAGTTTATATCCGACAAGTGTCCGTCCTTACAGGCCGCGACGAAACGAACGGGGTTTAATCTTGCGGCTTTCCCTCCGGCGAAGCGATGTTCCAGCGGTTTCGACCCATTGATCGTCAACGCGCTGTAATGGATCATTGGGCGGCGTGTAAGCGTATCGGTCTGGTCGCCATCCTCTGTTGAGGAAGAAGTGCTATCGGCAACGAACCATTCGGGAAAAATCCGCACCGGAACAGACTTGGACGTATCCGGCGAATTCTGGTCGTGGAGGGGGGGTGTCAGAAACCGGGGGTGAGCCGAAAATCGTTCTGGCAGGGCCGTCAGCAATAGCTGTGCGAGGCGGCTTTCTTCGATGGTGCGGAGTTCTTGCTCCTTGCGGGACCAGTCATCCAGCCCAGCCATGATGACAGCGTGATCTGGCAGATCGAACATCGCACCAGGTCCGTAAGTGAAGAGGAACTGGCTGAATCCTTGCGTAGTTTCGCTCATCGGCGTCCCCCGTTCGTTGTCTTGTCGAGTG
Source organism: uncultured Neomegalonema sp. (assembly GCA_937958625.1). Taxonomy (GTDB): domain Bacteria; phylum Pseudomonadota; class Alphaproteobacteria; order Rhodobacterales; family Rhodobacteraceae; genus JAHDDY01. Next base: position 5,019 of record CALGNO010000029.1, read on the forward strand.
GTCGACCATCGGGGTGAACGAGGGTCAGCACTGCGACAGGTTCTGTTTCACGCATCGAGCGCGCCGCTCCAAACCAGTTGCGGGAGCCGTCAGGGTCGTTCGCTAGTGGGCGCAATGGATCGCGCAGCAACCGGTCTTGTCCTTCCCTGCCGTCGTAGCGCAAGCCTTCGGCGGAATTGGCTTGCGTTTGTGCTATCCGTTCCCACCCGTCGATGAGTTCGTGCATCCGCGTGATAACTCGTTCCGGGTCGGTTTCTCCTGCGATCGCAAGCTTTTCACGTAGGAGCGCCTCAAGTTGTTCGGCGATCTCCGGTTTGCCCGCGATGCTTATAGCGCCACCTGACGGCGTGAGATCGGTATCGACATGCCGCGCAACCGCCACCAGAACCGCGGCGAGCGCGCGGTCCAGAGCGCGGGGGGCGAAGGGGGTCACGCCCGTCGCCTCCACCATGCGATAGAAGCTGGCATGGAACGATCTGAACTTTTCATAGTGGGATCGGTCGCGGGGGCGATGCAGGTTCAGCAAGGCGACGACCAGACCTGGCTTGCTTGGATCGCGCCCGACGCGGGAGGTGGCCTGAATGTATTCCGCCGAAGTTTTCGGCTGGCCTTGCAGGACCATGAGACCAAGCCTTGGAATGTCCAGACCGACGGAAATCATGTTGGTGGCCAGCGCGATATCTGTTCCGGCGCTCTCGACTGCAGCGCGGCCCAGCTTTGCCCGCGCTTCGGCGACCTGCGCCGTGCTGACACGGGAAGTCAGTTCTTCCAGTTCGCGTAGGCTGCGATCATGAAAAATGCCGCCTTCCGGCACTGCCCGGCGGCGATCTCGTCCGTAATGCGATAAATTGCGTCGTACTTCGTCATCCACGATACGCCGTGCGCCGCCAAGCTCGCGCAAGGCGTTAAAGTAGCATAGCGCTGTCAGATACGGGTCGGCCGGGTCATTCGACCCGCCATTGGACAGGGATTTCGCCCCCGCCAACAATGTCTGAAGCCCTCGGAGAAAGACTCTCTTCGGTCCTGCGCCGGGAGCACCGACCCCGACATAGAGGCGGCCCGGAGTCTCGAAATCCGTACTGGCGAAGAACGAGTCGTCCCGCGAGGGTCCGGGGGGTGGGAAAATGGCGGTGCGCTCGCGCCCGAACAGGCTGCGCACCTGATCCTCGGCACGGCGGACTGTCGCAGTGGAGGCGACGATCTTGGGGCCACGGCGCACATCGTTCACGATCCGCGAAGACAGAAGGTCGAAGGCTGTTTCATACAGGCCCGCGACCGTTCCGAGTGGCCCGGAGATCAGATGCAGTTCGTCCTGAACTACCAGATCCATCGGCGGCAGGACTTGGTCGAGCGGTCGTCCGATCCCCGGCTCGGCGGCCCCGTAGAAGCCGGAATCATCGTATCGGTCCACATGGCCGAAGAATGCGCCCGTTCGCCCTTCCCACGGAACATTGGCGAATTTGTCGATGGTGGCGATCATGAAGGCGGGCAGGCGGCGATAGACTTCCTCGTCCACCGTGACGATGGGCAGGCGGTCCTCGTTGAACGCGCAGTCGATGTCGTCGCAGACGATATCGAGGCGTCGGGGCGCGTCTCTTGAGGGTTTGGCGTGGAAGCAGTCTTCCTTAAGCGCGCTGCCGCACCATGGGCAGGCCGTCAGGGGGATGGGCGCGTCTCCTCCTTTTCGCATCTTGGCAAGCCACCCGAGCAGCGTACCGTCCTTCTTTCCTCTGTCTTTACTGCTCCCGAAGCGGTTCGGCGTGGCCCCGCCACCAACCCACAGGCCGATCTCGATGGGCCAGTCGCCGAGGCGTCCCCGATCCTTGCGCTCCAGTTCCAGCGCGCAGATCACGCCCGCCGCGCGGGATAGCTGGTCGAGCGTCAACAGGCGCAGGGTATAGCGCATCAGCACGCTCAGACCCGCCCCGGTCAGGCCGGGATTATCGAGGCGCCGCCGCGCGATGGTGAAGGCGGCGAGGCCCAGATACGCCTCCGTCTTGCCGCCCCCCGTGGGAAAGAACAGCAGATCGACCACCGCGCGATCCTCGTGCAGGCGGTCGCTCAACCCTTCGAGGTTCAGCAGGATGAAGGCAAGCTGGAACAACCGCCATTTCGGTGGTTTCACATCGGCAGGCGCAAGCTCCGACGACTGGGCAACGCGCTGACGGTTGGCGGCGGCGACTGTGCGGTTCATCACGGCGAAGGCCTCGCGCGCGGTGGCGTCGTTATAGAGACGGCGCAGGCCCGTCTCGATCCGGCCCCGTGCTTCTTCGATCCCGGTGAGGCAGTTTTCGGCGACCTCACGCCGCCGGTCCGCCAGACCTTCCAGATCCCCTTGCTGTGTCTGCGCCCAATCGGCATAGGCGGCGGGCAGGTTCGACAGTGCTGCGCGCAAGGCATCCGCGCCCTCGTCTGCGGCAAACCCCAGCGCTTCCATCCCCAGTTCTGCGATGTCCCCGCCCACATCGGCGCGGGTGGTCTTTACCTCATGCGTCGGCAGGGGGTCGGTCCACAGGCGCGCGCCGTTTTCATCCCAATTGATCGACGTATTGTGCCCCGCGCCGTAATTCATCACGTCGCGGTAATGCAGGTCGGCGAGGCGGTCGTCGGCATCGTCCGAGGCATAGCCAGTGCGGTCGGGCATTGCGGTGAAACCGCCCTCGCAGGACAGTTCCAGCCGCACCTGATGTGCGTTTACGATGTCGGAAAACCGACGCGCCACATGCGGGCGGCGGTTGACGAGAAAGACGGAGGCTTGGCGTGCGCGCACCGGGGTCTTGCCCGGCCGGTCGATCTCGACCAGCTTGCCCCACTTGATGAACAGCGTCAGCGCACCGCCCCGGACCATGCTGCCCTCCAGCGGTTTTTCGCCCGGCGTTCCGGGGGCGTCCGGCACGTCGAGGGTGAGGGTGGCCTCGCCGGGGACGCGGTGCCATGTCAGGTCTTCGTTGCGGGTCGCCCCGGCGGAGCGGCGATCCTCGTCGGCGGCGTCGGGGTCGATCAGGGCTTCGGGCAGGGGCGGCTGGGGGCGGTAGTCGCCCCAGGTTGCCTTCACACAGATCTGGCGCGTGGCATCGGGTACAAGGAACGACAGGCCCATGGAGGAGGGCATGAAGCTGCGGCGGACGGGAGCGGTGTCATCGTCATCCGCATCAGCCTCGGCCTGCGTACCCAACCCTTCGGTCGCGCGCTCCTCGTCCATCTCCAGCTCGGCCTGATCCTCCGGTCCCGGCGCGTATTCCGCGTCTGGTTTGGGGACGAGATAGCCGGTCAGGTACCAAGTGGAGGGCGGCGTGCCCGCCAGCACCTCGCGCTCTAGGTCGGGGTCGAGATCGGGATGGGGGCCGATCAGGTCGCGGCGCAGCATGGCGACGAGGCGGTCCCGGGCTTCGACCGAAGTGGCGGGCGGGGGCAGGGCGGCGAGGGCATCCTGCGGGGGCGTGTCGGTCATGCGTCGTCCTTCTCTGCGGCCCGCCGCGCGCGGGCGGTGGCGCGGGTCTGGGGACCGCCAGCCTCCCGTTCGGCCAGCGCCGCCGCCTCGGCCTCCTCGGCGGCGCGTTCGCCGTTGAGTTTCAGCAGGCGGCGCAGCACCTCGTCGCGGACCTCGCTAGGCCAGTGCAGGCGGCCCTGATAGGTGTGGTCGCGCTCTGGCTCGCCCTTGCGATAGCCCTTGCCCTTGTCGTCCTCCGGCTTTTCGAGAAACACCGCCTCCGCCGCCAGATCGTGCCAGCCATACGCGCGCAGGACGGCGCTGTCCATTTCAGCGTGCAGGGACCGGAGCGTCGCGATGGCCGCGTTCTTCTCGCCGACATTGTGGAAGCGGTTATAGGTCGTGGTCATCCCCTCGTCATGCACGACCATCAGCGCGGCGCGATGGTCGTGATACGCTTGCCCCGCGGCTTCGAGGGCGGGGTCGGTTTCGTAGCCGAGGGGGAAGGGAAAGGTTTCGAAGCAGTCGGAGGGCGCATAGCGCAAGCGATCCTCGTGAGTGGCGGAGAAGAATCTAGCCCAAATCTCGTGTAGCCGCGATTGAAGAATTGTCATTTGCACAAAACCTCTTTCAGCTAGCACAACCAATTGCTCTGAAAATAGGTTAAATGTTGGAACGCGACCGACGGTGCCATGCTGGGATACCCTCCCGATAACAAGGGTATTATCTAATTCTGCAATTGCTTCGTGAAGACCCTCTCTGCGTGCTCCAAATTGCCACCAGCGCAATGCCACATCACGGTTCCAAGCATTTTTGGGCGGTAGCGATATACGATCAGGCTTTACTAATCGCTCCACTATCTCCAGTAATTCCGGCCAATCCGCCGCCACTGGCCTTGGATAATCTGCCGAAACCACGCCCTCGCGCAGCATCTCGCGCTTGCTCTCCTCGGTGCGCTCGGCCCAAGGGTGCGTCTTCGCCGGATCGCGGCGCAACGGGAAATCCTCGAAGTCTATGGCGTAGCGGTGATGAGCGTGAGTGGGAGAAGTGTTGACTTCGTCGCCGCCGATATAGGGGCGGATGCGCTCGGCGTTGCGTGGGTCGCGCGCGATCAGGCGTTTCATCTCATCGATGCTTTCTGCCTCGCCCTTCGCCGCCGCCTTGTTGTCGAAGGTGAAGCCCATGCCCAGCAGATACGACCCGATGAACGCCTTCCCTTTGTTCGCCACCAGCACCTCCGGTGAGGCGTCGTAGTCGCCCGGCACGAGCCATGCCGAAATTCGGTCCACCTGTCGCCCGTCCAGCACCGGCGAGCGCGGCTTCGCGCCTTTCACCACATGCACCACCGACACCATCACCGCCGCCTCCCCCGGCCACGGCAGACGTTTCGTCGCCCGCAGAATGCCGCCCCCCGCCTCGACGATCGGCAGCAACCCCGTGGTGCGCGTGTCCCCTTGGGCAATCGTGTTCGACGCGATCAGCCCGAACGCCGCCCCCTCGCGCAACAGGCCATAGGCGCGACGGAAGAAATGCGCGGCCAGATCCGCATTGCCATGCGCCCCCGGATGCGTGCGCTGCAACCACGGGATATACAGCGGCCCGGACGCCGCCGAGATCGTGTTCTTGCCCGCAAAGGGCGGGTTCCCGACCACCGCGTCGAACCCGCCCTGCTCGAACACCTCCGGGAATTCCAATTGCCAGTGAAACGGTTGCCATCCCTGTTTCGCGCGCAGATGTGCGGCCATATGCTTGGCCACCTGCCACGGGTTCTCGCCACTAAGTCCGTCGAAGGTCGTGGCGAAAGTGTCGAGTGCTTTCTTTCGAGCCCCTTTCTTTTCCTCCGAGAAGAACGTCGCGACCAGCGCATCGGCCACGTTCTTCACGTCGCCCACGCGCTTGGTTGCCGTGCGAAGCTGCACCTCCAACGTCGCGCGGTTCGTATCCTCCGGCGCATTGCGGATGGCGGAGCGTCCGCCCCGGAAATCGACGATGTCATCCCACATCCGCTTGGCGAAGATCGTCGGTCCCTCGCCCTTCTTGGGGGTATCCCATGACAGGCGACCCATCTCCTCCGCCGTCAGGCCCACGAGACTGTCGCCCACCCGGATCGCGTGATCGAGGAAGGTGAACTCGTGCTCGTCCGCCAGCGTGGCCAGCCACAGCGACAGCTTGCACAGATCCACCGCCATCGGATTGCGGTCCACGCCGTAGAGGCATTTCTGTGCCACCAACCGCCGCGCAAAGGTCGCCTCGTCCTCGTCACGGGGTACATCGGGCCGCCCGTGTTTCGCCCAAGCCTGCTGCAACCGCGCGCCGATCTGGCGGCACGCCTCCACCAGAAATGCCCCCGACCCGCAGGCCGGATCGCAGACTTTCAGCGCCAGCACCTCATCGGGCGTCGCCTCCTCGCCCAGCCGCCCGAAAGCGGGGGCCAGCGCATGGCCGACGATGGGGTGTGTCAGCTCGCGCGGGGTGTAGTGGCTACCCGACGAGCGCCGCTCCTCGGTCGGTTGCAGATAGGCCGATCCCGCGCCCAGCGGCGTCTGGTCGGGTGAGCCTCGTTTGTCGATCAGGCCGACCCGATGCCCCCGCGCCTGACCCGTGGCGCAGGCGGTGACGATCTCGCCGATGGTCTGCGCCTTGTTGATCGCCGTCTTCTGACCTGCCGAGGGTTTGACGCCCCGATCCGCCAGCCACTTGCCGCGATCCTTCGGCTTGGTCTCCAGCAGCGTTTCCAGCCCGACATAGATCGGTAAGCCCCGGTCGCCCGCCAGCGCCAGAACCGGCTCCTTCGCCATCTGCGCAACGAAGCCGATGACCGTCTCATAGACGGACCCGATCTGTTCGACATCCAGCGTGCGATAGCTCAGCCGCTCTCGCGCGCCGTCCTTGGTTTCGGCTGGCAGGGTCATCAGGTTTTCGAGCAACCGGTGGATGCAGCCATCCGATACGGGCAGGACGCGCGCTTCGCTCCGCCGCGATCCCTGTATCCGCCCTTCGAGAAACGGGAACTGGTCGGGATCGAACAGCTTGCCCCCACGCCGCATCACCCAGTCGCCGCGCCCGTCATGCACCAGCCGGAACACCGCCAATAGCTGGCCCCAGCCCCCGCGCCGTTCATCCATCGTATCGGGATTGAGGGCGGCATCGTCCTCCAGCCGCGCGAACAAAGTGCCGATGGCATAGCCGGACTGCCAAAGCGCCCGCGCCGCCGGATCGCGCGAAGTTGGCATCAGGTCACGATCCTCGGCATAGAGCAGGAAAACCAGCCGCATCAGGACCGAAAGCAACCCTTCGTACAGATGCTCCGGCGCGTCCTTCGCAAGCGCCGCCGTCCCCTCCGGGTCCGCCTGCTGCACCCCGCGCAACAGCTCATGCAAAGCACCCAGCACCTGTTCGGACAGCTTGGTCGATACATCATTCTGGGATCGACGAGAATCTTCCAGCAGCGGACGCAAACGCGCATCGGGCGGGCCGGTCAGAAACCGCTGACGCCCCAGCGCCAGCTTCAACCCCCCCAGCAAAACCCGCCCTTCGACCCGCGCCAAGGGCGCAAGCGGCCATGTCATCCAGCCCGATGTCTCGCCTGCGGGTGCATAGATCAGGCGCAACGCATTGCGAGCGACGAGGATGCCGATGCCCACCCCCGTCTCGCGCACCAGCCGTTCAAGCCGTTGATGCGGCGAGGCCTCCCAGCCGTCTTCGGCCCCGCGTTTATCAGCGTCGAGACCGGGGCGCAGCATGACCAGCGCCTGCGCCGGAATGCCGTCCGGCGCATCGCCCTTGTGGAGTATCGCCCAGTCGGGGGCCAACAGCGCATCCTGCTCGGGCACGGATACCGTCAGGCTGGAAGGCAGGGCGGGGCCGTCCGGCGCACCGGCAACATAGCGTGCATCCCATCCCAGTACGTCCCGAAACAGGGACCAGGGATCGCCGAGTTCGAAATGTGGATCGTCACCCGGCCCCGCTTCTGGAGATATTCCCAATAAGTCAGCGGTTGCTGTCGTGTCAGCACCGCCTTGGTGTGGAGGATATAGACCCTTGTTGCGCAGGACGTTTAGGCCGAGAACCAGACCTTCGGGCCTGATTTCTCCGATGAAATTCGCGATGGAATCCGCCATGCCGTCAGCCCTCCGGCCAGAGATAGACCAGACCGAGGGGGTCCAGCTTATGTGCCACCACGCGATAGCCGTTGCGCACACGGTCCGGCTCCGTCTCGATCTCAGTTGTCAGGCGCTCGATCTTGCCGTCCCAAGACCGCCGATCCGCCTCACGTTGTCGTCGCTCGCGTTCGTCGCGCTCGCGTTCTTCATCGGTGCGCAAATCCAAGCTTGCCTGTCGCGGTTCGTATGCGACGCGTTCGTCTTCGACGCGCTTGAGCTGACGGCGGAGCAGATCTTCAAGCGATTTCGCTTCGCTATCGGCAATTGTCGCCAGTTCTGTCTCAACAGCCGACTGTGCCGTTGCCGCTTTCGCCTCCAGCGCGGCTCGTAACTCGGCAAGATCAGCTTCCACGCCGGAAGCGATGCGGTCCTGCACGCCCGTCGATGCAGGGCGTCCCACTCGCAAGGCATCGAGCAATTGCCGCAACGTCGTGTCCTCACCCGATTCCGAATAGGGGCTGAGCACGACATCAGGATCGCTACGATCCCGCCAGCGCGCCGTTACCGGGATGATTTCCTCGTGCAGGCGGCGGCCCTCCGGCCCGTAAAGCGCGAGCCGCCCCAACAGTACGACACGCGGCTGCGCCCCCGGCCCGACGATCGCTGCGACACGGTCCATCCGGTCGCGAATCCCCCGGCTCAGAAACCGGCCCAATACGCGCTTGACCAGCCGGTGTTCGAGATGGAGCTGCACGACATCTTGTGGCTCCGGTTCCCCAGCCTCGATCCGCGCCGGTTCGAACAGCAGATCGCGCGGCGCGGTCTCGTCACGCCATTGAGCGAGCGCCCGCCCCTTTGGTGGCCTTCCGGGGCGTAATTCGTCGAACAGGGGTTGCCAGCTTCCGTCCCGGTTGAAGGAACCATCCGTCGCCTCGATCCGCACCGCCTCCGGCACAGCCCCTTCTCCTTGGGTCAACGATGCGCCGAGCGTTCCGAGCGACATGCCAAAAACCCTTGCCAGATCCGAAGCCTCGACACCAATTTTCTTGCGGGAGCGTTCCTGCAGATCTTCGAGTTTTGCAATCTCCTGCTTTACGGCCTCTTGGCGCACACCTCCCGTATCACCTACCTCCCGACTTGCCGTGTCGTCGGAACCCATAGCGTCGAAATCGGCAGATAACTCTGTAGCCTGTCCACGGCGGATACCGTTTCGCGAAAGACGATCTTCGAGCTGGTCGCGGATAATCTGGCCGGAAGCGCCAAGTTCGCGGCGGATCGTCTCGGTCTTGCGGACGAGGGCGTCGAGAACGCGGTCTTCCTCCCGTTGCTCGTAGACGAAGTAGCGGCAGGTGACGACCTTGGCCGGTTGCAATTTTCGGTCGATCCGTCCGTTACGTTGTTCGAGCCGCGACGGGTTCCACGGCAGGTCGAAATGCAGCAGATCATGGCACCGTGCCTGAAGGTTGATGCCTTCCCGCGCCGCATCGGTGCAGAGCAGGATGCGGACGTCAGCTTCGTCGAAAGGCGCATTGAAGTTGCGCGCAATGTGATCGCGGGTCCGCTGGTTGCCGCTTTTTCCGGTAAAGGACTCGATCCGGCCTCGCGGATCAACGCCGAGTTCGTGCAGCGCTTCTGTCAATCTGGTTTCCAGCCAGCGGCGTGTATCCTCCCATTCGGTGAAGACGATCAACCGCCGGTCGCGCCACGCCATGCCGTCAAGCATTTCGGACTTCATCCAGTCGATTATCCACTCGATCCGATGGTCGGGACGGTCTTTCGCTTCTGCCGCCAAGGCGATCATCGCATCGATCCGCGAGATGGCGGCGGCATTGCGCCCTTGGTCGCCGGTCTGGCGTGCAGCATCAATTGCCGCATCCATCTCGCTGGTTTCGTCTGCTGCGGCGTCTTCCGCGTCCGCCTCGGTCTCTTGGGTCGCTTTCTTTCCCAGATGCTTGCGATGTGTCGTCAGCGTCCGGTGAAACGCGGCAATCGATGAGAAAAGACGCTGCTGCATGGTGGCAAAGGCGAATTTCGCGCCCGGATCATCCCCCGCCGCCTCGACATGGTCGGCCAGCATGGCGGCAAGACGCAGTTCCGGTGCGTCCTCTGCCAACCCGTCGATCCGCACCGCTTCCACTAGGCGTTCGGGGAACGGGACGCCCAGTTGGCGCAAGTCTTCCTTCAGCCGCCGGACCATAACGGGAGACAGATCGCCGGGTTCAATGGCGATACCTCGGGTAAACCGCTGGGGATCGAGGATCTCCAGCAGGGTCGCGAATGCGTTCGAGTGGCCGTTATGTGGCGTTGCTGTCAGGAACAGGCGGTGCTCGAACCGCGCGGCCAGATCGCGCACCGACCGCGTCAATTGGCTTTCCACGGCATAGGCGCCCGAGCCTGATGGGGCGACATGGTGCGCTTCGTCGAGGATCAGGAGTGAGCGGGATCGGAAGCCCCCCAATATTCCCCGCAAGGGGGCCGTATACACCTCATCCGACAGGATCGAATGGGAGATCGCAAAGATATTGCTGAGCGCCCAAGGGTTGGCCCCGAACCCCCGTGATCGACGCGTTTCGAGCAGGTGATCCCGGTCCACGACTGTGATGTCGAGGCCAAATTTCTGCGCCATCTCGTCCTGCCACTGCAACAGCATGGAGGCAGGGGCCGCGATGACGATGAAATCAATCCGCCGCCGCAGCAGTAACTCGCGCGCGACAAGACCTGCCTCCACGGTCTTACCGAGCCCCACATCGTCGGCGATCAATAGGTTGACCCGTGGCAAGTCCAGTGCCTTGCGCAAGGGTGCAAGCTGGTAGGCATCGAGACGGATTCCGGCGCGAAACGGTGCCTGAAACAGCTTGCGATCAGCCGCCGAGGCCGTATTCCAACCCGTCACCTGAAGATGGGCGCCCAGCACTTCGCCGCTGGAAGGATGCGATTGTGTAAGGTCTGACCACGCTCCGTCGCCGATCTTCTTCAGATTTATTTCAGCGTCTGGGCAAACGTCGATCCGTTCGCCCTGCGCGTCATCATCTATGCAAACGAGACCGACCTTGCCGAGGGCTCCTGGCGTTACGCTGTCGACGATCCATGTCCGTCCCCGCACGCTGGCGAAATCGCCGATCAACAGTTCGTTCATTCCCGATCCCCTTCTTGGCTCCTCAATGCTAGAGCCCCAATCAAGATGCCTATCCACGCAATGATGCGTTTGGAGATAACTTGCCATCCATCAGGTTGTAGCGCTTGCCGACATATCCCGAATAGTGGTGTCGGAATAGTCGTTACAGAGTATTGCATTTAGAAACCATCGCTGAAAACACTGCTCATGCGAGGTTTCGAAGTTCAAAAGACAACAATTGCCCCGTTGCCATGCGCGGGGCAGGAGGAACCGGGAATGTCTCATCTCGCATGGGTGGATTTTGATCGTGACGCGCAGCGTGCCGCGCGGGAGGCGATGGCGCATTTGAATGCGCCGGAGGCGCGGGACGAGCTGGGCCTCGGCACCGTGCGTGACGGCCTCGCCGACCTTCTTTTTCCCGGAACCAGCACAATTCACACCCGCGTGCATTACATGCTATTCGTCCCGTGGATCTGGCATATGGCAGCAAAGAAGGCGACACCTGACCGACGCCTCGAATACGCCCGCAAACTAGAATTCCAGCTTGCCTCCGCGCTCGTCAAAAATGGCGAGATGGGTGGCGTCATCGGACGCATTGCAGGAAAAGGCCTCAAGCGTTTGCCCTCCGGCGTCTACTGGGCCGGTCTCGAACGCTGGCGCATCCGGCGCGGGACGGGATCGCCCGGACAGACCCTACGTGCGGGAATGCGCGATGGCCTGTGGGCTGATGATCTGCCTGACCCGCCCGCCGACTTTCCGAACAGTGCCAGTTTCATCCTACGCGAGGAAGACGCCGACTTCCTGCGTGACCGGATCGTTTCGAGCGGCACGGTCTTTGCCGACCTGGCACTGCATGGGGCGAAAAGCGGACAGACCGAGATCGACGCCGCCTCCTATGCGTGGCAGATCGACGAAGCAGCGTTTTCGGCTGGGAACCAGCACCTTTTGGCTCTTGCCGAAGGATTTGCACGCGGGATGCAAGGCGCGCGCCTTCTCTACAATCTTATCGCGGCGGAGCGGGTATCCGCGCGCCCGAATGCAACGAGCCATCAAAGGGGTGAGGCACTGGTCGAGACGTACTCAAAAACCCTCGAAGAATGGGCGCAGGAAGTAGAGTTCGACACATGGCAGCCAGATAAGGTTTACGAAGCCGTCCGCCGGACTGGTCGGAATCCCAAGGGTCGCCTGCGGACCTTCGTGGCGGAATGGATCGCGCTTGCCCGTTCCGATCTACGGGGTATCGCGACGAACGCCACCGCGCGTACCTTGGTCATCAAGCGCGAGAAGCAGATCAAACCACCCAATACCGCGCGTCTGTCCAATGACAGTGCCCTTGCCCGGTGGGGCGGGGAGTCGGGAGCGGGTACCCTCGATTACCGGTGGGGCACCGCGCGACAGTTCCTGACGGATATCAGTCATGTCGAGTGACGCGGCTTTCGATCCGGAAAACCGGGAACTCTACACTGCCCTGTTTCGCAGCCCGGAGGGGTATGCGTTCGACCGCGCGGCGGCCACGACCTATTCGCTCGATTTCGAGACGGCGTTGGCAGTTCTGATGGCCATTGCCGCCGACGACACGGTCGAGCGCGCGCAAGCGCTGGCACAGCCGCTGTCGCTGCTGCGCGCAGTTCAACGGTTGTCGGAACGGATCACGATCTATTGCGACCGGGGGCGCATTCTGCGCGCGCCGGCGAGAATCGCGCCGTTGATGGCGCTCTGCGAACGCATGATCGTCGAGGTCGCCGCGCCCGGCGGGGGAGCGTTCCATCCGAAAATCTGGTGCGTGCGTTTCGCGGCTGTGGAGGGTCATGGCGGCCCGGATCGATTGCGTTTCGCCATCCTCTCACGCAACCTGACACCGGACAGGTCGTGGGATCTGTCGTTGATGCTGGATGGTGAGGTGGGCGGCAAGGACGAGCCGGGAAATGCTCCACTCGTCGCGTTGATGGGGGCGCTGTCCAGTATGGCAATCGACGGGGATGTAAAGGATACCTGCATCGATCCGTCCTTTGTCCGATCGCTGTCGCGATGCCGTTGGGAAGTGCCGCTCGGGGCACGAAAGCTGTCTTTTGCTGTTAACGGTGTGTCGGGGGCGGGGGCGGCATTTACGGTGCCGAAGGGCGAGCGCCTCGCCGTTCTCTCGCCGTTTATCAGCGCAAGGGGACTGGCGAAGCTGCGAAAAGGGGCGGGCGAGGATGCGCGATGTCGTCTCGTCGCGCGCGCCGTGGAACTGGATGCTCTGTACGCCGATGCGCTGGCTCCCTTCGAGAGGGTTCAGGTGCTGGACGATGCCATAAGTGATGTGGACCCGGACGCTTGTAACGACGATACGGGTGTCCAGGGCGGCGGATCGCTTCATGCCAAGGCGATGCTGGTCGAAACCGGCGGGCGCGTTGCCATATCTGTCGGATCGGCGAACGCGACTGCCTCTGCCTTGCTTCCCAATGCGGAGGGTATCACGCCTAATGTCGAGGTAATGGCGACCCTGTCGGGCACCATTCACAAGATGGGCGGGATCGATGACATCCTGTTCTGCGAACCCTTTCTCGCCATGCTGAGCGACTACACTGCTCCCACCGAAGCCGTTGACGAGGATGAGCGCATGGCGGCGGAATCCCTTTTGGATGAAGTACGCCGGGATATCGCCGTCTTGCGCTACGATCTGCATTGTACGCAGGATGACGGAATCGTCTCGCTGATGCTGCATCTGGCCGAAGGGCAGGGCAAGCTCGTCTTGCCGGATGGCGTGAAATGTTTCGTGCAGATGCTCGCTGCCAGAAACATCATCGGTCTCGATGCATCCCCCCTCTTGGCGGGAGTGCCCATGCTACTAGGCGCAATCGCCTTGTCCGATCTGACCCGCTGGATCGGGATGCGCCTGCGCCACGAGGCCACGGGCGCGGAATGTACCTTTACCCTTGGAGCGACTCTGATCGACCCGCCCGGCGGGCGCGAGATGGCAGCTTTGCGCGCGATCATTGAGGCTCACGATTTTCTCGCCTACATCGCCCTGCTGTTGGGCGAATCCGACGAGGGCGGGGCTTGGGAACCCAGCCCGGAGGGCGCTGATGGACACGGCGCGCGGATGATCTTCGAAGAAAACGACGCCGTGCTCGAACCACTGGTCCGCGCCCTATGCCGGGATGGCGACGAACTGGGTGAAATCGCCCGACTTCTAGAGGCGTTACGCGATCCTGAAACGGGCAAGAGTGCTGCTCCCGATGACTTTCTCGATCTTTGGCAGGCCTTTACGCCGCTGGCTCGAAAGGGCAGACGATGACCTATCGGGCCGAGCCATGGCTTACGCCGCTCAAACCTTTCCAGCGAGCAACAGTCGATACCGTGTTCGAGCGCTACTTCACCGATCCCGATCCAACTTCCCGGTTTCTGGTTGCCGACGAGGCGGGTCTGGGCAAGACGATGGTCGCCCGGGGGGTCATCGCGCGCATGGTCGAGCGGTTGCAGCACGAGAAGGAGCGGATGACCATCGTTTATCTCTGCTCCAGCCAATCCATTGCGCGCCAGAATCTGGAATCGCTCAATGTCGTCGGTGGGGAAGTTAGGCCGTTGAACACACGCCCGACCCTGCTGCCATTCAAGACACGCGGCACGGGAATGCTGGAGCTGTTGAGCCTGACCCCCGGCACGGCGCTCGATCTGAAATCTTCGGGTGGTCGCGCGGATGAACGGGCCTTGATCTATGCGATGCTGCGCGACCGGATCGGGCCGCGCCGTTCGAGCGCCCTGCGTTTCTTTCGCGGTGGATCGGGGCCTGCGGGATGGCCCGATTACGTAAGGTGGCAACGCGAAAAGTTCGACTATTGCCCTGACCATGCCGCCGATTTCAATGCGGTCGTCGGCGACGACATCATCGACCTGATCCGGGAAAGTTCGGATTTCAGACGCCATGATCCCTCGCCGGACTATCCCGTACACCTGCGCCCCGGACCCGTCATTGGCGACTTGCGGCGACGGCTGGCGCGCATAGGATTACGTCGGCTCGACCCGGATCTCGTCGTCATCGACGAGTTTCAGCGGTTCGCCGACCTGTTGCATGACCATGACGCTGGAACTGCGCCAGCAAAAGCCGAGGCCGCAGAACTGGCGCAGACATTGTTCGCTCGCGAGAGCAAGAAAGTCATCTCCCCGCGCATCCTGTTGCTGTCGGCCACCCCCTACCGGATGGTCACGCTGAAATCCGACGCGGAGGAGGAGGGCGACCACTACGCGGATTTCATCAAGACAATGGCGTTCCTGTTCGACGAACCGGAAACCGGGCTGCGAACCACGGCACTCAAGGCAGCCTTGAAAGAATTCCGCGTCGCGATGCAAGGGCTGCCCGAAAGCGCTCCCGCCGCGATTGCCGTGAAAAACCGCGTCGAAACCGCCTTGCGCACCGTGATGTCACGGACCGAGCGCGTCGCCGCGACGGTGGACCGGGACGCGTTGATACGGTCACTCGAACCGACCGTTACGATCCGACAGGAGGACCTGAAAGAGGCGCGGGCGGTCAGCAGGATCGCGCAGGCGCTCGATGCGCCAGGTATCATCGAATACTGGAAATCGTCCCCGTACCTGTTGAGCTTCATGCGCGACTACAAGATGGCGCGTGCGTTGCGCGACCGGATTGAAAACCCCTCACGCGTGCTGCACGACAGCCTGAAGAATGCACGGTCTCTCACGCTGCCGCGGAATAGAATCAGAAACTACGGTCCCGTTCCAGCGCGCAACGGGCGGATGCGGGCACTGGAGCGGATCGTGTTTGAGGAGGGGTTGGGTCGCGCGCTCTGGGTGCCTCCTTGCCGCCCCTCGTTCGGCGAGATGCGGGCGGCCACAAAAACGCTGGTCTTCTCCGACTGGTCGATGGTGCCCGATGCCATTGCGGCCCTGTTATCGCATGAGGCAAGCCGTGAAATGGGTGTGGAAAAGTACGAGCCGTCATCGACATCGAAGATCGAAACCATGCTGCCAATGCTCTACCCCTGTATCGCCTTGGCCCAGTATGTCGATCCTTTGCAGATGGAGGCTTTCCGGGGGCACGCATCGTCGCTCGAAGAGTGGCGTGCGCAGGCCCGCGACACCATCCTCGACCGTTTCAATGCCTATGATCTGGCCCGGATCGTTCCGACGGAGCGGCTGACGGCCCTGCGCCTCGACCGGGTTTGCGGCAAGGGTATCGATTGGATGGATGTCGACAACGATACATCCGACGCTGTTAGGGCAATTCGGGATGCGGCCGGTCGTCCGCCGGGACGGCCTGAAGGCGACACGGGGCGCTCCGATTTGCTGGTCGATCTCGCGCTTGGCTCCCCCGCGACCTGCGCTCTGCGCTCCCTCATGCGCGTTGCACCGACCCTCGCCCCCGACGATCCCGCCTTGTCGATGGCGGCCTTGCGCATTGCGCTGGCCTTTCGCAGCCTGTTTGATCAACCCGAGAGCAGCTGCCTTCTCGCGGACGGTGGGGGTTCGTACTGGCGGCGTATCTTGGCTTGGTGTACAGCACATGACCTGCCCGCCGTGCTGGATGAGTACACGCATCTGTTGAGCGATGCCCACGCGAACGAGACCGATGACGCCCTTCGCATTGGTAGGATCGCTGAGTCGATGGCCGAGGCCATCGCGTTGCGTCCCGCCGAGATCACTGTGAACCGCTTCGCGGTGGAGTCTGGCAAACTCGCCCTGAAGCCTGAGAGCATGCGCGCCCGTTTTGCCATGCGTTTCGCGACCGACGCCGAAAATGACAAGGGCATCAAGCGTACGGGGTTGGTACAGGCAGCGTTCAAGTCGCCGTTCCGTCCCTTCGTCCTCGCGACTACATCCATTGGACAGGAGGGCTTAGATTTTCACAGCTATTGCGCCCGTGTGGTTCACTGGAACCTGCCACGCAATCCCGTCGATATCGAGCAGCGGGAGGGTCGCGTTCACCGCTTCAAGAACCATTGCGTTCGCCACAATCTCGCCGCCGCCCAAGGCGCAACAGCCCTCCCATCTAGCGATGATCCTTGGTGCCAAATGTTCGATGCTGCCATGCAACAGGAACAGGCTGCAGGACGCTCTGGCGATCTGGTCCCATTCTGGATGCATGATGGCAACCGACGCATCGAGCGCGTCGTCCTGCTTCCGCCAATGAGCCGCGAAGTGCGGCGCTATGCTCGCCTCATACGTTCTCTCGCCACCTATCGTCTGGCATTCGGCCAACCCCGACAGATGGAATTGCTCGAACTGTTCGACAGCATGAGCGACGTCGATCACATCGATCTAGCGGACTTCCAAATCAACCTTCGACCCCGTCCCATATGAGCCATGTACGCGGGCAATTTTCGGATCGTAGAACCACAAAATTGAATAGTATAAATCAATAATTTATCATAACTTAAATTACAAGAAAAAGAACATATATAGAACAAATTTCTACTAGACTAAATCGGCTTCAATAGAGCAATTATTGTCGCTCATGCTCTCTTCCGCTAATAACGTGAAGCGACCAATCCATATCAATTGG
>CALGNO010000030.1 GCA_937958625.1 uncultured Neomegalonema sp.
GCGCGGATCGCGACGGTGCCTTACAAGAACGACGCCGAAGACCCGAAGGCGCTGGCCGCGAAGGTGGTCGAGACCGGCGCGAAGCTGGTCTATTTCTGCAATCCCGATAACCCGATGGGCACATGGCACAGCGCGCGAAAGGTCGAGGCGTTCGTCAAATCCATCCCCGCCGATTGCGTGGTGCTGCTCGACGAAGCCTATGCCGAGTTCGCCCCGAAGGGCACGCTGCCGCCCCTCACATTCCGCCGCCCGAACCTGATCCGGTTGCGCACGTTTTCGAAGGCGTATGGCCTCGCGGGCCTGCGAGTCGGCTATGCGATTGCCGCGCCTGCGGTGGTTGCCGGGGCCGACCGCATTCGCAACCATTTCGGCGTCAATCGTCTGGCCCAAGTCGCGGCGCAGGCCGCACTGGCAGACCCGGCTCATACGTCGCGGACGTTGGCGACGATTGCTTCCGGGCGGGCGCGCTTGTCAGGTATTGCCGATGCGAATGGCCTCGTGCCGCTGCCTTCGGCGACGAACTTCGTGGCCATGGATTGCGGTAAGGACGGCGCGTTCGCGCGGCGGATTCTGGAGGAACTGGCCTTGCGCCGCGTCTTCATTCGGATGCCGGGACCGGCCCCACTCAACCGCTGTATCCGTGTGAGTGTCGGGCGCGAGGACGAGATCGACCTGTTTGAGGCCGTCTTGCCCGAGGCGCTGAAGGCCGCGCGCGCGATCTGACCTCGCTATCCTGTGATAGCCAAGGATGCTGCACTGCACTATAAGCGGCAAAAATCGCAGACAGGACGAGGAATAACCATGCTCAACGGAAAAGTTGCCGTCGTCACCGGATCGACCAGCGGCATTGGGCTCGGCATCGCAACGGCACTGGCCAAGGCAGGGTCCAAGGTGGTCATCAACGACCACACCCACCGCGACGAAGCGCGCGAGATCGCCAAGGCTCTCGCCAGCGAGACCGGGGCCGAGGTCACCTATGTCGGGGCGGATCTGATGAACGGCGATGACTGCGCCGCGCTGATCGCCGGGGCCACCGACGCCTATGGTCAGGTCGATATTCTGGTCAATAATGCCGGTATCCAGCATGTTGAAAAGATCGAGGACTTTCCCGTTGGTAAGTGGGATGCGATCCTTGCGCTGAATCTTTCCTCGGCCTTCCACACCACCCGTGCAGCGATTGCGGGCATGAAGCAGCGCGGCTTTGGGCGGATCGTCAATATCGCCTCGGCCCACGGCCTGACCGCCTCACCTTACAAGGGCGCTTACGTTGCTGCGAAGCACGGCCTTGTCGGTTTTTCCAAGGTCACGGCGCTGGAGGCGGCGGAGGCGCGGGTCGACGTGACCTGCAACGCGGTTTGCCCCGGTTACGTCTGGACCCCGCTGGTCGAGGCACAGCTTGAGGACCAGATGCGCGCAAACAACATGACCAAGGACGAGGTCATCGACAAGGTGATGCTCACCCGCACCCCGACCCGCGAATTCGCGACCGTCGAGCAGATCGGCGCGACGACCGTGTTCCTGTGCGGCGACGGCGCGGCGCAGATCACCGGCACCTCGATTTCGGTCGATGGCGGCTGGACGGCGCTCTGAGCCGATGACAAAAACCCTCAATCTCGCCTTGCAGGGCGGCGGCGCGCACGGGGCCTTTACCTGGGGCGCGCTCGACCGTCTGCTGGAAGACCGTGACATCGAATACGAGGCGGTCACCGCAACCAGCGCCGGGGCCATGAACGGCGCGATGATGGTCACGGGGCTGATGCATGGCGGGCGCGAGGCCGCGAAAGAGTTGCTGGCAGAGTTCTGGCACAAGATCGTCGAGCGGTCGGCGGGACCGGCCTCGCCCTTTGCGATGTTCGCCTTGCCCCCCGATCCGGCGACGATGGCGGGGTATTACGAGTATTCGCCAAGCTATGTTTTCGGCGAGTGGCTGACGCGGACGTTTTCGCCGTATCAGTTGAACCCGCTTAATATCAATCCGCTGCGCGACCTTCTGAACGAGCTGATTGATTTTGAAGATGTCTGCGCGTCGCGCGGGCCGCAGCTTTTCGTGAACGCCACCAGCGTGCGTCACGGGCGACCGAAAGTGTTTTCGGGCGACGAGATAACTGTTGATGCGATCCTCGCGTCGGCGTGCTTGCCCTATCTGTTTCAGGCGGTCGAGATCGACGGTGAGCCGTATTGGGATGGCGGCTATGTCGGGAATCCGGCAATCTATCCGCTGATCTACGACGCGAAGTGCCGGGACGTGCTGATCGTCCATATCAACCCCATCGAGCGCCCGGACACCCCGCGCACGGCGGGCGAGATTGCGAACCGGATCAACGAAATCAGCTTCAATGCGTCCTTGATGCGAGAGATGCGGGCGATTGATTTTGTCCAGCGCCTGATCGACGATGGCGTGATCGGCAAGGACAAATGGAAGCGGATGCGCGTTCATTCTATCCGCGATGATGCGACCATGGCGGCCTTTAGCGTTGCGACCAAGATTACGCCGGATCGCGCTGTTATAAAAGAACTCTTCGAGGCAGGCCGTCGCACTGCCGATGGCTGGATCGGCGCTCATAAGGACAAGATCGGCAAGACCGACAGCGTCAATATCAAGTCGGATTTCCTTTAAGCGATGGGCGCTGGCGACCCGTGCCCGACCGCGTTCAACATGGCGCGGTATGTTTTGGCCGATGCGGCGCAGCGGCTGCCCGAAATGCCCGCGCTGATCGTCACCGATGGCGCGAATCCTGAGACGGCGCGCGAAGTCTGGCGCTTTGCCGAGGTCGAGCTGGCGGTGCGCCGTGTTGCCGGGGCCTTGCTGTCCCGGGGTTTGCAGCGTGGGGAGCGCGTGTTGATCCGTGTCGGTGACACGCCGCAGTTTCCCGCCGCGTATTTCGGCGTTATCGCGGCGGGGGGCATCGCGATGCCGCTGTCGTCGCAGCTTTCTGCCGATGAGTTGAGCTATATCGCCGCCGATGCCGAGCCGCGCTTTGCCTTGCTGGACGAGACCTGCCCGGAGTTCACCACCGATGCGACTCGTCTTAGGGGTGATGATCTGCGCGGCGAGACGGCGGATTTTGCCAATACCGATAAGGACGACCCGGCGGTGCTGGTCTATACCTCGGGCACATCGGGGCGAGCCAAGGGCGTGCTGCACGCTCAGCGCAGTGTTTGGGCGCGGCGGATGATGCGGGCGGGCTGGCATGACATTGGCCCTGAAGACCGCGTGCTGCATACCGGCGCGTTCAACTGGACGTATGTGCTCGGGTGCGGTCTCGCGGACCCTTGGTCGGTGGGCGCAACGGCGATCCTGAATACAGGCGACCGAAGCCCGGAGGTCTGGCCCGGTCTTGCGGCGCAGTGGCAGCCGACGGTTTTTGCTGCGGTTCCGGGGCTGTACCGGCGTCTTATCAAATATGGTGATAACCTGCGCGGCAGCTTCGCGAGTCTGCGCCATGGCCTGACAGCGGGCGAGTCGCTGTCCGCCGATATTCGTGAGGCGTGGGAGGCGGAGACGGGCAAGCCGCTTTACGAGGCGCTGGGGATGTCGGAGGTCTCGACCTTCGTTTCGTCAGGGCCGGGACAGGACGTGCCGCCGGGATATATGGGCGTGGCTCAGCCGGGACGGCGGATTGCGGTGCTGGATGAAAACAGTGCGCCTTTGCCTGCGGATGAAGCGGGCGTGCTGGCGGTGCATCGCAGTGATCCAGGTCTGATGCTCGGCTATTGGCGCGATGCGGAGCGGACGGCAGCGGCCTATCGCGGGGAGTGGTTCGTGACCGGGGACCGCGCCGAAATGAGTGCAGCGGGCGCGGTGGCGTATCTGGGCCGCGATGACGATATGATGAACGCTCAGGGCTATCGCGTCGCGCCGCAAGAGGTGGAGCGGGTGCTCGCCTTGCATCCTGCCGTTACCGAATGTGCCGTGACCGACATAACCGTCAAAGAGGGCGTCTCGATCATCGCTGCATGGGTTGTGACGCGCGATGCGGTGGATGCCGATGGCCTGCGCGCGCATTGCGGCGACCATCTGGCCAGTTATAAGATGCCGCGCGCGTTCTATCGGCTGGATTCCTTGCCGCGCACGGCGAACGGTAAGGTGCAGCGCAAGGCCCTGCGCGGGGTTCAGGCGTCGTCCTTGTAAATCGTCTCTCGCTCAACTCGCACCATGTCCCCCGTGGCGAAGGGCGGGTCTTTCAGCAGAATGACGGGGCAGGGCGTCCAGCCCATCTGTTGTGCTACCAGCGATCCTATGGGCAGGATTGCATCCCGGGTGCCAAGGATCAGCGCGGCGGGGCCGATGCTGCGATAGAGCAGTTCGAGCATCACGGCGCTGGATGAACTCGACCCGACCAGCCGTTCGATCACCAGCACGGTGCCCGTTATGCGCTCTCCGAGTTGTGGATGTCCGGCGAGGCAGATTTCGCCGCTGGCTGGATCAACGCCGCCCCAAAAGCTGAGCGGCGCATCAAGGCGCAGGGCAGGCCCCGCCGCTGCGCCTTCGATGAGCGCCTCGCCTTGCCAACTCATCCCCATAACGCGAAGTCCCTCACGAGCCGTCCGGCCACCGCGCTTTCGACGCAATCGGTCAGGCTGCCGAAAACGGGATCGTGGCCGGTATTGCCCTTGGCGTAATGGGCGAATTTGGCCGAGTTGGTCATCATGGCCCCGCCGCCGGGGGGCAGGATCGGCGTGACGACGACGCATGTGTCGACGACGAACTCTACGCCCAAAGCGGCAAGCGCGGTGTCGGTGCCGTCGATGGCGAGGGTCTCCATCACATGCCGTCCGGTGCAGAGATAGATCGGCACGCGGCTGGCGCGTCCGTTCAGCAGTCGCAGTAGGGTGCGGCACTCGCGGGCGGAGAAATGCGGGCTGCCGAGGGCGATGCAATCGACGGTGTCGCCCTGGGTGCGGCTGAGCGAGTCGCGTGCCTCGCGGATCATTGCTGCGGTCACGTCGACCCGTTCCCGCGCTGGCTCGCCGCCCAGCGCCGCCTCAAGCGTCGGGGCCTCGGGCGTGACGCCGATGATATGGATCAGCGCCGTCGATCCCGTCGAGGCGGCCCCGGCGCAGAGGGCCTTAAGCCGGTCTTCGCTGGCCTGTTCGGGCGTAATCCCGGTCAGGACGGGCACGCTCTCCCGGGACAGCGTGCCGATGAGCGCTCCGAGCACCGGGTAAAACGAGTCCTCGTCTCGCAATGCGGGGGACAGCGCGCTTACGTCGATGACGATCTCGCCCCGGCGCGCCGCGTCGGTATGGAGCCCATAGAGCGGGGCGCGGCCTGTTATGGCGCAGGCGATGTCGAGGAAATCGCCGTAACGGTTTGTTCGCGCGCCCAGAACCGTATTCGCAAAGGCGACCGCATTCGACTCGCCCCAGGCGATCTGCTCCCCAGCGCTGGGCCGTGCTCCGGCCTGATAGGGCGCGCAGGTCCAGCTTGGGCTGCACCCCATCCGGTCATGGGCCTGCATCAGTCGAAAGGCCATTTTGCGCTGGTCGGGGGGCAGGCGGCATTGGTCGGGCTTGAGCAGGTTGAGCGCCCCGACATTGGTGCTCGAGGGCACCTGTACCCGTGCGCCTTCGTCGGCCAATCGCTCGCAAAAAAGAACGCCGGAATCGCCGTGGTAGAGGCATCCGTCGATATGGCTGGAGACGACGGGCACCAGCGCCCCGGCCCCGAGCATCCGCCCCGCTGCAACGACGATCTCCATCGCCATGCGCCCGCCGACCGTGCCGGTTTCGCCCGCCAGAATACCGCGTTCGATTTGAGTAAGATGCATTGCAAATGGCCTAAAGAGATTGACGAGGGGCGGCGGGATGGTCTTAGCGTGGGGGATGGATGAGCCGCGCGCAACGCTGGATGTTCTGTCCGACCCGATCTGTCCTTGGTGCTATATCGGCAAGGTCAAGCTGGATCGGGCCTTGGCCCAGCGTCCGGACCATGGGATCGATATCTTCTGGCGTCCCTATCAGCTTAATCCCGAGATGCCGCCCGAAGGCATGGACCGCACCACCTATCTGGAAACCAAATTCGGCGGACCGGCACGCGCAAAGTCGGTCTATGGCCAGATTGCGCAGGCGGCGAAGGCGGCGGGTCTCGATCTCGATTTCGACCGGATCGCGCGCACGCCCAATACCTTCGATGCCCATCGCCTGATCCGCTGGGCACGGTCGAGCGGGCATCAACAGCGCGTGGTCGATGACCTGTTCGTGCGATATTTCGAACGCGGCGAGGATATTGGCGACCACGCCGTCCTGACCGAAGTTGCCACCGATGCGGGCATGGATGCCGACTTGCTCGCAAAACTCTATGCCGACGACGCGGATCGCGACATGCTGACCAACGAAGAGGCGCTGGCCCGGCAAATGGGCGTGACCGGGGTGCCGACCTTTATCCTGGCCGAGAAATTCGCCCTTGTTGGTGCGCAGGAGACATCGGCATGGCTGGAAGTGCTGGACAGGGTCGCAGGCGATTCGACTCTGCCGCAATAATCTGAAATAGCGATAATATCGCCGTCGCCATGCCTTGCGCGGTGACGATAAACCATTAGCTGATTCCAGTACGGTTGATTTCGAAGTCAGGGAGTGCGGGCCTTTTGCGGGTCGC
>CALGNO010000031.1 GCA_937958625.1 uncultured Neomegalonema sp.
TGCGTTTGCAGGAATGACACAATAGATTACCCATCCATCTTCAACGCATTAATAAACGCCTCTTGCGGAATATCGACTTTGCCGAACTGCCGCATCTTCTTCTTACCCGCTTTTTGCTTATCCAGCAGCTTACGCTTGCGCGTCGCGTCGCCCCCGTAGCATTTGGCGGTCACGTCTTTGCGCAGCGCCGAGATTGTTTCGCGGGCGATGATGCGGCCGCCGATGGCGGCTTGGATCGGCACTTTGAACATATGCTGCGGGATCAGCTCTTTGAGCTTTTCGCACATCGAGCGGCCCCGGTTTTCGGCCTTGTCGCGGTGGCTGATGATCGAGAGCGCGTCGACCGGTTCGTCATTGACCAGAATACTCATCTTCACGAGGTTTCCCGCCTCGTAGCCGTCCATATTGTAATCGAACGACGCATAACCGCGCGTGACCGATTTCAGGCGGTCATAAAAATCGAATACGACCTCGTTCAGCGGCAGCTTATAGACGACCATCGCCCGCGTGCCGGCGTAGGTGAGGTCTAG
The DNA here is from genome assembly GCA_937958625.1 of uncultured Neomegalonema sp. Lineage (GTDB taxonomy): Bacteria > Pseudomonadota > Alphaproteobacteria > Rhodobacterales > Rhodobacteraceae > JAHDDY01. The sequence continues at coordinate 531 of CALGNO010000031.1, forward strand.
CTGAACCCCGCGCCGTTCCTGACACAGTTTCAGCACGTCGCCCAAGTATTCGTCGGGCACGAGGATCGTTGCCTTGATCCACGGCTCCTCGATCGCTTCGATCTTCATCGGGTCGGGCATATCGGCGGGATTGTGCATCTCTACCGTCGTGCCGTCGCGCATTTGCAGGTGATAGACGACGCTGGGCGCGGTGGTGATGAGGTCGATATTGTATTCGCGCTCAAGCCGTTCGGTGATGATTTCAAGATGCAGCAGGCCGAGGAAGCCGCAGCGGAAGCCGAAGCCCAGCGCGGCGGATGTTTCCATCTCATGGCTGAACGACGCATCGTTCAACGCCAGCTTTTCCATCGCCTCGCGCAGGTCTTCAAACTCGTTGGTATCGACCGGGAAGATGCCGCAGAAAACCACTGGAACGCTGGGCTGATAGCCGGGCAGCGCGGTCTCGCAGCCGCCTTTTTCCAGCGTGATCGTGTCGCCGACCTTGGTATCGCGGACCTGCTTGATCGAGGCGGTCAGAAAGCCGATCTCGCCGGGTCCGAGAATATCGACATTCTGCATGGCCGGGCGGAAAACACCCACGCGGTCCACGCCGTATGTCGCGTCCGCCTTCATCATGCGGATGCGCTGGCCTTTTTTCAGTGTGCCGTCGATCACGCGGATCAGGACGACAACGCCGAGATAAGCATCGTACCACGAATCAACCAGCAGCGCTTTCAGCGGCGCGTCTTTGTCGCCGGACGGCGCGGGCAGGCGCGTGACAATCGCCTCCAGCACATCGGGGATGCCAAGTCCGGATTTGGCCGAGATATGGATCGCCTCGGAGGCATCGATGCCGATCACGTCTTCGATCTGCGCACAAACCCGCTCCGGCTCTGCGGCGGGCAGGTCGATTTTGTTGAGGACGGGCACGATCTCGTGGTCCGCCTCCATCGCGTGATAGACATTGGCGAGCGTCTGTGCCTCGACCCCCTGCGAGGCATCCACGACCAGCAGCGATCCCTCAACCGCCTGCATCGAGCGGCTGACCTCATAGGCAAAATCCACATGCCCCGGCGTGTCAATCAGGTTGAGGGTGTAGGTGATTCCGTCCTTGGCCAGATACTCGATCCGCACGGTCTGTGCCTTGATCGTGATTCCGCGCTCGCGCTCGATGTCCATCGAGTCGAGCATCTGCTCCTGCATATCGCGATCCGCGACAGTGCCGGTGGACTGGATCAGCCGATCCGCGAGGGTGGACTTCCCGTGGTCAATATGCGCCACGATCGAGAAGTTCCGAATGTTTTCTATCTTCGCCATCAGCGGGTTATGTAGCGGGTTTGAGGGTTGGTCAAGCGTCTGTGAGGGCGGCATTTTTGCAGCGGCAAAACCGGGCACGGGATGCGCCCCGCCGCACCGCAGCCCTCTGCGGTTGCGGGCGCCCCGAACATCGCCCTTCCCGCTGTGCGTCAGCCGCCCGTAACGCTCATATGCCGCGCCTTGACTTGACCTTTCACGCCTTGGCGCGAGTAGTCGAAATCGTGGCCTTTGGGCTTGAGGGTGATGGCGTGGCGGATGGCGTCGCGGACGGGGCCGTCGTCTTCTGACACGCGCAAGGGTGCGCGCAGGTCGGCGCTGTGGTCCTGACCGAGGCACAGGTACAACATTCCGGTGCAGGTCAGGCGCACCCGGTTGCAGCTTTCGCAGAAATTATGGGTCAGCGGCGTTATAAAGCCGAGACGCTTGCCCGTTTCCGCCACGTCGAAATAGCGTGCGGGGCCGCCGGTTTTGTGGGTGCTTTCGCTGATGGTCCAGCGTTTGGCGATCTCGGTGCGCACTTCTGTGAGGGGCCAGTATTGGCCGAGGCGCTCTTGCTCCTCCATCTCGCCCATCGGCATGACTTCGATGAAGGTGAGATCAAGGTCTTCGCGGCCCGCCCAATCGATCATGTCGTTGACTTCGGTGTCGTTGAAATCCTTGATCGCGACGGCGTTGATTTTGATGGCCATGCCCGCTTTTCGGGCGGCGTCGATGCCGCGCAGGACCGCGTCGAGCTTGCCCCAGCGGGTGACGCGGGCGAATTTTTCCGCGTCCAGCGTGTCGAGCGAGACATTGACGCGGCGGACCCCCGCATCGGCCAGCCCTTGCGCATGGCGGGCGAGTTGGGAGCCGTTGGTGGTGAGGGTCAGCTCGTCGAGGCGGCCTGATTCGAGGTGGCGGCCCATGCGCTCGAAAAACCACATGATATTGCGCCGAACCAGCGGCTCGCCCCCGGTAATGCGCAGCTTTCGCACGCCCAGATCAACGAAGGCCGAACAGAGGCGGTCGAGTTCTTCCAGCGTCAGCAGGTCTTTCTTCGGCAGAAACGTCATCTGCTCGGACATGCAATAGACACAGCGGAAATCGCAGCGGTCGGTCACCGAAACCCGCAGGTAGTCTATCGTCCGCGCAAACGGATCGATCAGCGGTGCGACGGCGTCGGTTTGCGCGATAGCGTCCATGATATGCCCATCCCCTGCGATTGGCCGATCAGACTAGGCGCTTGGCAACCGTCAGGCAAGACACGCCGTTCCGGGATGATTGCGGCGTATTGCATCTGTCTCGGGCCAAAGCAGAGCCGAGACGCGCGCATCGCCAAGGCTCAGCACAACATCATCGGTACGGTCCGAGGGTCACGGCGCGCGGCGTTCTGATGGTCTCTGAACAATTGCTGGATGCACTGCTTTATCTCCTCCGTCGACGAGGAGGCCGGCAGAAACCCGTCAAAACCCAAGCGCCGATAGCCGTTCGCACAGTCTGCGAGGTCATCTTCGTCATGGATCGACAGGTCGAACAGGATGATCGCCGTGGCGGGCCATGCCCTGCGCAGGGATTGTATTTGCTGTTCGGTGCAATCTTCGAGATTACCCAGAATACACAGATCAGGCGCGTCCCGGGTATTCAAAGCCGCGTTCTGGTCCTCGCGATCGACCGTCTGCACGTCGCAATCGCTTGAGTTGAGCGCCGCGGCAAGACCTCTCAGGGCCGGGGCCTCTTCATGCAACAGCCTGACGGATATGCGTCGCTGTGCTCGGCTTTTCGTACTGGATGTGGGATTTTTTGGTGGTGCCTTGCGGCGGGCGGCGTTGTCGTTGGCGGACGGTATGGTGCGAATCATTATACTTCCTCCACTTCCGGACTGCCGCCATGGCTGACGGTCAGAGGGGAGCGAAAGTTACAGATTAAACGTCTTGAGCCGTCTAAACGCGCCGCCGCTTGGAAAAGTTTCATCCTTTGCCAAATCAAGTTCCAAGCTGTGAGGGGCCAGCGCGGCGTTCTCGATACGCGGTCGATGGGCGATGGTAGCATAATCGGGAAGAATGGGCACCGGTTTTCCGCCCGAGAACGCGACAGGACAAATAACGACAGATTTTGAAACGATCATTGATCGTGAAAAAGCTCTACGGCGAGGCGCAACGGAAAAGGGCGCACAACCGATGCTGCGCGCCCTTCATGCGATGGTCGATGACCTTCGGGCCATGGCCCGGGGTTGTCTCGGGTCAGGTCGGCGCGAGCCAAGGCGTTGCATCGCGGCGTTTTGCTTCAAAGGCGTCGATGCTGCCCTGTTTCTCCATGGTCAGGCCAATATCGTCCAGACCGTTCAGCAGGCAGTGCTTTTTGAAGGCATCGACTTCGAAGGCGATGGTGCCGCCATCCGGTCCCTTGATTGTCTGGCTCTCGAGGTCGATGGACAGGGTCGCATTGGCCCCGCGCTCGGCATCTTCCATCAGCTTGTCGACATCTTCCTGGGGCAGAGCGATGGGCAGGATGCCGTTCTTGAAGCAGTTGTTATAGAAAATATCGGCGAAGCTCGGCGCGATGACACAGCGGATGCCGAAATCGAGAATCGCCCAGGGCGCGTGCTCGCGCGACGATCCACAGCCGAAATTATCCCCGGCAATCAGAATTTTCGCATCGCGATAGGCAGGCTGGTTCAGCACGAAGTCGGGTTTTTCGGTCCCGTCGTCGTTATACCGCATCTCGGAGAACAGCGCGACGCCCAGCCCGGTACGCAGGATCGTCTTCAAATACTGTTTGGGGATGATCATGTCGGTATCGACATTGATTTGGGGCAGCGGCGCGGCGACGCCCTCCAGCTTGTCGAATTTATCCATGATTTTTATCCTCCGATAGATGCGATCTCGCTTGAAGCATGGGTCGCCCGGGTGATCAAGGGGCACATGACGCCTATGTCACGGCCCGCGCCGGATCAGGACAGATCGTGGGCAGACCCTCGGCTTTCCACGCCAAAATCCCGCCCTCCAGATGCGCCAGCTCGCTATAGACGCCCATGGCCATCAAGGCCTCAGCCAGTTTCTCCGTGCGCCCGCCGCTACGGCATTGCAGGACCAGATGCTTGCCGTCCTGGGTCGGCAGGGCACCGGGCACCAACTCCTGCATCGGCGCAAGGATGGCGCCGGGAATGCGCTCGGCGGAGAATTCGTGAATCTCTCGAATGTCGAGCAGCACGGCCTCGCCCGCCGCCATCAGGTCCGCACATTCCTGCGGCCCGAGGCGCACGAAACTTCCCCCTGTCATCTGTTCCTTGCTCGCCATCGTCTCGCCTCCGCCTGCGGAACCGAAAATCGGTTCGTCCATTGGGGTGTTACAGTAATTCTGAAGGGACGACAAAGCCATGCACGAGAAAACCGAAGAACTGCGCGACATTCTCGACGATGTCCGGGTCTGTATGTTGGTGGACAGCTTTCAGGGCGGGCTGCGCGCGCGGCCCATGGCGCTGAACTTCGATGACGACGAGGATGAAGCGCTGTGGTTCGTGACCGATACCACCTCGGGCAAGGTGGACGAAGTCGCCAGGAGCCCGAAAGTCTGCGTTTCGGTACAGGATGGCCAGACCTACGCGTCGGTCAGCGGCACCGCCGAAATCGTCGATAACCGCGCCAAGCTCAAGGACATCTGGAACCCCTTCATCGACGCCTGGTATCCCGATGGACCGGACAGCCCGTCGGTCGTCCTGCTGAAGGTGACCCCGGAATATGGTGAGTACTGGAAGGGCGACAATAAACTGGTTGCCGGGGCAAAGATGCTGATTGCCGCCGCGCGCGACAAGCGCCCCGATGTGGGCGAGAACGCCAAAGTTCGGTTTGGCTGACGCTCAATAGACCAGTTCCGCCTTACTGGCGGCGAGGTACTTGCGCGAGCGCATTTCGGCAAGGCGGCTGACGGTGCGGGCAAATTCGAACGACCCGTCGCCCGCAGGATAAAGATCCTCGGGCTCCGCCTCCGCCGAGATCAACACGCGAACCTTGGCTTCGTAAAGCGCGTCGATCAGCGTCACAAAGCGTTTTGCCTGATCCCGCTGATCGCGCGTCATGATCGGCACGTCTTCGATCATGACAGTATCAAAGGTCTCGGCGATTTTCAGGTAATCCGCCGGGCCCAATGCCTCCTTGCACAGCCGATCAAAACTGGCGCGCATGGCGTGGTCATTGGCCTGGGCCAGCTTTACCGCGCGGCCCCCGACCATCAGATCACGCGGCCCCGGCTCCTCGCCTCCCACCAGCGAGCGGAACATGCGGCCTGCAAGGCCCTCGAACCGGGGCATATCCGCGGTGATATAGACACCGCCTCGATCCATGCGTTGCAAGCGGTGGTCGGTCTCGCTGTCCAGATGCAGGATGTCGAGATGGCTCTTGATGAGGTCGATAAAGGGCACGAAGACATCACGATTGATCCCGTTCTTATAGAGATCATCCGGGGGTCGGTTCGAGGTTGCGACGATGATGACGCCTTGCGCGAACAATCCCTCGAATAACCGCCCGAGAATCATCGCATCGGCCATATCGCCGACCTGCACCTCATCAAAACATAGCAGGCGCGCGCTGTCGGCGATCTGCTTTGCGACGACGGGGAGCGGATTGGACGTGTTCTTGCCGCGCTCGACGCCGAGCTTTTCGTTTACCTCCTGCATGAAGGCATGAAAATGAACCTTGCGCTTGGGTTGAACCGGCGCATCCTCGAAAAAGAGGTTCATGGCCATGGTCTTGCCGCGCCCGACACCGCCCCAGACATAAAGGCCCTGTTCGGGCACTTCCTGTTCCGGCAGCTTCTTTTTCTTTTTGCCGAGGCCAAAGAACCCCCGTGCCTTGGGGTTGGGCTTGTCTTTCTTCGTCCCCAGCCGCACCCATAGCAGTTGCAGCTTTTCCAGCATCATCTGCTGGAGCGGGTCGCCGTTCAACTCGCCGCTTTGGACCAGTTTCCGGTATCGGGGCAGGGGGCCTTCCATGGCGCCCTCCTAGCGCAAGCAAAACGGGTTTGGAAGCGGGGAAAGACGCTATCCCTGCGGTGTCCGTCAGGTTATGGCGAAGGCGAAGGAGTACCCATGACCGCCAAGGCCGACCCCACTCTCATTCCGATCCTGTCGGCGGCGAATTTCGTCATCGGGATGGGCGCGTTCGTCGTCGTCGGTTTGCTCGACCCGCTGGCGGCGGATTTCGGGATGAGTACAGCGCAATCCGGCTGGGTCATGACCGCCTATGCGCTGGCCTATGCCGTGTTGTCGCCGCTGCTGGTGTCAGTCACAGGAGCGCTGGGGCGACGGCGGGTGATTGCGGCAGGATTGGCGGTATTTGCGCTGGCGCAAGTGGCCATGGCACTGGCCCCGGACCCGGCTTTCGTCTTTGCCGCGCGGATGGTGGCGGCGGGCGGCGCGGGGATCGTCACGCCGGTCGCGGCGGCGGTGGCAGCGGGCCTCAGCGCGCCCGAAATGCGAGGCAAGGCGCTGGCGTCGGTGTTTTTCGGCCTGACCCTCGCGCAAGTGCTCGGCGTGCCGGTGGGCAGCTTCATCGCCTATACCTTCGGCTGGCGTGTGGCCTTTGGCATCGTCGCGTTGCTGGCGGTGCCCTGCCTGTGGCTGATCTGGACCCGGGTGCCGCGCGGCCTTTCGTTTCAGCCCGTAAGCCTGAGCGATCTGGGCCGGGTGCTGCGCGATGGTCCGGTGATGATGGCGGTGCTGTTCACGGCGAGTTTCCTCGGGGCGATCTGGGTAGTCTTCACTTATCTCGCGCCGCTCTTGACCGAAGTGATGGGCTGGGGCCGCGACGGGATCTCGTTGGCCCTACTGGTCTTCGGGATCGGAGCCGTGCTCGGCAATGGGCTGGGCGGTGTGATGACCGACCGGATCGGCCCGGTGCGGACGCTGGCGATTCTCTCGGCGTCGCAGGTTTTCTGGCTGGCGCTCTATAGCTTGCTGCCGATGCCTGCATGGCTCTTGCTCGGCATCATCTTCTGCCAGTCGGTCTGCGGCTGGTCCTTCATGGCTGCCCAGCAAGCACGCCTCGTCACGCTAGCCCCGGCGGCTGCCCCGGTGGTCCTTTCGCTGAATGCGGCGGCGATCTATGTCGGCGCGGCGGTCGGGTCGGCCATCGGCAGCGCGGTCATCGGCATCGGCGGCGTTCTCGCGCTCGGCTGGATTGCCTCGGCACTGGCCCTGATAGCGGTGGCGCATATCCTGATCTCTGCACGGCTCAGCGGCGATGGGGCAGCGGCCCAAAACCCTTGATCGCCGCAATCACGATTCGTCATCCAGTCCCGCGCCAAAATCCGCTACAAACCCCGGCGAGGAGAGCGCCATGACCGAGACTCGCCACCGGGACGACCTGACCCCGATCCTGATCGCCAGTTCGGTGATCTTGCTGATCGGTTTCGGCATCCGCGCGTCCTACGGCGTCTTTCAGGTGCCGATTGCCGAGGAATTCGGCTGGCTGCGCAGTGACTTCTCGATGGCCATCGCGGTGCAGAACCTAGCCTGGGGCATCGGCCAGCCTATGTTCGGGATGTTCGCCGAGAAATACGGCGACCGCAAAGCCATCATCCTCGGCGCGGCGCTCTATGCCATCGGCCTCGTCATCGCGGCGAATAGCGGCACGCCCACGGGGCAAGTCCTGAGTTCCGGCATCCTGGTCGGCCTCGGCATTGCGGGGACAGGCTTCGGTGTGGTGCTCGCCATCGTGGGCCGCGCCGCCTCGCCCGAGAAGCGATCCTTCGCGCTCGGCATCGCCACCGCCGCCGGATCGTCGGGGCAAGTGCTGATCCCGCCGCTGGCCGAATATCTGGAGCGGATGGTCGGCTGGGACTCGACGATGCTGGTCATGGCCGTGATGATCCTCGCGACCCTCGCGGTCCTGCCGATGATCAAGGCCCCGCCCCCGCCCGAGGTTACCCGCGGCGCGGCGGAGGAGACCCTGTGGCAAGTGCTGGGCCGCGCCTCCCGCGATCCGAACTACATCCTGTTGTTCCTCGGCTTTTTCTCCTGCGGCTATCAGCTGGCGTTCATCACCGCGCATTTTCCGGCGCTGGTGACCGAGGCTTGCGGCTCGGCGGCGCTGGGGGCGGCATCCCTGACCCTGATTGGCATCACCAATATTTTCGGCACTCTCATCGCCGGAAAGCTGGGCGGCATCTATCGGCGCAAGACCCTGCTGGCGATCATCTATACCCTGCGCACGATCCTTTCGATCGGGTTCATCATGCTGCCGCCGACGCCGACCACGGTGATCATTTTCAGCCTCGGCATGGGCGCGCTCTGGCTGGCGACGGTGCCGCTGACCAGCGGGCTCGTCGGGTATCTCTATGGCATGAAGTATATGGGCACCCTCTATGGTTTCGTCTTCCTGAGCCATCAGCTCGGCGGATTTCTCGGCGTCTATCTCGGCGGCGTTCTCTACGATGCCTATGGCAGTTACGACGTTGTCTGGTGGGTCGGCATCGGCGTCGGTGCGTTCTCCGCCATCGCACACCTGCCGATCCGGGAAGAACCGCAGAGGCTCGGTCAACCGATTTAGGAACTTCCCGCCGCGCGCTACATTGAATCCCGTGTCAGATACGAGGTGAAAATGGGCGACGGTTTGGACGAGGTCGGGCTGGTCTGGGCCGATACCGATGCGCCGGGCTACACGCGGCGGCGGGCGGGACGCGGCTGGTCTTATCTGACCCCGGACGGATCGCTGATCAAAGACCCTGCCCTGCGAGACCGCCTCTCGTCCCTCGCCCTGCCGCCCGCCTGGGTCGATGCCTGGTATTGTACCGACCCAAGGGGGCATATTCAGGCGCTGGCCAGCGATGACCGCGCGCGGCGGCAATACCTCTACCACCCGGACTGGCGCGACTGGCGAGACCGGGCAAAGTTCGCGCATCTCGCCGACTTCATCGAGACCCTGCCCACCATTCGCACCGAGGCCCGCGCGGCGCTCGGTTCCGATGATGCGGTCGAGAGCGCCATCGGCGTCATCGTGACCCTGCTCGACAAGGGCGCGCTGCGGGTCGGGTCCGAACGCTATGCGAAGGCCAACAAAGCCTTCGGCGCGACCACCCTCCGCAAGCGCCATGTCGAGACCTGCGAGGCGGGCCTTTCCCTCGATTTCACCGCCAAGGGCGGCAAGCAGCGCGCGGTCTTTCTGCGCGACCGGCGCCTGGCCGACGCGGTCGGACGGCTCGACGATCTGCCCGGCCAGCGCCTCTTCGACATCGAGGATGGCAGCGGTACGGCGCGCAGCATCAAGTCCACCGCCGTAAATGACTGGCTGTCGCGGGTCGCGGGCGACGATGTGACCGCCAAGGATTTCCGCACTCTTGCCGGGTCGGTCGCCGCCTTTGATGCGCTGGTCGAGACCGCCGTCGGCGACACCAAGCGCGAACGCGATGCCGCACTGAAAGCGGCCTATACCGCGTCTGCGCAGCGGCTAGGCAATACCGTCACCGTGGCGAAGACCTCATATGTTCATCCCGGCATCGCGGCGCAATGGCAGGAGGGCAACTTGAAGCGGATACGGGGCCGCGCCAAGCGCATGGCCCTGAAGGCCAGCCTGCCCGAGCGTGCGGTCCAGATCATCGCCCGCGAGGCGTCCTGACCGCTGGCCGAATCGCGGACCCTGCGCCAGACTTGCCCGGGCGAGGAGGGCGCGATGACGGATTTCGAGCGGGCGGTGCAGGACTATAACACCCGCCGTCCCGGCCTCGCGGCGCATCGAGGGGCGCGGTATGGCAGGCAGAACATGATCATGGCGCTGCTCGCGCTGGCACTTTTCGCCGTGGCCTTCTCCCTGCTGCGCCGAGGCTGGGTCGGCACGGCGGTCGCGACCGTCTTTATCGGCGTGATCGCGCTCGGCATCGTCTTCACCGTGATCCGGTTCAACGCTGACAGCCCCGGCGAGGAGGCGCGCGAAGCGATGCGCCAAAGCCTCTTCCCCGCCCTGTTTCCGCAGATCGAGGGCCTGACCCTCAGCCCCGATACCAGGGGATTCTACGATGAAATTCCCGATGCCCTGAAACCCGGCGGCGACCGGGCTGGCTGGGGCGATTTGATCGAGGGCCGCTATCGCGGCCTGCCCATCGCGATCAACGAAGTCCGCGTCTCGCAGTCCACCGAACGCAACGGTCACCGCGAGACCTTCGTGGTCTTCGAAGGCATCGCCATCCGAACCGCCCTGTCCCGCCCCGTGCCAGCATTGATCGTCGCCCAAGAGCCGGAGGAACCGGAGCGATGGCTGTCGGCTGTCTTGCCGGGTGGTCCGGCGATGCCGAGGCTGGAGACCGGGGATCCGGGCTTTGATTCGGTCTTCGAGGCCTATGCCAGCGATGCCGGTTTCGCGCGCGGTATCCTGAACGACGAGGGCCGCGCCGCGCTTCTCGACCTCAAACATAAGTATAGCAAGGGCCGCCTGCAACTGGCCGCGCAGGACGATGCGGCCTGGCTGCTGTTCGAGCATGACCGCGACTTCTTCGAACTGCCGCCCTTGGAGCGGGATTTCGATGCGGATGCAGATGGGCGACGGCTGCGCGCCGAGATGCATGGCATGTTGGAGATGATCGACGCGGTTCGCGATTTGCTCGCGAAATAGCTTACTCGACCAGACTTGTCGCGCGGACGAAGCCCGGAACGCCAGTGACCGGCGCGGCGGCGAAGAGGGTCGGCATCGGCTGGGCTTGAACCACCGGCACCGTGATCGGCGCTGCCGCCGCCACCGCGACTGCCGTCCCGGCAGGCCACTGATCGGCAACCCATTCGCTCAGGACCAGATGCTCGAACCGGCGCGCCGTGCCCATCCAATGCTTGCTCGGCAGGCTCGATCGATCCGCATCGGCGAGCGCCCGGTTGCGGGCATCATTCGCCATGATCGCAAAGATCATCTCGCGCCCGCCGACGGTCAGAAACCCGGCATAGCCGCGGACGAATCGCATAGTGCCCATCTTGCCGCGCAGGGTAAAGGCCTGATAGCCCGCCGGATCATTGTTGCGATGCAGGTCGGTAAAGCGGGTGCCAAAGCGCAGGTAACCAAGGCGCAGGATCGCGGCCATCTGGCGCGGCGTGGCCCGTGAACGGGTGCTGAGGCCGGAATGATTGACGAGCCGGAACCCCTTCCACCCCGCGCCACCCGGATCACCGATCGCGGATTTGAGCCAACTCGAGGTCCGCCAGGCCGCATTGCCCAGCGATGCCGGAGCCGGCCCGATGGCCCGGTTGGACAGCGCGCCCATCGCCTCGGCGGTCAGGTTGGTGGACCGGTTCATCATCCGGCGCAGGATCGCGCGCACCGGGGCGCTGCGATGGCTGGCGATGGTCTGGCCGCTCAGGGTTTGTGCGGCGCGAACGGGGTCCGGCAGGTCGATTCCATGCCGCGCCGCATGTCGATGCAGGCGCAGGGCGGCCCATTTTCCCGGCTCTTTCACGGTGCGGCGGCTGCCCGCGACCGTGCGCAGATTATAGTCGAGGTTCAGGCCGCTGATCGCCGGATTATAGTGGGCGTTTGCGGGCTGAACCGGGTCGATATGCCGGGTGCGGGGCAGGGCACCGGCCTCGAAGGTCAGCGTGCCGGTGATTCCCCGAATCCCCTGCGCCGCCATTTGCCGGACCAGCGTTTCAAGATCGCGCGAGCGCAGGCTTGGGTCACCGCTGCCGACCAGTTGCAGGTCGCCATCCAGAATGCCGCCGCTCACCGCGCCGTTCGTGACCAGCCGGGTCGTAAAGCGATGCTCCTCGCCCAGGGTCGCGAGGCTCACAAGCGTCGTCGGAATTTTTGCCAGCGATGCCGGGATAAAGGCCTCATCGGCATTATGGGCCGACAGGATTTCGCCGGTCACGGCATCCATCAGCACAAAGCCCTGGCGACCCGTGGGTTGCTGGCCCGCGAAAATCGCCGCCGAGGCCGATGGCTCCGCATCATTGACGGCCTGTTCCCATGCGGGGCGCTCGGGCGCGGCGGCCCGGTCATTCAGCGCCTCGTGCCAGGGCGCGCGATTTTCCGGAGGCGTGGCCTGCGCCGTCGTCGCCATGGCAAGTGTCGCCAATCCGGCGATAAATCCAAGTCTGCTGTGCCGTTTTGCCATCCGGGCCCCCAGTGGTTTGAGGGCACGATAGGAACTGGAGGTTTATATTTGGTACTCAGGAGGCAACCCCCGATAGGCACAATTGCAGCTATCGGAGAATGAAATCATCGACACCCCCCCCTCGGTGAACAGAGCGCAATCGCGCAGCCTGACAGCGTCTTCGCGCAGGCAGTAACGGGACGGAATAAAACATAAAAAATCTGTAGAATAAGCATCCACCTCCGCTGCCGCCTATGCCGCCGCCAGCACCCGGCGCGCGAGGGCATCGCAATCGGACAGCGCCTCGTCCACCGGATGCGTGCCCCGCTGGCGATGGCCGGGGGGCAATCCGGGACGCAGGGGAGAAAACCGCCGAGGGGGTTTCCCCGCCCGTACCATCCGATCCCGCCGCGCGATCCACCGCGACAGCCGCCGCGCCTGTCCCGGCAAATCATCCAGCGCCCGCTGCACGGCCTCGATCCGCCGTGCCATCGCGCGCCCATCCACCGGATCATCCGCCGAGGCGATAGTGGGCATGGCGCGCCCGGGACTGTCCGCGCCCATCACGGTAATGCGCGGACCGGTGAGCGCCCGCCGCACGCCGAACCGCTTCAGCGGCTCGATCACCCGAAACGACGCCAAACGCTCGCCGGTCCTGCGCTCAAGACCGACCGGCCCCGGCCTCGGCGCACGCTCCGTCACCGTCACGCCCCGTGCCGCAATCACGATCAGACGCCGAACCGCCGCCTCCGCAGGCCGCAAAACGCGCAGCGCCGCAAGATAAACCCCGCGCCGCAGCATCCCGCCGGATGACATCCCGAGACCGGCCACAAGCACAGCCAAAAGGCCCAATAAGGCCCCCCGCTGCCGCTCTATCGCCAAATCCCAATCCACCGCGCCTTGCACCTCACTTAAGAACGATAAGGGAACAAATATGTCGTTTATGACGCGCATGTCAAGCATATCGTAGAGTGGGGGAAGGGAGCGCGCCAAGGCACGGATCACCACAAGCCGCCGATGGGTTGTGGGTCACTTTGAATTGCAGGTTCCTGGGACGGAGCGGTCGCTCTGAAAAAAGCCAGATTGGCGGGGTTTGGCCAGATTCTTCCGTTGAGACGTCGGCGCGAAGCGTCGACAAGCGCCGTTCCGCCCCCACGCGGCGGCGCTCCGCGCCACCCCTCGGAACGGCGCGTCTCTCGATTGAGAGACCGCCTTGGGCACACAGCCGCGATCGGCGACACGCCCGCAATCAAGTGAATTTCGGGATTTCGAACCGTCCCATTGACACGCCGCTCCCACCGGCGTATCCCCCGCCCAACTCTGGAAGCCCCGATACGCTTCCGGTCCTTGTGATGAGGATCGACACCCACCAGCGCGTTGCGCCCGTGGGTGCGTTCGTCGTTTGAAGTGAGGCGCGCATGTTCGAGTCCCTCTCAGACCGCCTTGGCGGTGTCCTCGACAAGCTCACCCGGCAGGGTGCGCTGCGCGATGAGGATGTCTCCACCGCCCTGCGCGAGGTCCGCACCGCGCTGCTCGAGGCCGATGTCTCGCTGCCCATCGCCCGCGATTTCATCGAGCGGGTCCGCGTCAAGGCCGTCGGGCAAGAGGTCACCAAGTCGATCCAGCCGGGCCAGCAGGTCGTCAAAATCGTCAATGACGAGCTGGTCTCGATGCTGCGCGGCGGCGATGACCCCGAAAAAGTCGCCCGCGACAGCGCGCTCAAGGTCGACAACCCGCCCTCTCCGATCCTCATGGTCGGCCTGCAAGGCTCGGGTAAAACGACGACTACCGCAAAAATCGCCAAACGCCTGACCGAGCGCGAGCGCAAGCGCGTGCTGATGGCGTCCCTTGACACCCGCCGTCCGGCGGCGATGGAGCAGCTTGCGATTCTCGGCGCGCAGATCGGCGTCGATACCCTGCCGATCCAGCCCGGCCAGACCGCCGTGCAGATCGCCAAGCGCGCTCTGACCCAAGCCAAGCTGTCCGGCTATGACGTCGTGATGCTCGACACCGCCGGTCGCCTGCATGTCGATGACGAGCTGATGGCCGAGGTGGAGGCCGTCCGCGACGTGGCCCAGCCCCGCGAGACCCTGCTCGTGGTCGACTCGCTGACCGGCCAAGACGCCGTGAACGTCGCCGAGAACTTCGATGGCCGCGTCGGTATCTCGGGCGTCGTGCTGACCCGGATGGATGGCGACGGGCGCGGCGGCGCGGCGCTCTCCATGCGCGCTGTCACCGGCAAGCCGATCAAGCTGGTCGGCGTCGGCGAGAAGATGGACGCGCTGGAGGAATTCGTCCCCGACCGCGTCGCGGGCCGTATCCTCGGCATGGGCGACGTCGTCGGCCTCGTGGAAAAGGCGCAGGAGCAGATCGAGGCTGAACAGGCCGAAAAGCAAGCCAAGCGCATGATGGCGGGCCGCTTCGACATGAACGACCTGCTCAGCCAGTTCCAGCAGATGCAGAAAATGGGCGGCATGGGCGGCCTGATGGGCATGTTGCCCGGTGTCGGCAAGATGAAAAAGCAGATGGATGCGTCGGGCATGGACGATTCCATCATCAACCGCCAGATCGCCATCATCCAGTCGATGACCAAGCAAGAGCGCAAGAAACCCGACCTGCTCGCCGCCTCGCGCAAGAAACGCATTGCGGCGGGGGCGGGCGTGCCGGTCTCCGAGATCAACAAGCTGATGAAGATGCACCGCCAGATGGCCGACATGATGAAAAAAGTCGGCAAGATGGGCAAGGGCAAGGCCGGGATGCGCCAGCTTGCCGGCATGTTCGGCGGCGCGGGCGGGCTGCCCCCCGGTGCGGGCGGCGGCGCGATGCCTCCCGGCGGTATGCCCTCGCTTCCCCCCGGCGGTTTGCCGGGCATGGGACCGGGTGGCTCCACGCTGCCCCCGGGCCTGGCAGGGTTCGGCAAGAAGAAATGACCCCGCCCGTCCTCACCACCGAGCGCCTAACCCTGCGCGGCCCCCGCGAGGCCGATTTCGAGCGGTTCGCGGCGTTTTATGCCACGGATCGGTCGTGCCATATCGGCGGGCCGCTCGCGCCCTATGCGGCCTGGACGGTGTTTGCCGGTGATATCGGTCACTGGCAGATGAAGGGCTTCGGGTTCTGGTCGGTCGATTTCGGCGATGAGTATGTCGGCACGGTCGGTATCCACTACCCGCCCCACCATGCCGATCTCGAACTCGGCTGGAGCGTCTTCGCCCATGCCGAGGGCAAGGGTATCGCCCGCGAGGCGGCGGAGGCCGCGCGCGGCTGGGCCTATGCCAGCCTGCCACCCCAGCGGCTCGTCAGCTATATCGCCAATGACAATGACCGGTCGATCCGGCTGGCCGAGCGCATGGGTGCGGTGCGCGAGTCTGCGGCTCCGGCCCATGACCTGAACTCCGGCACCTGGCTGCATCCGGTGCCCGCATGACCCCGCCCATCCTCACCACCGAGCGCCTGACCCTGCGCGGCTTGTCCCTCGCCGATGCGCCCGCCTTCGCGCGGTTTTTCGCGTCGGATCATTCGGCGTTCTACGGCGGCCCGATCCATGCCGAGGAAAGCTGGCGCAAGCTGTCGATGTATGCGGGCCACTGGACCCTGCGCGGCTATGGCCCCTGGGCGCTGACCCTGACCGAGACCGGCGAGACCATCGGCATGGTCGGCCCTTGGTATCCCGACGGCTGGCCAGAACCGGAAATCACGTACTTCCTGCTCGAAGAACACGGCGGCAAAGGCTACGCGACCGAGGCTGTGCGCGCCTCCCTCGACTGGTGTTTCGCCAAGGGCTGGACCCGCGTCATGAGCGCCGTGGCCGAGGCCAATACCCCGTCGATCCGCATCGTCGAGCGCCTCGGCGCAACCGACGAGGGCATGACCATCATTCCGCCCGACCGCGCCATGCGCATCTACCGCTACCCACGGCCCCACGCTCAAAAGACTGGAACAGCCGCATGAGCAACGAACTGTCTTCCAAGGCAATATCGGCCCTGAAAGCCATGATCGGCAAGCCGATCTCGGCCATCTATGGCCATCAGGTCCATGCCGAACCCCTGCGGTCCAGCGCATCCCTGCCCAAGGGCGCGATCTGGCTCGGCACCGGCACGGATTTCATCACCTTCGAGACCGAGCACAAAACCTCGAAGGGCGATCAGGATTACCACCTGCTCGACATCAAGCGCGGCGACATGCCCCTCGACCTGCCTTTCAACGTGCGCTCCGGGGCCATCGGTCCCTGCTCGCTGATCGAGCTGGCCATGCCGGGGGTCGAGCTGGTCAGCATCGACATCATCCGCATGACCGCCGAACTCGACGACGTCGTCACCTACGACAACGCCCTGACCTTACGTTTTGACGATGACAGTGCCGTCACCATCGGCACCGAACACGACTCCATCCTCGCTGCCCTGATCGTCCGCAAGGGCGAGGCGCAGTCGAACGATCCCGAATTCGAGAAACTCGAAACCCGAATGACCCTGAAATAAGATACTCAGATAAGGACTTACCGATATGGCTACCGTTATTCGTCTCGCCCGTGGCGGCTCCAAGAAACGCCCGTTCTATCGCATCGTCGTCGCCGACAGCCGCATGGCCCGCGATGGCCGCTTCATCGAGAAAGTGGGCACCTACAACCCGCTGCTCGCCAAGGACAATGAAGAGCGCGTGAAAATGGACATCGAGCGCATCAAGGAATGGATGGGCAAAGGTGCCAAGCCGACCGACCGCGTCGCCCGCTTCCTCGAAGCGGCTGGCGAAATGCCCAAGACCGAGCGCAACAACCCCAACAAGGCGAAACCCGGCAAGAAAGCCGAAGAACGCGTGCAGGAAAAGGCTGACAAGGCCGAAGCCCTGAAGGCCGCCGAGGAAGAGGCGAAAAACGCCCCCGCCGAGGAAGCACCGGCAGAAGAAGCCGCCGCCGAGGACGCCCCGGCTGAAGAAGCCGCCAGCTGATCGAACGCATCCTGTTCGCTTATTGGATCAGTCATGCTCGGGCTTGGCCCGAGCAAGCGCAGCGCCGCGTGGACCCGAGCAAGCGCAGCGCCGCGTGGACCCGAGCAAGCGCAGCGCCGCGTGGACCCGAGCAAGCGCAGCGCCGCGTGGAATGACAAACGTCCGATCCTTCGAGACACGGGCTTTGCCCGTTCCTCAGGATGAGGTCAGTCCTTCAGTCTCCTCATGCTGAGGAGGGCTGAAAGCCCGTCTCGAAGCATGATTTTATGAATCGGCGGTTTGTCAGCGATCTGAGGCCACATCCCCGACCGGCATCGCATCCCCCAAGGAGGCGGTGCCGAGCCGGGGCCTCGCTGTACGGGGCATCGAGCGCCACCCCAGACCCGCTCAAATGAAAGGGCGATGGCCGTGACAACCCGTTTCAACGTCCCCTTGGGCGATCCCGTTCCGCCCCCCGATGCACGGGGGCCGGATGGCCGCGTTCTGACGGGGCGGTATTGCCGCCTCGAAAAGCTGGACGCGGCGGCCCATGGCCCCGCGCTCTGGGCGTGCGCGCAAGCCGAACCCGCTGACCGCTGGGCCTATCTCGGCGATACCGGGCCTTTCGCTGCCGAGGACGAAGCCGCCTTTGCGGATCTGGTCGCAACCCACGCGGCCAGCCCCGACCCGTTCTTCTATGCGGTCATCCCCGAAGAGGACGGCGCGGCGAAGGGATGGCTTTCCCTCATGCGTCACGACATCCCCAACGGTGTGATCGAAACCGGCTGGATCTGGCTGTCGCAGGCGCTTTCGGCCACCCGCGCGGCAACCGAGGCGCATTATCTGGCCATGGCCCATGTCTTCGATGACCTCGGGATGCGGCGCTATGAGTGGAAGTGCAACGCGCTCAATGCGCCGTCCTGCAATGCCGCCACCCGCCTCGGTTTCACCGCCGAGGGCATTTTCCGCCAACACCAGATTGCGCGCGGCCTCAACCGCGATACGGCATGGTATTCGATCCTCGACCGCGAATGGCCGCAGGTGAAAGCGGGCTTCGAAGCGTGGCTCGACCCGGCGAATTTCGATGCCGAGGGCCAGCAGAAATCCCGGTTACAGGATTTGCGCGGTGCCTGATCGCCTTGGATTTCGGCCCTCGTTCCGTGCTATGGTCTTCGCCGACCACACAGGAGCCGCGCCCCAATGACCGCCGCCGCCACTTCGCATCTGATGACCGTGCCGGAATTCCTGAACTGGGTTCCCGAGGGCGAGAAATGGGAACTCGTCGGCGGTCTTCCGATCCAGATGATGGCCGAAAGCGACTTGCACGAGACAATCAAGACGAACGTCGCAGGCGCGCTGACGCGGCGTCTGCGCCCGCCATCGGACTGCCGTCCCGCCGTCGATGGCCGTCAGGTCATGATAGACGACACGACCAGTTATCGCCCTGATGCCTACGTGAACTGCGCGCCCTTCTCCTCGAATCCAATGGATCAGGTCGCCGAAGCTCCGACCGTGATTTTCGAGGTTTCTGTCACCACCCTTGATCGTGACACGATGGAGAAACGCGCGAATTACTTCCGCCATCCCACGGTCAGCCATGTCGTCGTCATCGACGCAATAAAACGCCGCGCTACGCTCTATACAAGCGAGGAGGCGGTGACCCTGACCGTCAACGACACCCTTCGTATCGACGGCAGGGTTGTTCTCGATATTCCCGTCGCCGAATTCTTCGAGTTCCTGCCACCGGTGAGCGAATGAGCCGAGATCGCGTCTGCGTCGCCGCCATCGCGGGTGCCTTTGGCGTGCGCGGCGAGGCGAAGCTGAAAACCTTCACCGATGATCCGGCGGCGGTGGGCGATTATGGCCCGCTGCATACCGAGGACGCCAAGCGCAGCTTCAAGATCAAGCTCACCCGCCCGGTCAAGGGCGGCTACGCGGCGCGGCTTTCGGGCGTTGCAACCCGCGAGGACGCCGAGGCACTGAAAGGCACCCGCCTTTATGCCGAGCGCTCCGCCTTGCCCGACCCCGACGAAGACGAATTTTACTACGCCGACTTGCTGGGCCTGCGCATCGAAACGGCAGACGGCACCGCCATCGGCAAGGTCAAGGCGATACAGGATTTCGGCGCGGGCGACGTGATCGAATACCTGCCCGAGGGCGGCGGCGAGTCGCGCTATCTGCCGTTTACCCGCGAGATCATCCCCCGCGTGGACATTTTGGGTGGCCGAATCATCGCCGATCCACCCCCCGAGGACGACACTTGACCGCGATGACCCGCGATCAGGCGCGCGGGATGCTGCTGGGCCTCGCGGTCGGCGACGCCCTTGGCACGACGCTGGAATTTTCAGCGCGCGACAGCCTGCCTCCCGTCACGGATATTGTCGGCGGCGGCCCGTTCGACCTCGAACCCGGCGTCTGGACCGATGACACGTCGATGGCCCTCTGTCTCGCCGAAAGCCTGATCGAGTGCGGCGGCTGGAATGCAGCGGACTGCGCGCGGCGGTTCATCCGCTGGCGCGACGAGGGCTACATGTCGCCCACCGGCACCTGTTTCGACATCGGCAATACGGTCAGCGAGGCCCTCGACCGGGTGGCGGCCAGCGGCGATCCCTATGGCGGTCTGAACGCGGCCAATCTGGCCGGGAATGGCGGCACCATGCGCCTTGCCCCCGCCGTTATCGCCCATCATCGGGATGCGATGGCGGCGGTCGATGTGGCCGTACTGCAAAGCCAGATCACCCATGCGGCGGATGAATGCGACGACGCGGCCTTCGCCCTCGCGGCGTTCCTGCACAGCGGCACCCTCCGCGATGCCTTGCACCGCCTGCCCGCCGATACCCCGCGGGAAGCGGTGAAATCGACCGGCTATGTCCGCGACAGCTACGAGGCCGCGTTCTGGGCCTTCGAGAACACCGGGACATTCCGCGATTGCGTGCTGCTGGCGGCCAATCTTGGCGGCGATGCCGATACGGTGGCGGCTATCGCGGGGCAGATTGCGGGCCGGGTCTATGGTATGGCGGGTATTCCGGCAGAGTGGCTCGCCGTCCTCGCATGGCGCGACCGCATCGAGACCATGGCCGATACCCTCTACGCCCTCGGGGCCTGACAGGAGACTTCCATGAAACTGACCATCGACATCGACTGCACCCCGCAAGAGGCCCGCGCGTTTCTGGGCCTGCCCGATGTAGAGGCGCTGAATGCCTTGATCGTCGACGAAATGACCGAGCGCGCAAAGGCCAATATGGACACCCTCGCCGACCCTGAGAAATTCATGGCCCAAGCCATGACCATGGGCGGCAAGAGCATGGAAGCCATGCAAGCCATGATGATGGCAGCCATGAGCGGGAAGAAGTAATCCTGTCGGATAATGTCTGATTATGCTATATCCATGTCAGATAATGCAGTTTTGGAGGCAGTCATGCCGAACATCTCTCTCACCGAACCGCTGGAGCACTACGTCGACAGTCAAATCAAGGCGGGCCGCTTTGCCAATCTGTCAGAAGCGATGCGCGCCGGTATTTGGTCGCTGATGAAGGAGGATGAGCGTGCGGCGCGGTTACGGGCATTGCGCAGTGAATTCGAAGAAGCCGTTGCTCAGGCAGACCGAGGCGAGGCACGACCTTTCAGCATGGAAGAGTTCGAACCACGCCTGAAAAGCGGGTTCCACGAAACGTGAAGCCCATTCGCATCGTCGCTGCTGCCGAGGGTGATCTGAAAGAAATCCGGGATTGGTCCATTGAACGCTGGGGCGTTTCACATTGGCTGAAACGTGCCAGCGCCATTCAAGTGGCATTGGATCGAATCCGCGATGACCACCCCGTTGGCCAATTACGCGACGATCTTTCTGCCGGTATGCGCGCTGTCATTGTAAAGCCGCACATCATCTTCTACCGGGAAGAAACGGATTATCTGGTCGTCCTGCGAGTCGTGGATGGTCGCCGTGACCTGTTCTCTCTGGAATTTTTCCCGCCATGACCAAACCCACCCGCTCCCACGGCCTGCGCCAGATTACCGCCTCGGCCAGCCCCCGCACTCTCATGAACGAATCGGGGGTGAAGTCCGACCCGACATGGCGCGCGACCGTCCTGACGCTCTATCCGGAGATGTTTCCCGGCCCGCTCGGGGCCTCTCTGGTCGGAAAGGCGCTTGAAAAACGGCTTTGGGCGCTGGAAACGCTGGACATTCGCGGCTTTGCGAAAGATAAGCACCGCTCTGTCGATGATACCCCGGCGGGGGGTGGACCGGGTATGGTCCTGAAACCCGACGTGGTGGCGGCAGCGATAGACGTGTCACTGGCCAAGGCTCCCAAGGATCGGGGGCGCTGGCCTGTGCTGTGTCTTTCGGCGCGTGGTCGTCCCATCACTCAAGATCGGGTGCGGGCGCTGGCGGCGAGCGAGGGGGCCACGTTTCTGTGTGGCCGTTTCGAAGGCATCGACCAACGGGTCTTGGAGGCTCGGGACGTCGAAGAGATCAGCGTCGGCGACGCGGTCCTGACCGGGGGCGAAATCCCGGCCATGGCGGTGATCGACGCGGTGGTACGGCTGTTGCCCGGTGTGCTTGGCGCGCTGGAATCGACGGTAGACGAAAGCTTTTCTGCGGGGTTGCTGGAACATCCGCAGTATACAAAGCCCCCGGAATGGGAAGGGCGCGCGATACCGGAGGTTCTCCTCTCCGGCCATCACGCCCGGGTCGCCGACTGGCGACGTTCTCAGGCCGAGGCAGTGACGAAGGAACGGCGTCCCGATCTCTGGCGGGCCTTTGGTGGCGACCACATTCGTGGCGACACCGAATAGCACCCGGCACGGAGGAGCAGAGCACTCGGACCCGAAACCCCGTCCCGCGCAAAGCGGGCTGTACGAAGGAACGAACCGATGAATGTCATCGAGCAACTCGAAGAAGAACAGCGCGCCGAACTGGCCGCCAAACGCCCGGTCCCCGATTTCAAACCGGGTGATACGCTCAAGGTCAGCGTCTTCGTCCGTGAAGGCGAGCGCGTGCGGACCCAGGCCTATGAAGGCGTCTGCATTGCCCGTTCCGGCGGCGAGACCCTGAATGGTGGCTTCACCGTTCGCAAGATTTCCTACGGCGAAGGCGTCGAGCGCGTATTCCCGCTCTACAGCCCGTCGATCGAAGGCATCGAAGTCGTGCGCCGGGGCCGTGTCCGCCGCGCGAAGCTGTACTACCTGCGCGACCGCCGCGGTAAGTCGGCCCGTATCGCCGAAAAAACCAACTATCGCCCTCGCAAGGCCAAGGCCTGATCGGTCATTCCCGCTTCAGCAGTTGAAATACGAAACGCGGCGCTGCGCGCCTCCTCAGGATGAGGCCGCAGCGCTTACCTCACCCTGAGGAACGAGCAAAGCGAGTGTCTCGAAGGGTGCGGTTTACCCGCAGTCTCACGCGGCAGGCACCACCCTGCCGCGTCAGATCGAAGACCGACCCATTCTCTGATGAACAAATCCTTCGAGACGGCGCTGCGCGCCTCCTCAGGATGAGGCCACATCGCGAACTTCATCCTGAGGAACGAGCAAAGCGAGTGTCTCGAAGGGTGCGAGGTTTACCCGCAATCTCTCGCGGCAGGCACCATCCTGCCGCGTTTTTCATGTCTGCCGCCCGTCGCGCCTGATCCGGGCAACCTCTCCCGATAAAGGCGACTGAAGCGTTTTCAATTACTCTAAAAATTGCAAGAAGCGTTGCGTATTTGCTTGCCGCGCGAAAAAAGCCAAGTTTTGACCGTGGTTTCCCTAACGAGAACATGGCCTTCCCCGCGCCTGTTCGGTAGCGGTCTAAAGCAATAATACGTTTTACTGACCCGAATCACCCCGGCGGACCCCATTCTGCCGCGTCACGCGCCCACACGCTCGCAGAAGCCAGGCGCAGGAGGAATTTGACATGAGCGCAAGAAAAACCCGCGCCAGGAATCTGGGCCTCGCAGCCTGTATCGCCATGGCCCCCGCCGCCGCCCATGCCGGCGGCTTCGACCTGACCGGTCAGCCCATCGACATCATCTTCGAAGAGGGCAATTACATCGAGGGCCGTGTTGGCATCGTCGTGCCCACGGTTGAGGGCAGCAATCCGTTGTTCGGCGATTTTGGCGATAATGCCGAGACGACGCCGTTCTTCAATGGCGGTGCGAAGACTGATTTCACCGACCGGATTTCCGGTGCCATCATTTTCGACACCCCGTTCCTGCGCTCGACCGAGTATGACAATGGGCTGTATATCGGCACGGCTGCGGATGTTTCGGCATATACCCTGACGGCGGTGGGCCGTTTTAAATTCAACGACAATTTCAGTGTCTATGCGGGTCCGCGTGTTCAGGTTGCGGCGGTCGATCTGCAAGGGCCCACTCGTAATCTCCAGGCCGTGCCGGTATTTCCCGAAACGCCCATTCCGATCTATCAGATTGATGTCGAGGACGAGGGCATCGGCTTTGTCGTGGGCGCAGCAATCGAAATCCCCGCCTACAAGGCGCGTCTGGCCGTTACCTACAACTCTGAAATCGAACACGAATTTGATTCGACAGAGATTCTTCTCTCGCCCGTAGGACCGGTCGCCATTCCTGGCAGCTTTGAGATTCACACACCGCAATCCGTCAACGTGGACCTGCAAGCCCCGATCACGACCTCAACGCTTGTGCGGGCAAATATCCGTTGGGCGGATTGGGGCGGCGTTGATTTCGATCCGCCGGGTTTCCGGGCCAATTTCGGTCGCCCGGTGGTTGAATATACCGAGGACGTCTTCACCTACCGCCTGACGGTCGCCCAGCGCCTGAACGAAAACTTCGCGGCTTTCGTCACCGGCAGCTATGAAGAAGACGGCGGCGAAGAGGGCAGCCTTTTCAAGACCGTGGACGGCGGGTACAGCCTTGGCGGCGGTCTGATTATCGACAGCGGCGAGGGACTGCGCGTCACCTTAGGCGCTGAATATCGCTGGCTCGATGCGATCAACGATCCCCAGGTTCCGGGCTTCCCCGCTTCGGACTTTGGCGACCCCACGGCCATCGCCGCGTCGATGAAGGTCGGCTACACCTTCTGACGTAAAAACAGGCGGTTCGGTCAGCTTCCCCAGGTTCTGACCGGGCCGCTATCCAGATGCACGAAGTTCGATTTCGTGTAGATCCCGACGCCCCCGGCCCCAAGGTGTTTGCCGGCCTTTTGCAGCATCGCGGCGTCCACCCCCTCCATACGCAGGTCGGCGGCCATGCCCTTCGTGTGGTACGAATTGCGCGCCACATTGCGGCTTTTCCGGCGCAGCATGTCGTTGGTTTTCTTGCTGCGATAGCCTGAAATCACCGAAAATGGCCGGTCATATCCGAGCAAAGCCTGCGCGGCGGCGAGAATATCAATCAGTTGCGCGTCCATTTCTCGTACTTCGTCTGCACGCACATCTCGCAAAATATTGTTTAACTGTGCCATTACGTCCGGGACATAGTGCCCATTAACGTAGTAGATTACGTCAAGACGCTCGTCTGTTCTCGGGCTATAGATGTTGATCCGGCGCAAACCGTTGGACGACGCTGCCAGAGTATTGACGGGCGCGATAGCGGTTACAGCGGCAAGGGAAAACCCCCCCGCGGTAAATTCACGTCGGGTCGCTTTGGCATGGAGACGGTCTTTGTTGAGCACGAAAGAAATTCCTGACTGCAATTCCCCAGGCGCGGCACTCGCTGTTCGGTCGAATGGTCGCTGCGCCTCTGAAAAGCATCTTATGCGGGTAAGACCGAAGATCGGTTTAACGCGTGGTACGAAAATCCTGCTTTCCGCTCTTGCTGTTGTTTTTACTTGTACTTTAGTGCCTGCCCACGAGAGCCACGCGCGGGAGACCACCGGGGACCAGGTCACCGTCGACCGCGCCCATCCCCGCGCGCAGGAGGCGATGGACGTCTTCTATGCCGAGCGGCGGCTTCAGGCGTTCTGGATCAGCGATAAACAAGGCGTCAGCCGCGCCGATGCTCTGCTGCGCGCGCTTCATGATGCCGAGGTTCACGGCCTGTCGCCCGAACGGTATGGCGTCGCCGACTTGCAGCGCCGTTTCGATTTGATCAAGCCGGTGCTGTATTTCGATTCCGCCGAAGGATTCAACGAGGCGGTTACCCTCGACCGCGAGATGTCAGCGGCCTTTTTGCTCTACGCCGATGACCTGCAATCGGGGATGACCAACCCGGAAACGATCAATACCGGCGTTTTTGTCGAACAAGTGCGGCCCGATCCGCTCAACCTTCTGCGCGGTGTCGCCGCGACGACCGATACCGAACTGGCCCTGGCCGAGCTTGCGCCGCGTGATCCGCGTTATCGCGCCCTGCAAGGCGCTCTTGCGCGTTTGATGTCCACGGCGAAGGCCGGGGGCTGGGGCGACCGGGTTCCCGGCACCAGCTTTGCGCTCGACGATACCAGCGCCGCCGTCACCGCGCTGCGCCGCCGCCTGATTGCCATGGGCGACCTTGCGCCGGAGCCGGAATTGATGGGCGATGCCGCCCCGGTGGCCTCGACCTATGACGAGCGTGTCCGGGGTGCCGTGGCAAAGTTCCAGGACCGCCACGGGCTGGATACCGACGGCGTGGCCGGTCCCGCCACCCTGCGCGCGCTGAACGAGCCGCTGGAGCGCCGGATTGCCCAGGTGATGCTGAATATGGAGCGCCTGCGCTGGCGCTCGACCCAGGAGTTGGGCCGCCGGATCGAGGTCAATCAGCCCGCCTATCGCATGTCGGTCTACAATGACGACAACCAGCCGGTCCACGAGGCCCGGGTGGTGATCGGCAAGCCCGAGCGCCGTCTGCAAACGCCCGAATTTTCGCGGAAAATGAGCTATCTGGTGCTCAACCCGCGCTGGAATGTGCCGCGCAGCATCGTGGTGCGCGAGTTCCTGCCCGCCGCCAAGGCAGACCCGACCTTTTTCGAACGCCAGAACATGGTGCTGTATCGTCGCGGCAAGAAAATCGACGCGACGCGGGACGTGGATTGGGAAACCGTAACGCCGGAGGTCTTCGGCGAACATTACGGCGTGATCCAGAAACCGGGCTACGGCAACGCCCTCGGCAACGTCAAATTCATGTTTCCGAACGGGCATAACGTGTATCTGCACGACACGCCGACCAAGCATTTCTTCAACCAGAAGGTCCGCGCGCTGTCCCATGGTTGCGTGCGCGTCGAGCGACCGTTTGCCCTCGCATGGCTGCTTTTGTCAGACCAGACCGATGATCCCGGCGCGATGATCGAAAATATCCTCGCCACCCGCGAGGAGACCGAGGTGCCCCTCGACAACCCGATCCCGGTGCATCTGATGTACCTGACCGCCTGGGTGGACCAGTTCGATCACCTGCATTTCCGCGACGACATCTATGGCCGCGACGAGGCGCTTGCCCGGGCCATGCACGCGGATGCCGAGGCCCAGCAGACGAGCGAGTTATAGGCGATTGCCCCGGTTGGCCGTCGCGAGCGCTTGATCCCGGGCGCGCGACGGTCCAAACAAGCGTCGTCTGTCCGCCGAAAGAAAGCGCCGCGCGATGCCCGTCTTTACCGTAGCAGAGCTTGCCGATCGCCTTGGCGCATCTTTCGCGGGCGAGGGCGGCCTGCCGCTCGACGGGGCCGTTCACCCGGCGGAGGCGGCCCAGCCCGGCTCCATCGCCGTCGCGACATCGCCCGAATTCACCAAGCTGCTCGACGGGGCCGGGGTCGCGGTGCTTGCGCCGGAGACCGACTGGCAAGCCCTTGGCCTCAAGGCCGCAATCTTCGTGCCCCGCCCACGCTACGCGCTTTCGGGCCTCACCGCTGCATTCGCCCACGAGATCGACGCGCCGCCCGGTCTTCACCCATCGGCGGTGGTCGAGGCCGGGGCGGTCATCGGCGACGGGGTCAGTCTCGGCCCCTTCGTCCATGTCGCGGCGGGGGCCGAGGTCGGGGCCGGGTCGCGGGTGCTGTCCCATGTCTCCATCGGGGCGAAGGCGCGGATCGGTGCCGAGGCGCTCATTCATTCCGGTGCGCGGATCGGCGCACGGGTCAGCATCGGCGCGCGGGCGATCATCCACCAGAACGCGGTGATCGGCGCCGACGGTTTCTCCTTCGTCACCCCGCAACTCGGCGCGGTCGAGGCGGCGAAGGCGGGCGGCGGCTCGCAATCGGCGACGCAGAACACATCGCTGGCGCGCATCCACTCGCTGGCCGCCGTGACCCTCGGCGATGACGTCGAGGTCGGGGCCTGCACCACCATCGACCGAGGCACCCTGACCGATACAAGCATCGGCAGCGGCACGAAGCTCGATAATCATGTGCAAATCGGCCATAACGTGCGGGTCGGCGAGACCTGTATGCTCTGCGCCCAGGTCGGCATCGCGGGCAGCGCCGAGGTCGGCGACCGGGTGGTCCTCGGCGGCAAAGTCGGCGTGGCGGATCATGTGAAGATCGGGTCCGATGTGCTGGTCGGCGCGGCCTCGGCGGTGGCAAGCAATATTCCGGGGCGCAGCATCTATATGGGCGTACCGGCGGTCAAACGCGACGAGGCGATCAAGGGCGTCATGGCCCAGCGCCGATTGCCGCGCCTTTTCGACGCCGTCGACGCCCTGAAGAAACGACTTTCGGCACTGGAAGCCGACCGTTAAAGCATTTTGCGTTTACCTTGAGCTACCGGAAGCATCGAAAGGCGTTCACTCTTGGCGCGGCTTTCGATTCAACATTAACGCAAAGTGCTATAAGACGAGGGCGCAAGCGAAGGATGCCTAGATGAGCGATACTCTCGACAAGGTCCGCAGCATTGTCGCCGATCAAGCGATGATGGAAGCCGATGCGGTAAAGCCGGACTCCACCATGACCGATCTGGGGATCGACTCCCTCGGACTGGTGGAGATCGTCTTCGCCATCGAAGAAGCGTTCGACATCACGATCCCCTATAACGCCAATGATCCCGCCGCCTCGGATTTCGACATCTCGACGGTGCAGGCCGCCGCCGACGGCGTCGACAGGCTCGTGGCAGAAAAAGCGTGAGCCTGTCTGGATGCTGGAAAGCGCTGTGCATCCCATCCTTCGAGGCAGCCTTTCAGGCTTCCTCAGGATGAAGCGGCAGGCCGACCTCACCCTGAGGAGCGAGCATCGCGAGCGTCTCGAAGGGTCCGACAGGGCTCGCAAACGGTTCTATACCGAAAGGACCACCTATGTCTGACCGCCGGGTCGTCGTCACCGGACAGGGGGTCATCTCGTCCCTCGGTCTCAGCGCCCCCGGGCATATCGCCGCCCTGCGCGCGGGCCGGTCCGGCGTTGGCCCCATCGAGCGCATCCCGACCGAGGGCCTGACCATCCCCATCGCCGCCGAGGCCAAGGGCTTTAACGGCGAGGATCATTTCTCCCGCAGCGAGATCGCCCTGCGCGACCGCGTTACCCAGATGGCGACCATTGCGGCGCGCGAGGCCATCGGCCAGTCGGGCCTGAGCTTCGACGGTGCCTTGGGCGAGCGCACGGCGACGATCCTCGGCACGTCCATGGGCGGCCAGCATACCCAGGACGACAATTACCGGCTGGTTTATGGCGAGGGCAAAACCCGCGTGCATCCGTTTCTGGTCCCGCGCCTGATGGCGAATGCGCCGGTCAGCTGGGTCAGCATGGATAACGGCCTGAAAGGCCCGGCCTATTCGATCTCCACCGCCTGCGCCTCGTCAAACCACGCCATCGGTCAGGCATTCCACCTGGTTCGCTCCGGCGGAGCCGATGTGGCGGTGACCGGCGGCACCGAAAGCGGCCTGACCTGGGGCGTCCTTAAAGGGTGGGAGGGTCTGCGCGTCATGTCCAAGACCGCCTGCCGCCCGTTCTCGAAAAACCGCGACGGCATGGTGCAGGGCGAGGGCGCGGCGATCCTCGTGCTCGAAGAGCTGGAGGCGGCGCGGGCGCGCGGGGCCGTGATCCTCGGCGAAATCATCGGTTTCGGGTCCAGCGCCGATGCGGGTGACATCGTGCAGCCCTCGCTGGATGGCGCGACACGGGCCATGCGCGGTGCGCTGTCCGACGGCTTTGTCGCGCCCGAACAGATTGCCTATGTCAACGCTCACGGCACCGCGACGGCCATGAACGATAAGACCGAATGCGCCGCCCTGCGCGATGTATTCGGCGGCCATGCCGAGGCGCTGGCGGTCTCCTCGACCAAATCCGCCCACGGCCATTGCATCGGCGCAGCGGGCGCGCTGGAAATGGTCGCGACCCTCTCGGCGCTCGAGGGCATCGTGCCGCCGACGATCAATTACGAAGAACCCGACCCCGACTGCGACCTGAACGTGGTCCCGAACGAGGCGCAGCAACGCGACGTCCCCTACGCCATGTCCAACTCCTTCGCCTTCGGCGGGCTGAACGCGGTGGTGGTGGTAAAGCGGTGGGATGGCTGAGGCAATGCGCTGCGCATCCTTCGAGACGCCGCTTTGCGACTCCTCAGGATGAGGTCCGCGAACTGTCCTCATCCTGAGGAACGAGCGTAGCGAGTGTCTCGAAGGATCGCGGTATGCGGTCGTTTGAGACCGCTTCATCACCCCCTCAAAACGAGTCATACGCCGCCGTAAACCCGGCCAGCGAAATCGGAATTTGCATCGGGCGGTCGGGACCGGCGAAGATCACGATATTGGCAACCCCGCCGCCCTTCAGATTGGCCAGCATCGTCTGGGATACCGGCGCGCGGACCATACAGCCCTCGTCGATACAGCGCTCGAACGGCGCGGCCTTGGCGGGCAACTGGTCGACCTTCAGCCCCAGCCCACCGGGCAGATACACCCCGAGCGGCACCACGATCTCGGCAAAGGCGGCATAGGTCTCGCCATTATCGCCGGTCAGATCACCGGGCTTGGCGATGGTGAAAACCGCGTCCGACGTACCCGCCGAGCGCCGATGCAACTGGCTCATGAAGCAGGTGCCGTCGCCATAGCAATGCACCTCCCAATCGCCATGGGTCGCGCGCAGGGTCGGTGCCGCCGCCGCCGTGGCAGGGGCGGCATAGGGTTGCGGCGTGGCTGGAACCGTATCCAGAACCTGCTGCGCCGCCGCCGGATTGGCGAGCATGGCAACGGCGAGTATGGCAAAGCGTTTCACGACCGGACCTCCTGCATAACTGACAGGGACGCAATAAGCTGCCGCGTCCCCGACCGCAATATTTGCGAGGAGCGTTAAAGGCCTCCCAAGGCGGTTCTGAGGCGCTCTCGCGAGGCGACGACGGGATTGTTACCGGTCGATTCCGGTGTCGGATCGCCAAAGATATGCAGCACCTTGGCCCGTGGGCGTTTCGGGCGCTCTGCGGGGTCGGGCAGGGTTTGCGCCGGTTTGCGGATGGCGGCGATACAATCGAGCTGGAAAACCCGCTGGTGCAGCCGGTCGACCGCCTGACTATAGGCGCGCAATTCGTCGCTGAGCACATTCTGGTCGATGCCCAGAACCGAGATCGGCTTGCCAAGCTGCGTATTGGGCACCGTGTCCTCGTCCGGGCGCAGTTCTCGCGTCAACCAGGCAAAAATTTCCATCAGCATCCAGTCGATGCGGGTTAGGGCCATGGCGGCGTCGGTGCTTTTGCAGGCTTCGTCCGAATAATCCGACGAGGCATCGAGCAGGTCGATCGTCTCGTGCAGCATATGGCGCAGGATGCGCGCATCCAGTCGCGGCGCGAGTGCCGCTTTCTTGTCATCGAACATTGAAATCCCCCGATTTCTTTCTGGGGACACTATCGCCTATTCCGCTTAAAGAAGTCTGGCGGGTACTCGAAATTATCATGAACTTACGGCGTAATATTTCCCAAGAGCCGGAGCATGGTCGCTATGTCGCTGATATAAAAGACGATTTTCGGCGCGCGCGTTCGCTATCCCGCGCCGAGCCGCCGTTGCAGGGCCGGAAACCCCGCAAGCCGCGTCTGCAAGGCGCTCGTCAGCCGGTTGGGGCGCAGGATGGCCGGCGATGCGGCCTCCAGGATCAGCAAGGCGCGGGTCATCATCGCATTCAGGTCGGTGGAAGTGGCGGCGACCAGATGCACGTTCCCGGCCCGCCGGGCCAACGAGATGCGGGCGGGCGTGATCTCGGCACAGGGCACCAAAAGCGCAGGGCCACCGCGACCGAGCACGATTCGCTCCAGAACCAGCGCCTCGCCGCCTTCATCCCAGGGACAGATACAAAGCTGAACGTCGGGCGGGAAAATGCTCGTGCCGAGGGATCGAAAGCCGGGAAAGGCAGCGGCAAGCGTGACGAACGCCCCCGCCTGAACCCCCGTGCTCGCGCGCAGCAGGGTCGCGAGCCTGCGGCGACGATTCTCATCGCGATCGACAATCAGAACGGGTGGCTTTTTCACTAATTCACCTAAAAGATGCTCCGTGCCGTCCGAAACCCGTCGGCATCGTCACGCTCTCCCATCATGGTAAAAAAAATCTAAACGACCCTCCGTATTCGGAGTGGCTTCCAAGGTATTTGGAAACAAACCATTTCCGTAAAATGTCCCCAGATTCGTCCCCCGGCGGCGCGCCGTTTGTGTCGAAAAAGAGCTTGCGCCGGGCGGATCAATTTCTATTGATTGATGACGGAGAGAGCGCGTGCGCTATATCTTGTGTCTCTGACGTCGATTGTGGCGTATAGAGGGCGTGAGTGGCGTCGTGCTCGGCGAGAATAATTCAAAGCCGGTGACGCGCCGAATTTCGGGGCGTATCAAGCCGGATGAGGCAGGAAAAAAGAGGCACGCGTCTTCCCGGCAACGGGAAGGCGCTCCCCTCTTGTGAGTGGAGCAGACCATGAAAATCGAGCGTTTCGACACGTCCGCGCGTAAAGACGCCTATGCGGGCATCCCCTTCAAGCTGACCGCCAGTGAAATCCGTAACCCGGATGGCTCGGTCGTCTTCCGTCTGGACGAGGTCGAAGCGCCCGAACAATGGTCGCAGGTCGCCTGTGACGTGCTGGCCCAGAAATATTTCCGCAAGGCCGGGGTGCCCGCCGCGCTCAAGCGCGTGAAGGAAAAGGGCGTGCCCGAATGGCTGTGGCGCTCCGAGGCCGATACCCGCGCCCTCGCCAAACTGCCCGAAGAAGAGCGCACCGGCGGCGAGACCACCGCAAAGCAGGTCTTTGATCGTCTTGCCGGGACGTGGACCTATTGGGGTTGGAAGGGTGGCTATTTCACCGCCGAGTCCGACGCCAAGGCCTATTTCGACGAAATGCGCCGGATGCTGGCCCTGCAAAAGTCTGCACCCAACTCGCCCCAGTGGTTCAATACCGGCCTGCACTGGGCCTATGGCATCGACGGCCCGAGCCAGGGCCACCACTATGTCGATTTCAAAACCGGCAAGATGGTCAAGGCGTCGTCGTCCTACGAACACCCACAGCCCCATGCCTGCTTTATCCAGTCCGTTGCCGATGATCTGGTCAACGAGGGCGGCATCATGGACCTCTGGGTCCGCGAGGCGCGCCTGTTCAAGTACGGCTCCGGCACCGGCACCAACTTTTCGTCCCTGCGCGGCGAGGGCGAGCCGCTTTCCGGCGGTGGCAAGTCCTCCGGCCTCATGAGCTTTCTGAAAATCGGCGACCGGGCTGCGGGCGCGATCAAATCAGGCGGCACCACGCGCCGCGCCGCCAAGATGGTCATCGTCGATGCCGATCACCCCGACATCGAGACCTTCGTCGACTGGAAAGTCATCGAAGAACAGAAAGTCGCCTCGCTGGTGGCCGGGTCGAAACTGCACGAACAGCACTTGAATGCTGTCATGCAGGCCGTGAAAAGCTGGGATGGCACCATCGAAGCCGCCTACGATCCCAAGCAGAACACCGCCCTGAAGGACGTCATCAAAGCCGCCCGCAAGGTCCATATCCCCGAAAACTACATCCAGCGCGTGCTGCAATACGCGCGTCAGGGCTATGAGAGCATCGAGTTCCCAACCTACGGTCTCGACTGGGATTCCGACGCCTATCTGTCGGTCGCGGGCCAGAACGCCAACAACTCGATCCGTGTCACCGACGAATTTCTGACCGCCGTGAAAGAAGAGCGCGACTGGGATCTGATCGGTCGCCGCTCGGGCAAGGTCCACCGGACCATCGAGGCCAAGGGCCTGTGGGACAAGGTCTGCCACGCAGCATGGTCCTGCGCCGATCCCGGCATCCAGTACCACGATACGGTCAATGACTGGCACACCTGCCCGGCCTCGGGCGAGATTCGCGGCTCGAACCCCTGTTCCGAGTACATGTTCCTCGACGACACCGCCTGTAACCTCGCCTCCCTGAACCTGCTGGCCTTTACCGACAAGGAGGGCCGCTTCGATCTGGCCGGGTACGAGCACGCCGTGCGCCTCTGGACCGTGACGCTGGAGATCAGCGTGCTGATGGCGCAGTTCCCGTCGGAGTCGATTGCGCAGGGCAGCTATGACTTCCGCACCCTCGGCCTCGGCTATGCCAATATCGGTGGCCTGCTGATGACCATGGGTCTCAGCTACGATTCCGACGAGGGCCGCGCCCTTTGCGGCGCGCTCTCGGCTGTGCTGACCGGGGTGTCCTACGCCACCTCCGCCGAAATGGCCGGCGAATTGGGAGCCTTCCCGCGTTACGAGGAAAACGCCGAGCATATGCTGCGCGTCATGCGCAACCACCAGCGCGCGGCGAACGGCGCGACCTCGGGCTATGAAAAGGTCTGCACCCCCCCCGTCCCCCTCGACCACGCCAACTGCCCCGACCAGAAACTGGTCAAGGCGGCGGTGGCGGCCTGGGACAAGGCGGTCAAGCTGGGCGAGAAACACGGCTATCGCAATGCCCAGTCCTCGGTCGTCGCCCCCACGGGCACCATCGGTCTGGTGATGGATTGCGACACGACCGGCATCGAGCCGGACTTTGCCCTGGTGAAGTTCAAGAAACTCGCGGGCGGCGGTTATTTCAAGATCATCAACCGCGCCGTCCCTGCGGCCCTCAAGACCCTCGGTTACACCGCCGAGCAGTCCGAAGAGATCATCAACTACGCCGTCGGTCGCGGCACCTTGAAGGACGCCCCCGGCATCGACCACGACGCCCTGCGCACCAAGGGTTTCGAAGATGCCCAGATCAAGGCCGTCGAGGATGGCATGGCCACGGCCTTCGACATTCGCTTCGCCTTCAACCAGTGGACGCTGGGCGAGGACTTCTGCATCAAGACCCTCGGTCTCGATGCTGCCCAGATGATGGACCCGGAATTCAACCTGCTGCGCGCCATCGGGTTTTCGAAATCCGAGGTCGAGGCCGCAAACCTGCACGCCTGCGGAACCATGACGCTGGAGGGCGCGCCGCACCTCAAGGACGCGCATCTGCCCGTCTTCGATTGCGCCAATCCCTGCGGCAAGATCGGCAAACGCTATCTGTCGTGGGAGAGCCACATCAAGATGATGGCGGCGGCGCAGCCGTTCATCTCGGGCGCGATCTCTAAGACGATCAACATGCCCAACGATGCCACGATCGAGGATTGCAACGACGCCTATATGATGTCCTGGCGTCTGGCGCTGAAGGCCAATGCGCTCTACCGCGATGGCTCGAAACTCAGCCAGCCGCTATCGACGCAGCTGCTCGAGGACGATGAGGACGAGAGCGATCTGCAAGAGGCCATCGGGGCCAACCAGCCCGCCGCCATGCGCGCCGAGGCCCTGGCCGAGCGCATCGTCGAAAAGATCATCTACCGCGACCGGGCCGTGCGCGAGCGCGAAAAGATGCCCCAGCGCCGCAAGGGCTATACCCAAAAGGCCGTCATCGGCGGGCACAAGGTCTACCTGCGCACCGGTGAATACGAGGATGGCCGCCTTGGCGAGATCTTCATCGACATGCACAAGGAGGGCGCTGCCTTCCGCGCGATGATGAACAACTTCGCCATCGCCGTGTCGCTGGCCCTGCAATACGGCGTGCCGCTGGACGAGTTCGTCGAGGCCTTCACCTTCACCCGGTTCGAGCCTGCGGGCGTTGTGCAGGGCAACGACTCGATCAAGAACGCCACCTCGATCCTCGACTATATCTTCCGGGAGCTGGCGGTCAGCTACGCGGGCCGCTCCGACCTTGCCCATGTCCAGCCCGAAGCCCCGCGCTTCGACGAGATGGGCGGCGGCGAGTCCGAAGACCCCGGCAAGCCCGCAACCGGCAGCGTGCCCATGGGCGAATTGCTCAAGCACCTGACCTCCAACGGCTATACCCGCGGCCTTGCGCCCAGCTTTGGTGCGGATTTGGCCGTCGAAAGCGCCAGCCCGGTCGTGCCGGGGGCCAGCGACGTCGCAGAACGCGCGGCGGCGGCAACCAGCTCGCTGGGATCGGCGGTGATGGACAAGGTCGCCGAGGCCCGCATGAAGGGCTTCGAAGGCGATGCCTGTGGCGAATGCGGCAACTTCACCCTGGTGAGGAATGGCGCTTGCCTAAAGTGCAACACCTGCGGCGGCACGAGCGGGTGTAGTTGAGGGAATTTAACAACTTTAGCCGCGCAATATTGCGCGGCTAAAAACTCGGACAAATCAAGTACGAATAGGTGAAAAGTTATGTCTAAAGGACGCGATAGAATGGTTTCCCAGCGACCTGATGGAACTTGGGCGAACAAGAGAAATGATGCTGACCGCGCTTCAAGCGTTCATTCCACCCAAAAAGAAGCAGTCAAAAGCGCGAAAGAAATGCTGCTCAATCAAGGGGGTGGAGAGCTATCGACGCAAGGCCGGAACGGCCAAATTAGGAGCAAAGACACTATCGGTCGAGGGAACGATCCATTTCCGCCTCGCGATACCGAGCACTGAATTTCTGTGCTGAGATGTCGCCGCGTAGCGGTGACAAGCGCCGTTGGGCGCAAGCGGAGCGCCGCGCATAGCCCCCACGGGGCGGCGCTTTGCGCCACCCCTCGGAACGGCGCGGTTCTGAACTGAAATTCCGGCTCTTCGCGCCAGTGAAAAACCGTGTGCGCAACGGTGCCTGCCTGAAGTGCAACACCTGCGGCGGCACGAGCGGGTGTAGTTAGGAGCATTCGCAAAGCGAATGCGTGGGGCGGTGAAGCCTGGTTCAGCCTTGCAGCGGCAGATGGTCGGCATGGCCGACCATTGAGAGCGTTGAAAAAACCTCACCGCCTTCACAATGGGAGCCGCCCAGCGGTGACAAGCGCCGTTGGGCACAAGCGGAGCGCCGCGCACAGCCCCCACGCGGCGGCGCTCTGCGCCACCCCTCAGGGCGGCGCAGTTCTGAACTGAAATTTTGCGCTATCGTAGTCTTCCGCAACTCCCACCTTGCTCCTGCCGTCAGACCCGCTAGCATCACGCCACAGGCACCCTTGCCCGACGGGAGATGACCGATGAAATCCAGACTTGCCCCCCTCGCCCTTGCGGCGGCGTCCCTTGCCTTTGCGGGCTGTGTCGTACAGCCCGCCGATGGCCCCTATGTCCCGCCGCAACAACAGCAGCCGGTCTTTCAGCAACAGCAACCCGTCTATCAGCCGGTCCAGCCCCGACGCGGGGTATTCCTGCAACTCGAAGGACCGTGGCAGATGTTCGACGGGCGCGTTTTCGTCCGCAATATCGTCATCGAGCGCACGCGCGGTGGTCTCCTGATCGAGAACCGCCGCCGGGGTCGTCAGGATTTCGCCCGCCGCATCGCACCGGGCGTGTTTCAGGACGAGCGGGGCCGGGTCTACCAGTTCACCACCAATGCCGACGGGTTCTTCGAAAACCCCAACAATGGCCGCCGCCTGCGCCTGATCCGCTAACGCATCAACGCGAGCACCACGCTAGCGAGCACGCCAATACCGGCCATCACCGCGACGACCGCATACATGTGCACATCGCGGATATGCCGGGTGCGAAACCGCACCGTTGCATCGGTCTCCGGCGTGACATGGATCTGATAGCCATGGTCCCGCCACGGCTTGTCGAAGGCATTCAGCGCGTGCAGCGGATGGGTCTCGGTCTGCCGCCCGGTAAACACACTCCGATGGGAGGTTTCGACGATACCGCGCGGCTGCGCGCCGTCCTCGGTTGCGACCTCGAACTCGATGCGCGTGGACAGATTGCGGTGCGACAACCCCAGCACCTTCGTCCGCTGTCCCGCCTTCAAAGTAACCTCACGCATCGGCAAACGGGTCGGTCAGCCGCCGGTATTCGTCCAGCGCATAGTTGTCGGTCATGCCCGCGATATAATCCGCCACGATCCGCGCCCGCGCGCTGTCCTTGGCGGCGATGGCGGCGTCGCCCCATTCGTCGGGCAACAGGTTAGGCTGGTCCAGCAACAGCGGAAACATCTCCTCGATCACGCGCTGGGCCTTGGCCATCATCCGGTTGACCTGCCAGTGCCGGTACATCCGCGCGAACAGGAACCGGCGAATATCGGCAAAGGCCGCCTCGACCGCCTCCGAGAACCCGGCCAGCGCCGATCCATGGGCGCGCACGGCCTCGGGCGATGTCGGCGCGGCCTCGGCGACCCGGCGCGTGGTCTCAGACAGCATATCCTCGACCATCGCCGAGAACAGCCGCCGCAGCGCCTCGTGACTGCGCCTCGGCGTCTCAAGCCCCGGATAAAGCGCATCGACCTCGTGCAGGGCAGGGCCGATCATCGGCAGGTCGGCGATCTCCTCCAGCGTAAAGAATCCGGCCCGCAGCCCGTCGTCGAAATCATGGTTGTTATAGGCGATGTCATCGGCCAGCGC